>NZ_JBQHDG010000006.1:0-451560 GCF_052068095.1 Phytohabitans sp. LJ34 | reverse complement strand
ACCGACCTGGGAAAACCCGAGAACGATCTTCCCATCGTCCGAGCCGCTGCCAGAACCGGCACCGTCATCGCCGCCACACGCCGTCACGGTGACGGCGGCCAGCAGGCCGACGGCCACCGCCGCGGACAATCTCCTGAGCATCGCATCCTCCTGCCACGAAACTGGTGCGCACTCCGCTAGGTGAGCGTTAACATAGACAACCGTGACGCGCCTCGTCGGGAGAACGAGGAGCGTCGTGCTGCTGGCCGTATCCAGGTCTGCGAGACCCACACGCCAGGGGAGATTGACGTGGGCCGCGGGAGTGGCCTGTGTCACCCTCCGCGAACGAGAATGTTACCGTTCTCTACTCACGCGTCAAGAGATGATCCCGATCTGTTGCCGATGCGTTGCCACCGGGAAGGACTAACGCACGCGGCCTCTGAGCGCTAACTTGTGATCGGTAACAACTGGGTCTCAGGGGGCGATGTGGCAGCGAAGCGATCGGCGGCCGACGACGGGCAGGCCGCCAAGGCCGAGGGCACGGTGCCGCCCCAGCCCCGCGGCTCCGTCATGCGAGACGTGGCCCGGCTCGCGGGCGTCTCGCACCAGACCGTGTCCCGCGTGCTCAACGAGCACCCCAACGTGCGCCAGGAGACCCGGCGCCGGGTCCTCGAGGCGATGCAGGCGCTCAACTACCGGCGCAACCTCGCCGCCCGCACCCTCGTCACCCGCCGCTCCGGCACCCTCGGCGTCATCGGCTTCGAGACCACGCTCTTCGGCCCGGCCTCGATGCTCTACGGGATCGAGGACGCGGCCCGCACCGCCGGCTACTTCGTCACCGTGGCCTCGATCCGCACCCTGGAACGCCCCTCGGTGCTCGAAGCCGTCGACCGACTGTGCCAACAGTCAGTGGAGGGCATCATCGCGATCGCCCCCAAGTCCGCCGTCACCAACGCCCTCGTCCAGGTGCCCTCCGGCCTGGCCAGCGTCGGCGTGGGCGGCGGCGCCGACGACGACGCCGTGCCCACCGTGCGCATCGACAACGCCGCCGGCGCCCGCCTGGCCACCCAACACCTGCTCGACCTGGGACACTCCACAGTGCACCACGTGGCGGGCCCGCCCGACTGGCCGGAGGCCCGCGAACGCGTCGAGGGCTGGCGCGGCACCCTCTACGCTGCCGGCGCGCGGGTCCCGCCGGTCGAGCCCGGCTCGTGGAGCGCCCAGTCCGGCTACGAGCAGGGCCAGGCACTCGCCCGCGACCCCGAGGTGACCGCCATCTTCTGCGGCAACGACCAGATCGCGCTCGGGGTGCTCCGCGCCCTCCAGGAGGCCGGCCGCCGCGTCCCGCACGACGTCAGCGTCGTCGGCTTCGACGACATGCCCGACTCCGGCTACTTCCTGCCCCCACTGACCACGATCCACCAGGACTTCGCCGAGCTCGGCCGCCGCAGCCTCGCCGTCCTGCTCGACCAGATCACCCGGCCCGCCGCCAGCGCCCCCGACCACGTCCTCCTCTCACCCGAGCTCGTCCTCCGCGCCAGCACCTCGTCCCCGGCCGCGTGACGGCTCACCGACATCCGCCCGCGCCACCCGCGGACCGCGTGCGGGGGATCCTGGGGTGCCCGCCGGGCCCGCGGTTGAAGCCCGCGGCGGGGCCGCGGCTCGACCGCCGCTGCCTATGGTTGTGACCGGGCGACCGCCCTCCGGGTGGACGCCCATCTGCCGGTCAACGCGAGCGGTGCGCCGAGCACGCAGAACAGCGCGCCGATGACGAACATCGAACCCGTGTAGCCGGGCACCATCAGCGGGGCGACCAGGCCGGTCAAGGCACCGACCTGCAAGAGGGTGGTGAAAAGGCCCGCGCCGGCGCCGAGGCCGCCGCGCAGGACGCTGCCGAGGTGCACGACCCCGACGCTTTGTACTCCCGCGGCGAACGCGCCGTAGATCGCCTGGGAAACGAGCAGGAATACAACTCCGCCGCCGATCGCGAGCATGCCGAACGACATGACTCCGACGGCACAGACAACTGCGAGGGTGGTGGGACTGCCGAGCCTCTCTGTCAAGCGCCCCAACACCGGCAGGATGGGCAGTTCGGCGACGACGGCAGCGAGCAGGAGGATCGAGACCCATTCCGGCGACAGTCCACGATGGACGACGTAGAGCGGCAGATAGACGAGGCGTAAGGTGTCCGCCGCGACGAGAGCGAGTACGGCGATCGTGGCGGTCAGCGCCACCCTTCGTGACACCGACTCTGCCGCCGGTGCCGCTGGCTCGGTAGTGGCGGAACGACGCGGCGAGCGGATGAGCCAGCTCGCGGCCAAGTTGCAGAACGCGAGAACGACGGCCAGTGCCAGACCGTCGACCGGTACGCCGAGCTCCGGCGCTGATTGAGCCAGCGCGGCCAGACACAGACCGATGACATAGCCGATCACGAACGTGCTGCGCATCGAGCTCGCCAGCCGGGAGTCATTTTGCGATGACGCGGTGCTCGCCGTCGCGACGAGCAGCGGGAAGATCAGCGTCATGGCGGCGAGTAGCGGGCTGAATATCAAGGCCGCCAGCGGGTCCGTCGCCCAACCGACACCTAGCAGTCCGACAATTCCGCACGCAATGGCGAGGGCCAAACTCCACCACGGGATGCCTCGTTTGCGCAGAAGAGGCCCAACGCTGAGATTGAGCACTCCCGCGGTGGCGGAGCCGATGGCGAAAAAGAAAGCTATCGTGCTTTTCTCAAAACCTTTGTCGGCGAGTGCCAGCGGCAGGGTCAAGACCATCGTGGCATAGAAGGCTGCGTTGGTCAATACCCCCAAACGCACACCTATCCACCACCGGCGATGCGACCGTCCGGCTTCTCGCGCCATGGCTTGCTCCTTCGGCCTGGCATTGGTCAACTTCTTTGCCTAGGTGACCCGACCATGGTAGATCATCAATGTTGTTCGCGGTGTTTCCCCTTGACTTCATCGACCGCTTGGGTCAAGCTGAGGTGGCTGATCGCCTGATTGAAACCGACTGTTGCGGTCCGGGTGATCATCGGTGGCTAACGGAGTTGGCACGGAGGGGCACGACTCGTTGCGCATCGTCTTCATTCGCCATGGGGAAACAGACCACAACGCTGGCATGGTGATCACCTCGGGATCGCCCGGCGGTCAGCTTACACAGCAAGGTGTAGGACAGATACGACGGGCTGCGGAGCTGCTGAGCGGGAGCAATCCGACGTCGATTTATTCAAGTCCCTTGTTGCGAGCGGCACAAAGTGCGGAAATCATCGCCGAAAGACTCGGCATACCCGTCGTCCAGGACAACCGGTTGCGTGAATGTGACGTCGGGGACCTGGAGGGGCGTTCCGACGAGGCCAGTTTCGCGCGATTCAGCCTCGCGCTCGAGCGATGGTTCATCCACGGTGATCTGGATTTCGAGTTGGGGCCCGGAGGCGAGTCGGGCCAGCATGCGCTCGAACGGTTCCGCATGGTGGTCACACGCATTTTGGAGAGTCAGCCCGCCGACGCCACTGTTGTCGTCGTGAGCCATCAGACGCTGTTGCAACTGGCGCTGACTTACATGTCGGAAAACCTTGTCCCGGCGTTCGGGCACCGCCGGTGGATGGCTAACGGTGGCGCGAGCCTCTTCGATGTGACGCCCGAGCGGACAGTCTGCGTCGAATGGGACGGGCGTGCGGTGGCCGAGCTTCTTGCCGAGCTGTAGCCGGGTGACGTCGTGACGCCGGAGCGGTGACTCCGGCTAGTAGGGAGATGTAGCGGATGGGTGCGCTGAAGATCGGAATGATGGTCTCGGGCCGAGGCGTCGCGCTACGGATGGCGCTGCGGGCATGTGGAGTCGAGCCCTCGCCGGGATCAGTCGTCGCCGTTGCCGCCAACATGCCGTGCCCGGCGTTGCAGGTGGCTCGAGACGCGGGCATCGCGCACGTGGGCCTCTTCGAGATCGACAAGTATGGCACGCGTTCGGTGCGGGACGCCGCAATAGCGGAGTTTTTCCTCGCGGCCGGGGCCAACTTCGTGTTCACCGCGGGCTACATGGACGTCGTCGATGCCACGCTTGTGGACCGCTTCCCGAATCGTGTACTGAGCATCTATCCGTCACTGCTGCCCGCCTATGCCGAGGAGCCCGACACGATCGGCGCCCCCTTGCGGGACGGCGTCAAGCTTATCGGCGTCAGCTTCCATCTGCGCCGGGCATTGTCCGGAGCCGGCGGTCCGATCATCGCTCAATGTGCGATTCCGGTCGACGTGGACGACACGGTGGCGACGGTCGATCCGAAGGTGGCGGAAGTGGAGGACCGCCTACTTCCGGGAATTCTCCAGGCCTTCGCAGAAGACCGAGTCGTCATCGAAGGAAATAGGGCGCGGATCTGGCCGCGGTCAGACGAGGCCAGCCCGTCCGGCGCCGATTTCGTTCGCAGCCGGGCTGTCTGACAAGAGGGTTGTCATGCCATTCAGGCCCCGCCTGCGACGTGACGGGGATGACGCGAGCCGCACCCTGCCGTGGCTGCTTGGTCGCGAGTTGAGGGAATGCGTGGTGGATCTCGCCCGGGTCAGGGCCGTGTCGTCGCGTCGACAGTTTCCGCGTATCGCCGCCCACCTCCTTCTGTATCACGGTGCCTTTCTCGGTCTGCCGTTCGCGTCAAGCCGTGCTACCACCGTAGGAACAGGCGTCAACGGGCGAGACCTCCGACTGGCCATTCGTCGAAACGCCAGCGACTGGCACGTGTACCGCGAGATCTTCCTCGAAAATGCGCTACAGGACGTGACCGGAGAATGGCTGGGTCGGGCCGAAACGGTCGTCGATTTCGGCTCGAACATCGGCTTGGCGAGCGTTTATCTGTCCTGCTGGGCGACGGACGCACGGTTCTACTGCGTCGACCCGGCGGCGGAAAACAACGCCGTAGCCGCAAGGAACTTCGCGGCGAACGGGATCGAAGCGGTTGTAGAGCAGCTGGCCATATCGGATCGAGACGGTCGAATCCCGTTCTATCCAAATCGCTGGTGGGCGTCGAGTTCGACGGTCAAGTCGGTAGTGGACGCTCGGACCGGCCGGGCCGCGCGCTTCGAGAGCGCCCTGGTCTTGCCGCCGGTCGAGGTCGAGTCCATCACCGTCAGCTCCTTCATCCGCCGACACGGACTGAGGTCGATCGATCTGATGAAGATAGACGTAGAGGGTGCTGAACAGCAGATCATGCAGGGCGACACAGGCTGGTTGGACATCGTGGACACGGTCGTCGTGGAGATCCACCGCAAGTACATCGACGCGGGGCCGGTGATCTCGGCGTTCGGCCGCCATGGCATGCGTAGGCGCCAGACGAACGGCCACCTCAGTCTGTTCCGGCGCTAGGACGTCGTGCTGAAGGGAAGACTCATGAGGGTCTGTGTTGTCGCCCCGGCACTGCCTCCCGCCGTCGGTGGAGCCGAGGTGATCGCCGAGTCCGTCATCGGCGTGCTGCTCGCCCGTGGCATCGAGGTAGATGTCGTCTGCGGCGCGGCCGACGCGGCGGTACGGGCCGCCGTCACCGGCGCGGGTGGCCGTTTCGTCGCGGTCGGCCGCGACGTCCCGGCTGATTCCATCGCCTGGGAGTTCGACACGTTCGCGCGGGCGCACGTTCTTTGGCAGCACATCCGGCAGCGCCGGCCGGATCTTGTGCACGTGTTCTCGCACGACGCGGCCGTGTCGGCGTCCATCGCCCAACCGCCTGTGCCGGTGATCGGCACGTTCAACGAGATGGCGACCGAGTCGGGCGGGTTCGGCGAGGCCCGGTCCACGTTCGTCTACTCGCTTCCGCTCACGCTGGTCACGGTTTCCTCCGACTTCTATGCCCGCGCCGCGTTGCGGCACGGCTACCCGGCAGAGCGCGTTCGCCGCGTGGTCACCGGCGTCGACGTGCAATGGCTTCGCCAAGGCTCGGCCGAGCGCGGCAGGGCGATACTCGGCCTGTCGTCGACCGACGGTCCGGTCGTCTTGTGCCCCAGCCGGTTCACCCCGCGCAAGGGCCAGCTCGACCTCATCGCCGCCGTGGCGATAATGGGTCCGGCCCGCCCGTTGGTGGTCCTGGCCGGCTCGGCACACTCCGGCTCGGTCGAGTATTCACAACGGATCCGGGAACGGATCGCGGAACTAGGTCTGGCCGAGGCCGTGCGGATCGTCGAGGAGATAGCCCACCGCGACATGGCCGACGTCTACGCGGCTTGTCACCTCGTCGTCCAGCCGAGCTACGCCGAAGGGCTTGGGCTGTCCGCGCTGGAAGCGATGGCGGCCGAGCGGCCACTTGTCGCCACCACGGTTTCCGGCTTCGACAGCTTTCTCGTACATGACCGCAACGCGCTCCTGGTAAGGCCGGGCGAGCCCGCCGCACTGGGACAAAGGATCTCCGAGCTGCTGACCGACGACCAGCTGGCGCGGCGGCTGGTGACCCGAGCGGCCAAGGACGTCTCGGACTTCGACATAGGCAGGACGGCGAACGAGGTAATCGGGGTATACGAGGAGGCACTCGCCGGCACGGTGGGAAGGCCGGGTGGAGGCGCGTGAGGCTACGGGCTGTTCTGTTCGATATCGGCTGCGTCATCATCCATCCCCAGGAACGCCATTTCCGGCAAGCGACGCTCCGCGGCCGCGGGTACCCGCTGCCGCCGGGCGTCGCGCTGAAGGCATTGGCGGAGACGGTCTGGACCGGCGCCAAGGAGCCCCACCCGTCGGCGTTCTGGGCGGGTGACGACAAGGCACGGTCCTGGGCGCGCCACGCTGGTCTGCCCCCCGACGACGGCCCGGCCATCTGGCGAGTCCTGGAGCGGATGGACACCGACGACGATCCACTGTGGTCCGTTCTCGACGAACACGCCGTGCCGACGTTGACCGCGATACGGCGGGCGGGTTTGCTCGTGGGTGCGGTGAGCAACGGCGACGGACAACTCCATCGGGACCTGGCCCGGCACGGGATCGCGTCCTTCTTCGACACGGTCCTCGACTCGCGACTCGAAGGCGTGGCCAAGCCGGATCGAAAGATCTTCGCGCGGGCGGCCGCACGGCTGGGTGTTCCGCTCGAGTCGTGTGTCTTCGTCGGCGACGACCCACACAGCGACGTGGCCGCCAGTCTGGCGGCGGGCGTGAGGTCCGCCATCCTTTTCGATCGGTACGCGCTTCGCCCGGTCAGCTGGCACGGGCCGACCGCCGCCTCGCTGACCGAGGTCGCGTCACACATCGAGGCGCACATCGGTCACCCGGGAAGGGACCGAGACTCGAATGGGGCGTGAACCGAGCTGGCAGGAGCCGGGTGAACGAGAATGGCGGCTACCGCCATACCGGTGGCGGACCGCGATCGGCGCGTCGATCGCGGAGATTCCCCGTCCCCTCCGGCACGCCGCACTGTGGGTGAGCAACGCGAGGACCCGAAGGTTGCTGGGGCGCGTCGACGATCTGAGACTAGCTTTGGGCTCGGGTAGCACAGTGCCTGACGGCTGGTACGGCCTCGACCTTCGGCGCCGCGGCCCGCGGGTACGGCGAGCCGATCTCCTGCTGGGGATACCCGCCGCGACCGGCACCGTGGCGGCGGTGCTGGCCGAGCATTTTTTCGAACACCTCTATCTCGACGACGTGCCGGGCATGCTCGCCGAGTGCCGTCGCGTGCTCCGCGCGGGCGGAGTCATCCGCGTCGTGTCGCCGGACGCCAGGCAGGTGGCGCGGCTGCTCCAGCTCGGCCCCGCAGCCGAGAGCGATCCGATGGTGGTGGCGGATTCGGTCGTACACCGGTGGAACGACGACGGCTTCCGGTGGGCCCGCTACATCAACCGGATGTCGCACCAATGGGGCCAGCATCGTAGCCTGCTCACGCCCGACATGGTGATCCGGATGTTGTCGGCGGCCGGCTTCGACGGCATCGAGGCGCTGCCCGCCGACAAGACGCGCTATTTCATGGGCTGCGTGCCGGATGTCCACCCGATCAGGTTTCCTGACGAGGTGCCCGAGGCCAATTTCGCTGTCGAAGCCCAGGCTCCCTGATCCTCTCGAGGCGGAAATCATGACAATAACGTCCCGCAGGCACTGGCACGCGGTCCCTGGAGAATCATGAGCGTCGTACTCGTAACGGGGTCGGGCGGATTGATCGGCTCTGAGGCGGCACGTCATTTCGCGGGGATCGGCCTCGACGTGTTGGGCATAGACAACGACATGCGCGCTCGGTTCTACGGCGGTGAGGCGTCTACCGCGAACAACGTCAGGCGCCTCATGCAGGACCTGGGTGCCGCGTATCACCACGAGCATATGGACATCCGAGATCGGGAAGGTATTTCTCGCCTATTCGGCCGATACCGGCGCGACATTGTGTTGGTAGTTCACGCCGCGGCACAGCCGTCGCACGACTGGGCGGCAAGCGACCCGTTCACCGATTTCGATATCAACGCCACGGGTACGCTCAATCTGTTGCAGAACGTCCGTGAGCAGTGTGCCGACGCTCCGTTCATTCATTGCTCCACCAACAAGGTCTATGGCGACCGGCCCAACTCGCTGCCGTTCGTCGAGCTGGACACCAGATGGGAACTCGAACCGAGTAACCCGTACTACGAAGGCGTCACCGAGGACATGCCGATCGACGGCTGCCTACACTCGATCTTCGGTGCCTCCAAGCTCGCCGCCGACATCATGGTGCAGGAATACGGTCGCTACTTCGGTCTCAAAACCGCCTGCTTTCGGGCCGGGACCCTGACCGGGCCGGCACACGCCGCAACGGAACTGCACGGATTCCTCGCGTATGTGATGCGTTGCGCCATGGAGCGGCGGACGTACAACCTGTACGGCTACCACGGAAAACAGGTTCGCGACGCGATACACGCGCACGACGTGGTGGCGGCTTTCGAGGCATTCTTCCGCCGTCCACGCAGCGGCGAGGTCTACAACCTGGGCGGCGGCCGGCACGCCAACGTTTCCAATCTGGAGGCGATCGCGCTGGCAGAGAAGATCTCCGGAAACGAGATGCGGGTAACCTACCATGAGCAAAATCGAATCGGTGACCATATATGGTGGGTCAGCAGCATGGCCAAATGGAGGTCACACTATCCGTCCTGGTCCCCGACGTACGACGTGCCGGCCACGCTTGTAGAGATATACGAGGAGAATATGGGCAACTGGAAACCGACAAGATGACCGCGATCGCCTGCATCGGGTTGTCGACGTCGAGCGGCAAGACTCGAACCAAGCTTCTTGTCAAGTCTTGCAACGACCGAACGAGACACTTATAGTCAGAGATGGCTGTAAATGTAAGGGCACGGGGGTGCGTCGCTCACCTCCGTGTCGCCGTCGCCAAACTTATTCGACTCCGCCGCGGCATGTTCTCTTCCGCTTCGGGGAGGATCGTCGCCAAGGTTTGGTCAACGCGTCCGACGTCCATGCGGATGGTGGAATTTTATGCAGGTCAGTGATCCGACGTATCGTGCCGCCGTCGAGGGCGCTGCCGCCGAACGCGATCGCCAACCCACCGTCGATGTCGTGCCGCAGGTCGTGATGGTCGCCGGCGGCATGGGCACGAGGCTCTCCGCGAAACTCCCGCCCGGGACCCCCAAGATCCTCGCCGGCGTGCAGGGTCGTCCGTTCCTGGCCTACGTGCTGGCACTGCTGGCGACGCAGGGCGTCCGGCGGTTACACATGTGCCTGGGCGTGGGCGCCGACGCGGTCCTCGACGCGGTCGAGCGACACCGCCCACCCGACCTGTGTGTCACGTCCACTGTGGAAGTGGAGCCACTCGGGACCGCCGGTTGCCTTCGTGCCGCCGCCGCGATGGTCGAGGAGGAGTTCATTCTCCTGCTGGGCGACACCTACACCCCTGTCGATCTGCGCGAGCTGGTACGGCGGCATCGGGCCATCGGGACGGAAGCCAGCATGGCGGTGCTGCACAACCGGGACTGGTTGGTGCCGAGTAACGTCGCGGTCGCCGGGGACCGCGTGACGGTGTACGACAAGCAGGCAGGTCCTGGGGTCTTCGCATACATCGACTACGGCATCGCGATCATGCGGCGTTCCGTCATCGTGCGGATCCCTCACCTGTTCCCGGTGGATCTCGACGTCCTGTTTCAATCGATGATCGACAGTCGGGACCTTGGCGCGGTGCCGGTTGACCACAGGTTCTACGAGATCGGCTCGCCGGAAGGCTATGCCGAGTTCATCCGACTGGTCAGCACCGGCACGCTGCCGCGGCTCACCCCGCCGGCGTCGCGTTCGCCGGGTCCGCCGAGCCCCCGGGACACGCCGTACCGGAGGCCGACCAAACGCCGGCTGGACAGCAGGACCGTCTTCAGGAGCGACTGGATGTCCGTGCGCGAGGACTCGATCCAGCTCGATGACGGGTCGGTCTCGAATTTCGCCGTGGTCTCCCGCGCTGACTTCGTCGTCGTCGTGTGCGAGTTTCCCGACGGGCGCCTGCTGATGACCGAGCAGTATCGGTACGCCATCGGGCGCTGGAGCCTGGAGTTCCCACAAGGGGCGCAAGGTCGCGACGAAGACGTCGTCGACGCGGCGCTGCGCGAGCTTCGCGAGGAAACCGGATGGATCGGCGCCGAGGCGCGGCTGCTACCCGGACGGTTTCACGAGGCGGGCGACTGGGCGAGTCACGGCTTCTCTCTGGTACAGGTCGTGCCGGCGCACCGGAAACAGGCGACGCCCGACGCGAGTGAGGCCGGCCTGCGGACGCGCCTCGTTTCCCGGCGCGACCTGTCCGCCCACATACGGTCCGGGTTGCTCAGCGACGCGCCGACCCTTGCGGCGCTGGCCGTGACCTTCGACCTCACCCAGACGCGGTCCACCACGGGGGAGGAAGTCCGGTGACGGTACTGGTGACCGGCGCCGCCGGTTTCGTGGGCGCACATGTCACTCGGGCCTTGCACGCGGACGGACACGATGTCGTCGCCAGCGATCTCGCGCCCGACCCATGGCGATTGACGGATCTGTTGGACTCGCCGCGGCTGCGCTACGTGACCGGTGATCTGGCCCGCACGCTGCCCGAGGTCATGCCCGGCGTCCAGGAGGTCTGGCACTTCGCGGCGAACGCCGACATACCGCTGGGCGCCAGGGACACATCGGTCGACATCCGTGAGTCGATCCTTCTCACCCAACGTGTTCTCGACTCCATGCGCGACCATGCGACGCCGCTGATCGTGTTTCCGTCGACGAGTGGCGTGTACGGCGACAACGGGGCGCCGGTGGCGCGCGAGAGCGACGGCCCGCTGTTGCCGTGTTCGCTGTACGCCGCCGGAAAGCTCGCGTGTGAGGGGCTCATCTCGGCCTACGCGCATACGTTCGGACTGCGTGGCCGGATCTTCCGGCTCGGCAACGTGGTCGGCGGAGGCATGGGGCGCGGGATCATCCGTGACTTCGTCACCAAACTCTCCGACAACCCAGACGAGCTCCACGTGCTTGGCGATGGCCGGCAGCGAAAGAGCTATGTGCTCGTCGACGACGTGGTCGCCGGCATGAGGTGGATAAGGGACCGGCCGGCCCGCGACGATCTGGTCGACGTCGTCAACCTCGCCGCCGGCGGCAGCCTCGACGTCGCGGGCGTGGCGGCCGCTGTCGCCGCCGCCATGGAGCTGCCGGCGCCGCGTATCGTCCCGACGGACGCACCGCTTTCCTGGGCGGGCGACCAACCCGTGGTCGAACTCGACATCGAGCGAGCGCTGTCGACGGGTTGGGCCCCTGGGCACAGCGCCGCCGAGGCGGTCCGGATCGCGGCCGCCCGCATCCTCACGTCCCGCGGCGTCAAGCCATGACAGGCGACAAGGGCCTCGTAGTGGCCAGTACCCCGCTGCGGCTCACCCTCGGCGGGGGCGGGACCGACCTACCTTTCTACGCGGAGCGGTTCGGCGGTGACATGATCACGGCGGCCGTCTCGCTACCGGTAACCGTCGTCGCCCGCCGCGGGCGCGTCGACGGGCTGTTCCGCTACAGCTACGAGCGGACGGACGTGGCCCGGTCGCCGGACGGTCTGGGACACCCGCACGTGTCCGAGGCGCTGAAAGCGGTCGGGATCCTGGAGCCGACCGAGATCGTGTCGCTCGGTCCGGTGCCCTCCGGCACCGGTCTGGGCAGCTCGGGTGCCTTCACGGTGAGCACATTGGCGGCGCTGTACGAACTGGCCGGGCGGCAACCAAGCCGGATGGAACTGGCCGAGCACGCCTTCCAGCTGGAAAACGAGCGGCTCGGGCGACCGGTCGGACGGCAGGACCACTACGCCTGCGCGCTGGGCGGGATGCGACGGCTGATCATCAGCTCGAGGGGTGAGGTGCGGGCGCCCGAGCTGGACATCGCACCGGACGTGCTCGAGGCCCTCGACCGGAGGTTGCACCTGTTCTACACCGGCCAACGGCGCGACAGCGCCGGGTCGCTTCACGCACCACCCACGCAGGCCGGTCTGCGGGCGCGGATAGAGGCCCTCCATCAGATCCGTGAGTTGGGTGCCCGGACCCGTGTCGCCTTGGAGTCCGGACGGCTGGACGACATCCCGGTGCTGATGTCCGAGCACTGGGAGCTCAAGCGCGTGCGGGACAAGGACGGTCGGTGGGACGAGTACCTGGACGTGGCCCGCCGAAACGGTGCCAAGGCTGGCAAGATCGTTGGCGCCGGTGGCGGTGGCTTCCTTCTGGTGTATGCCGATCCTGATTCGGCGCCCGCACTCGCGAACGCGCTCGCGAATCATGGTTTGCGCCACGTCCCGTTCCATTTCGAGTCGCAGGGCACGACGGTCGTTCGACCGTCGGCCCTGTCGTGGTAGCTACGAGGAAGGTGTCTTCATGACGTCCATCCCGCAGATCGCGAATACCGGGGGTTTCAGCGAGCGGTTCCTCAACGAACTCGTGGCGACCGCCCAGCGTTTTGATCATGAAGCGGTGGACCGCCTCGCGGGCCGGCTGGCGGAAACCCGTCGGGTCGCCGGCCGGGTGTTCATCGTCGGCCTCGGCGGTAGCGCGGCCAACGCGTCGCACGCGGCGTGTGATCTACGCGGCCTGGCGAACATCGAGGCGTACACACCGGCCGACAGCCCTGCCTCGCTGACCGCCGCGGCCAACGACTACGGGTGGCGGCAGGCATTCACACGCTGGTTGCTTGTCAGCCGCATCGGGGCACAGGATGTGCTTCTCGTCCTGTCGGTCGGCGGGGGCAGCGAAGACCCACCGGTGAGCGAAAACCTCATCGAGGCGGTAAAGCTGGGTCGCGCCGCGGGCGCCTTCACCGTCGGCATCGTCGGCCCGGATGGCGGTGAGACCGCCAGGTTGGCCGACCTCTGCGTGCGGATACCGATCGAGGACGCAGGTTTGCGCACCACACACACGGAGATCTTCCAAGCCGTGGTCTGGCACATGCTCGCCACCCATCCGCTCCTTCAACAGGTGGTGCCGCGTTGGGAGTCACTCCGGCCGTGACCAAGCCAGCCATGATCCTGTTCGACCGGGACGGCGTTCTCAACGAGCTGTGGCGTGAGCCCGACCTCGGACTTGTCGATTCACCATCCAATCGGGCCCAGGTGCGGCTGACAGCCGGCGCGGCCGAAGCGGTCCGCCGGGTGAACCAACGCGACATACCGTGTGCTGTCGTGTCCAACCAGCCGGGAGTGGCCAAAGGCAAGCTGAGCCGCGGTCAGCTCCATGCGGTTACCGCGGAGATCGCCACGCACCTCCGCGACAGCGGAGCGCGGCTGGACCGCTACTACTACTGCTTGCACCATCCCCAGTCGTTGGACCCGCGCCTACGTCATGACGAATGTCCGAACCGCAAACCGCGGCCTGGCCTGCTGTTGCGCGCGTGCCACGATTTCGGAGTCCGGCCGGCGGACTGTTGGTTTATCGGAGATACCCATGTCGACCTGCGCGCGGGCAGCGCCGCCGGATGCAGAACCGCCTGGATCGGCTCCGTGCGATGCGATGTGTGCCCGGTCCGCGCCGGGACCTCGCCGGACTTGGTAGCGCCTGACGTCCTTACCTGTGTGGAGCGGATTCTGACGGGAGTGGTAGATGCTGCTGATGCTGGATAGTGCCGACGAGGCACAAATCCGCTACTGGTGGGGGCAAGGCGTGCTCGACGGAGTCACCACGAACCCGTCCGTGGTCCGCCGGGACGTCGCCGGAAACGCCATCGACGCCATCACCAAACTAGCGGCAATGATCGCGCCTGGCGCCCTCCACGCCGAGGTCTCGGCTGCTGCCGGTCCCGTCCTGGTCGCGGAGGCGATCGAGCTGTCGCGGATCGCCGCCAACCTTGTGGTCAAGGTCCCCGTGCTCACCCCGGAGGGCAAACCGTTGCTGCGGGAAATCTCCGAGCTGGTCCGCACGGGCGTGTCCGTAAACTGCACCGCGTGCCTGTCGCTGCCGCAGGTCATGCTGGCCGCGAAGGCCGGCGCACAACACATCAGCGTGCTGGTCGGCCGCATCGACGACGAGAGCGGCCACGGCGCCGAGGTCGTCGCCGCCGCCCGTAGCTGGGTCGATGACTGGAAGATGCCGACCAGGCTTATCGCCGCGAGTGTCCGCGGCCCCGGTGACGTCATCCGTTGCATGCGGGCCGGTGCGCACGGCATCACCGTCTCACCGGCGGTGATGACCAAGCTGGTGGACCACAAGTACGCCCGGGTCACCGTCCAGCAGTTCCTCGACGACGCGGTAAGGAGCGGCTCGTGACCGTGCTGGAGAAACCACCGTACATATGGTTCAAGGATGCCGTGCGACCGTGGGAAGAGGCGACGGTCCACGTCTGGACGGAGGCCGTCGTTCGAGCGGCGAGCGTTTTCGAAGGCATGCGGGGCTACTGGAACGAGCAGGAGTCGCGCCACTACTTCCTACACATGCCCGACCACATGCGACGGTTGGCCGACTCGGCGCGCGTCGCGCGAATCCCGCGGATCGTCACGTTCGAGGAGTGTCTCGGGGCCTTGCACGACTTGCTCAGCGCGATGCCGTACCGCGAGGACGTCTACATCCGACCCACCCTGTTCCTGGAGGAGGGTCGCTACTCCGTGGGCGGATCCCCGGACGACTGCGGCTTCTTCGTCGCGATCTTCCCCTCCCCGCGCGAGAAGTCGATCACGAGTGGCCTCCGGTGCCAGATCTCCTCCTGGCAGCGCGCCGACGACGCCTCCGCACCGCCCCGGGTCAAGGCGGCGGCGAGCTACTACAACCTCCGGTTCGCCCGTATGGAGGCCACGTCGAATGGCTATGACGAAGCGATCCTGCTCAACCGGCAGGGCAAAGTGGCCGAGACGGGGGGAGCATCGGTGTTCCTCGTGCGCGACGGAAGGATCGTCACGCCGCACGTCGGCTCCTCCATTTTGGAGAGTATTACGCGGCGCAGCGCCATCGAGTTGCTGACCGCGGAGCTGGGTCTGCGCGTCGACGAGCGGGAGGTCGAGCGCAGTGAGCTGTACGTGGCGGATGAAGTATTTCTCACCGGCACCTTGTGCGAGATAACACCGGTCGTCGACGTCGACGGTCTCGAGATCGGTGATCGGAAACCGGGCCCGGTGACGCGCGAGTTGCAAGAGCGATACTACGCGGCGTGCCGGCAGGGTCAGGCGGACCGCCGCGGCTGGCTTACCGCGGGGCCGGTGCTGCCCGGCGAGGACGGCTCGCGCGGGAAGGAGGACGGACTGTGACGGCTGGCAAGGATTCGTCCCTCGGCGCGGTCCTGTTCGAGGCCCGCCACACCTTTTGGCGTATCGACGGTGACGAGCTCCTGGCAGGCCTGACGGCCGAAGGTTTGCCTGTCGCGGGCCTTGACGACAAGGACGTGTGCAAGGCATTGCTCGCGGCCGAAGACTTTGTCCCGCCACCCGGGTCTCCCGCGACGGCGTGGTGTGCGTTGCTCGGATTGCCGGCCAGCGCGGCACAGGCGTGTGCACGAGCGTTGTCCCGCGGCGATCGCCGAGCCGACCTGGACGCGGACGCACACGCGGTGGTCGCCCGCCTGCGATCCGCGGGCGTCCGGGTCGGCGCGGTGGTCCGGCAACTCGAACTTCTCGATGGGTTGCCGGCGATCGACGCGGTCGTGCGGGAAGACGAACACACCGACCCGACCAGCATGATCGGGCGGGCCCTCGATCTGCTCGGTGGCTCGGTGTCGGGATGCTGGTTCGTCGGCACGTCCATGCAGATGGCCCTGGCGGCCAAGGCCGCTGGGCTCGGCCGTGTCACTCTGCTCGACCGGTACGCCGCGCGCGCCACGTGGCCGGGCGTCGACGTCGTCGACCGGCTGCTCGCGATCGACGTGGTCGAGCCCCGGCAAGGGGACAGCCGACCCGCGCCCATCGACGTCAACGAGGCCGCGCGACTGGCCGAGGTCGCGGTGCGAGCGCTCAGCACGCTGTGGGATCCGGCGGCGCCGGGGATCTGCGCGCCGATGTGGCGGCGGACCGAACGACTCGCCCAAGCCATCCTCTCCGCGATCGTCGAAACCGCCAAAGGGGCATTCCTACCGACCCCACTCGAACCCGCGCTCGCCGCCCTGGCCGCGGCGCCGCTGGATCGTCGCTGCCGTCGCACGGTCAACGACGCGGTGCGCAACCTCCTGATGGTGCGACCACCGGCCGCTACCGCGCTACGGGGGCCGTTGACCACCTTCGACCGACGAAATCGCATCGACCAGTGGTACGGGGGCCGATACGACCCACATCGACAGGTGGCTCCGGTCACCCAGGACGAGATTCTCCGTGCGGCGAAGTCGCGGCGGCAGCCACCGCGCTCCGCGTGGCAGCTCACTGTCGTGATCGACTTCCGCGACGTCGCCGGGGGGCTCCGGTTGCGAAACACGATCGCCGCACTGGCCGCCCTCAACGACCAGACACTGGAACGGTCCGCGTACCACCTCGTCGCGGTCGAGCAGGACAGTCATCCTCGACACCGAGCCGTGATCGAGCCCATGGTCGACCGCTACGTGTTCGCGTCGCACGGCGGGCAGTACCAACGAGCGTGGGCCCACAACGTCGGTGCCGTCGCGACCGGCCGCGCCGAGCGATACCTGTGTTTCCTCGACGCCGACGTCTTGCTTCCCCGCACATTGTTGGAATCCGCCTGCGACTTCATGTCGGTAACCGGCTGTCGCGGGCTGCTTCCCCTGTCGAGCCTTCTCCACCTGGACGAACAGTCGAGCGAGCTGGCAATCCGGCGGCGGTTGCTGGACGATGATGCTCGCACTGACGAAGACGAATGCAATGGTTACCGTTTGATGACACATCGCGGCGGCTGCATCTTCGTGGAGACCGACCTGTTCTATGCTGTCGGGGGATTCGACGAGCGATATCAGGGCTGGGGTGACGAGGACAACGAGTTCTTCGACAGGGTCGAGGCGCATACAGAGGTGGCTCAATTTACTTTCGACCTCCCACACCTCTACCATCCGCGGGCCGTCATGGAAGACGACGGTCGACGGACCAACGACTGGCTACTGCGTCATGCCGAAGGGCGGTCGAGCACGTTCGGAGACGTCCACCGGCCGCCCAACACGGCTGATTCAGCGACGACGGCATGATGAGGCGTCATGGTGAATTCTGCGGTACTTGATATCAATGCGCTTGCCGAAGATGTGCGCCGTCGGGGGCAAGGGCGGCCCCGGATCCTGGTCGGAATCGACGGGCCGGGCGCCTCGGGCAAGAGCACTCTGGCGGCGGCATTCGCGGTGGCAATACCCGGGGCGGTAATCGTCCACGTCGACGACTTTTACCTGCCGAGTAAGGATCAGGGCAGCCGCGTCGGCGAGATCGCGTCGCACTTCGATTGGCCACGGTTGACGGAGCAGGTGATACGGCCGGCGAGCACCGGGGCGGCGGTGCGCTATCAGCGTTACGACTGGAACGAGGACGAGTTGGCAGAGTGGATCGAGGTGCCCGCCGGCCGCCCGATCATCATCGAAGGCGTCTACTGCCTGGAGGAGACGCTTCGGGATCGTTACACCTACACGATCTTCTGCCAAGCCGATCCGCGCACCCGATTGGGTCGCGGCTTGGAGCGAGATGGCGAAGAGGCCCGGTCGATGTGGGTGGACGAGTGGATGCCGGCCGAGGACGAGTACATCGCCACACAGCATCCGGCACACCACGCCGACCTCGTCGTCGACAGTTCCGTCGACGGTTACGGCGTCGATCAGTTCGTGGTAATACGGTGGGCGCGGGCCTGAAATCGGCCTCATATCGACGGGTCGCGCCGGCCTACGAGCGATTTGTGACAGCCAGGTACATCGGACTGAGCGAGGCAGGAAAACAGGTTCGTGTCGTTCACTATACGTTCAGCGGTTGCTGAGGACTTCGATTTTATGGCCGACATGCTGGTCGAGTCGGTAAACTGGCAGTCGGACCGCAATATGCCAAAGGACCAGGTGTTGGCCAACCCCGATTTTGCCAGATATGTGGAGGGGTGGATGCGGCCGACGGACCTGGGAGTGCTAGCCGTCGACGAGCGCGGTGCCCGGTTGGGTGCGGCGTGGCTGCGCTACTTCACCGCAGATCGACCGGGTTACGGCTATGTCGGTGACGATGTGCCCGAGTTGGGGATGGGAGTCGCCGGCGAACATCGACGAAAAGGCATCGGCCGTGCCATATTGCGGGCGCTTTTGGAGAGGGCTCGGCAGTCCGGGATCAAAAGAGTCTCGCTCAGCGTGGAGCGTGCCAATGTCGCCGCCCAACTGTACGCATCCGAAAGGTTCCAGACGGTGGAGTCCTTCGAGTATGCCGACACCATGGTCCTCAGCCTCGGTTCCGTGGAGGCACACGAGCCTTCTTCCTGAATCCCATAGACCTATCGCCACATCCCACGATGCCGACCCCGATTTTCGCCAATACGGAGGACGCGCGCGATGCTTATTCTCTCCTTCAAAGAAGGACACGACGGGACCATCGCCGCAATCGACAATGGCGCCCTACTATTTTCACTGGAGGCTGAGAAAGACTCCCGCCTCCGCTATTCCAGCCTTACCGCCGAAGTCTTCGCCCTTGCCGCGTCCAAGCTGCCCAGAGAGCCGGATGTCATCGCGCTCGGCGGATGGATCAAAGGGTATCAGGCGATGGATCCCAGTTCGCGCACCGGATACTACGGCGTCGGGCCGGCCTCGGTCTCGGACGAGGCGGGACGGTTCTTCGGCAAGCCGGTGCGGGTCTTCTCGTCGACGCACGAGCGGTCGCACATCATGGCCGCGTACGGCATGTCGTCCGTCGAGGCCGGGCAGCCTTGCTACTGCCTCGTTTGGGAAGGAAACATCGGTTCCTTCTACCGGATCGACGAAGAGGGACGGGTCAGTCATCTCCGCGAGGTCCTGACCTACCCCGGAAACAAGTACGGTTTCCTATTCGCACTCGCCGACCCGAAGTTTCCCGCGAGCCAAGAGTTCATGCGCCTCGAGGATGCCGGAAAGCAAATGGCGTTGGCCGGTTTTGCCGATGATCGCCAAAATGATCCCGGCGAACAGGCCGTCGTGGATTTCATCCTCGCGCAAACCGAGGTGATCACCGGCCGACTGAAGGCCGCGCTTCGAGAGTCGCCCCTTCACGACGTCGGACTACATAGCCCGGTCTACCGAAATGCCGCCGCTGGACTCTCCGACGCCATCTTCGAACGCTTCTACGACTACGCTCGCGAGAACCTGACCGAAGGGCTTCCGCTCCTGGTGTCCGGCGGCTGCGCACTAAACTGCGAATGGAACCGACGCTGGCGGGAATCCGGTCTATTCGCCGATGTTTTCGTACCTCCCTGCCCGAACGACAGTGGATCGGCGCTGGGGACGGCGATCGACGCTCAACACTTCTATGCGGGTTCTGCTTCCATCACGTGGAGTGTGTACGGCGGCTCCGAATTCGTCGACGATATCCCATTCGACAGTTCCAGGTACCTGACAAAGCCCTTCGACCCAGCCGAAGTCGCACGATTCCTGCTGGACGGAGGCATCATCGGGTGGGCCCGCGGGCGATGGGAGATCGGCCCGCGAGCGCTGGGAAACAGGTCTATCCTGGCCGCTCCGTTCAGCAACGAGACCACCCGCCGGCTAAATGCGATCAAGCAACGGGAAGACTACCGCCCCATCGCGCCGATCGTTCTGGAAGAGGACGCGGGCATGTGGTTCAGCGGTGCCTCGCCTGATCCCTACATGCTGTACTTCAGTACGGTCAAGTCGGACGCTCTACCGGCCGTTACCCACGTCGACGGCACAGCGCGCGTGCAAACCGTCACCTTCGAGGACAACCCCGCGATCTGCTCGCTCCTTGTCGCTTTCCGCGAGCTCACCGGATACAGCGTGCTGTGTAACACCTCCTTGAACTTCTCCGGCAAGGGCTTCATCAACCGGACCTCTGACCTGATCGCCTATGGCGAGGCTCGAGGGTTGGACGGCTATGTCGTGGGCGATTCTTTCGTCACCCCTCGCTGACCTTCGCGACGACGCGATGCCGGGCGTCGCCGGCCTGAGCCGTCCACGCGCACGGAGGCGCTCCCGCGATCGAGCCGGGGCGGGCCCGCGGCGACGGCGAAAGACCTCGGCTCTATGGTGGTCCGATGGCGTCGGTCAGGCAGTTCCAGGTCACTTTCGATTGCGCGGCACCCGAGCGTGTCGCCCGTTTCTGGTGTGAGGTGTTGGGGTACGTCGTGCCGCCGCCGCCGGACGGTTTCGCCACCTGGGACGACTTCGATCGCGCGTTGCCGGCTGAGAAGCAGGGCTCGGCGTTCGCGTGCGTCGATCCGTCGGGCGTCGGGCCGCGACTGTTCTTCCAGCGGGTTCCCGAAGGCAAGGTCGTCAAGAACCGGGTGCACCTCGACGTGCGGGTCGGCACCGGGCTGGTGGGCGAAGAGCGCCTGGCCGCGCTCGAGGCCGAGTGCGCACGGCTGCTCCCGCTCGGCGCGGTACGCGTGCGACTGCTGAAAGCCGACGGCGTCAACGAGTCGTGCCTCGTGATGCAGGACATCGAGGGCAACGAGTTCTGCCTCGACTGAGCGCCCGCGACACCACGGTCAGGCGGCGTGTGTCTGGCGGAGGAAGGTCAGCACGGCCGCCACGCGGCGGTGCACCGGCTCGTCCGCCAGGCCGAGCTTGCCGAAGATCGAGTTGACGTGTTTCTCGATCGTCGAGCTTGACAGGTGCAGCGCCTGTTCGATGCCGGCGTTGGTCTTGCCCTGGGCCATCTCGCGCAGGACGTCGAGCTCGCGCGGGGTCAGGGCGGCCAGTGCCGACGTCGTGGTGCGCGTGCGGCGGGCGACCAGGGCGTCCACCACCTGGGGGTCGATGACCGAGCCGCCGCGGGCCACCTCCCGGAGTGCGCGGATCAGCTCTTCCAGATCGCCGAGGCGGTCCTTGAGCAGGTACGCCAGCCCGGTGGTGCCGTCGCGGAGCAGGGCGAACGCGTAGCTCTCGTCGGTGTGCTGTGACAGCACGGCCACGCCGATGCCGGGGTGCTCGGCGCGGATGGCGTGCGCGGCCTCGATTCCCTCCATGTGGTGGCCGGGCGGCATGCGGATGTCCGTGAGGACGGCGTCGGGGGTGAGACGGCGTACCGCGTGGCGCAGCTGGTCGGCGTCACCCACCGCGGCGAGGACGTCGATCTCGCCGGAGTCCTCGAGCAGCCTGCGGGTGCCTTCGCGGACCAGGTAGTTGTCCTCGGCGATGACGACGCGCAGCGGGTCGCTCATGGGGTACCTCCGATGGGGATCTCGGCGCGCAGGCGGGTGCCGGCGCCGGCCCGGCCCTCGATGTGCATCGTGCCGTCGAGCGTCTCGATGCGGTCGCGCAGGTTGGTCAGGCCGCGGCCGGCGGTGACCGTGCCGGGAAAGCCGACGCCGTCGTCGTGTACGACGATCGCCAGGTGGCCGTCGGTGACGGTCAGCGCGATCCGTGCCGCGTCGGTGCGGGCGTGTTTCACGACGTTGGTCAAGGCCTCGCAGACGGTGAAGTAGGCGGCCGCCTCGACGGCGGCACCGAACCGGCGGTCGTACAGGGCGGGTTCGGCGTGTACGACGATGTCGAGGGGGAGCCGGTCGGCGCGGGCTTCGACGGCGGCCACGAGACCGCGGTCGGACAGCACCGGCGGGTGGATGCCGTGTGCCAGGTCGCGCAGGTCGGCGAGTAGCTCCCGGGCGTCGGCCTGTAGCTCGTCGAGTGCTTTGTCGGCGGAGCGTTCGCCACGGGCCAGCTGGTTGCGGACCAGGCGCAGCTTCGTGATCAGCGCGACGACATGCTGCTGGGCCCCGTCGTGCAGGTCCCGCTCGATGCGGCGGCGTTCGCTGTCCTGCGCGGCCACGATGCGGGCCCGCGACCGGGACAGCTCCTCCAGCCGCCGCGCGAGCTCGGCGGTCAGCCGCACGTTGGCGATCGCGGTGGCGGCCTGCCCTGCGAGTGTGGTCAGCAGCTGCACGTCGTCCGGGTCGTAGCCGCCGTCCTTGGCGCCGCACTCGATGCGCCCGACGCTCTCGCCGTTGCGCTCCAGCGGCACCTCCAGCGCGGTGCGGCCGTCGGGCTCGCCCGCGAGCGCGGCGGTGCCGGGCAGCGACACCCGTACCCAGCTCGCGGCGAGCCCGCGCCGCACGGTGGCGGCCAGCTCCGGTAGCAGCTCGCGCAGGTCGAGGGTCTGTTCCAGGCCGGCGCCGAACGCGGTGAGCAGCTGATAGCGGTTTACCCGGGGTCCGAACACCCAGCGGTCCGCCAGGGCGTCCAGGCGGCGCCGGACCGGCTGGAACGCCACCGCGGCGACGATGGTCAGCGCCACGGCGAGCTCGACCGGGATCCGGCTGCCCAACGTGAGGCCGGGCGCGGCGGCGAGGGCCGCGTAGGTCGCGGTGATGCCGAGGGACAGCACGCCGTAGACGAGGGAGCGGCGCACGACGAGGTCGATGTCGAAGAGGCGGTACCGCAGCACCGCGAACATGATCGCCACCGGGATGAACGCCAGCGCCAGGAACAACAGCACCGGCCCGACGCCGAACAACGGCTGCGGTACCAGCGCGGCCGCGGACAGCAGGGCCGCCAGCAGCAGCCAGCGAACCTGCCGGCGCAGCACCGCGTCGCCGGCCCGGTACCGGACCACCAGGCTGGCCAGCACCACCGCGTTGACGAGCACGTTCGCGATCTTGGCCACAAGCCACAGCGTGTCGAGGTCGTCATATCCGGGCACCACGAACCAGGCCCGCGCCAGCGGCGCCTTCAGCTGGGCACCCTCACCGCCGAGCGCGGCGACGAAGAACACGCTGCCGGCCACGACCAGCCAGACCACCGGCCGCCATCGCCGGCCGGGCAACGTGCCGTCCGGGAACAGCAGCAGCGCCAGCGGGACGCACAGGGAGATCCCCCACGGCCAGGCGTACGCGTAGACGGTCGCGAGGCCGCGCAGCACCACCTCCGGCCAGCCGTCGCGGACGCCGATGTCGACCCAGGGCACCGCGGCGGCGGTGGCCGTCTGCACGCACCCGGCGGACAGCACCAGCCACCCCACCGGGTTGCCCGGACGCTGCCACGCGATGAGCACACCGCTGACCGCGAACGACACGCCGATGACGGCCTGCGGGAGCACGAACACCCGGATCGCCTCGTCGAGGTCGTAGCCGGCGACGACCGCGCCCACCAGGGCCGCGACCGCGCACACCGCCGCCAGCCCGAACAGGCCGAAGGCGGCCACCGTCCGCCGAACCCGACTCGCCACCCATGGATCGTGCCCCGGAGCCGTCGCGCCGGTCCAGGAGGTGCTCCGCGGTCCCACCCCGAGGCTGGCCACGGGGTCGGCACTGTGTCCCCGCCACGTTCCGGGCGAACCCCTGCTGTTCCTACGGTCGGCTCAATCACCGACTGAGTGGAGAGAAGCCATGGACATCACGAGGCTCGGCCGCGCGGCCACGTCCACCCTGATCGCCGGCGCGTTGCTGCACCTGGCCGTGGGCGTCGCCCAGTTCGTCAATCCCGTGGACCCGGAGCACCCCGGCCTGGCGTTCACGATCGCGACAACCACCTCGCACCTGCTGGTCCTCACCGGAGTACTCGCGCTCGCCGCGTCCGGTGCCGCCGGCTCCGGCCGGCTGCCCCGGATCGGCCTGCCGCTCGCCGGCCTGGGCTGGGCGCTGATCGCGGCGGCGGAGCTGACGGTCGGGGTGGACTTCACGGTCGCCAAGGCTATGTTCGGCGCCGGCGACCCGCTGATCGGCCTGGGCATGACCCTGACCGGCGTCGAGGTCCTGCGCACCGGCCGCTGGCACGGCTGGCGCCGCTTCGCGCCACTGGCCTGCGGCCTGTACCCGTTCGCCGTGGAGCTGCCCGCCTTCGCGGTCTTCGGCATGCCGAACACGCCCGCGATCACCGGCATCGGCCTGGTCTGGCTCACCCTGGGAGTCGCGCTGCGGCTGGAGGTTCCGGCGGAGTCGCCGGCTCGGCCGCGCGCGGCCGCGACCCGCGGAACGACGGGTGCCGACTACCGATGACCTGATCGGCCCGCGGCCGGTTGGCGGCGGCGCGTCAGCAGGTAGCCGGCGTAGGCGGCGACCGCGACCGCCGCCAACACCGCGGGCGGCCCGACGACCGCGCGGGCGCCGCCGCGCGAGGCCATCGCGGTCCCGAAGGACTGGTCGGACAGCAGCGACCAGCGCGACCGCCAGGACAGGGCCGATCCGGTCGAGAGCGCGGAGCCGACGGACAGGATCGACCCGGCGGAGCCGATGCTGCCAACGGAGGCGATCGAGCCGACACTGCCGATCGACAGCATCGAACCGTGTGAGCCGATCGACAGCACCGAATCGGTGGACCACAGCGACAGGCGCGAGGAGCCGGTGGAGGTCATGAGCAGATTGTGGACCCCGCCGAGGTGGCGCCGCATTGGTATCCTCCCGCGCGTGATCATCTTCGGCTTGTCCGTCTTCTACTTCATGGGTCTGATCGGCAAGGGCCGCTTCGCCTGCCCCAACTGCGGTGGCGACCGCGACTACGAGCACCGCACCGCCCGGCGCTTCTTCACCCTGTTCTTCGTGCCGGTGATCCCGCTCGACAAGGTCGGCGAGGTCGTGCGGTGCCAGACCTGCCGGGTCCGCTTCGACCCCGCCGTGCTGGCCGCGCCCACCAGCGCCCAGCTCGCCAGCGCGCTCCCGGCCGGGATGCGGGCCGCCGCCGCGGTCATCCTGCGCGCCGGCGGCACCTCCGAGGCCGCCGTCGGCGCCGCGCTCGCCGCCGTGCGTTCGGCCGGCGCCGAGGGGTACGACGTGGCGCACCTCCAGGCCGACGTCAGCCGGCCCGCCGAGGCGGTCGTCGAGCCGCTGCGCGCCCTGGCCGCGCACCTGACCCTGGACGCGCGCGAACGCTACCTCGCGGAGGCGGCCCGGATCGGCGTCGCCGACGGCGCGCTCAACCCCGCCGAGCGGGAGGCGCTCGGCTGGCTCGCCAGCACCCTCGGCCTCACGCCCGCCCACGCGCTCGGCGTCATCACCACCGTGGAGCAGTCCGCCCGGCTCGGTTGAGCCATCCCGCACCGGGTAACCGACGGGGACGGCACAACCGAACCCGCCGGGAGGGTAACGATGTCACGGTACGGGGACGAGGTCGCCGCGCTGGCCGCGCCGCTCGGCGGCCCCGACGACCTCGACGTACTGCTCGACCGGGTCGGCACGGCCCGCGTCGTGATGCTGGGCGAGGCCAGCCACGGCACGCACGAGTACTACCACTGGCGCGCCCAGCTCACCCAGCGACTGATCGAGGAAGCCGCGTTCTCGTTCGTCGCGGTGGAGGGCGACTGGCCCGACTGCGACCGCGTCAACCGCAGCGTCCGCCTCGAAGCGGGCGCGCCGGAGGACCCGCGGGCGGCGCTCGCCACGTTCGAGCGGTGGCCGACCTGGATGTGGGCCAACGACGAGGTCGCCGACTTCTGCCAGTGGCTGCGCTGGCACAACGCGCAGGCCGACCCAGAGGTGCGCGCCGGCTTCCATGGCCTCGACGTGTACTCGCTGTGGGAGTCGCTCCGCGAGATCCTCGTCTACCTGCGCGAGCACGATCCCGGGCAGGTGCCCGCCGCGCTCGCCGCGTACCAGTGCTTCGAGCCGTACGCGGAGGACGCCCAGCTGTACGCGCTGGCCACCCGCTTCGTCGCGGCCGGGTGCGAGAACGAGGTGGTCGACCTGCTCGTGCGGCTGCGGTCGCGGGCACAGGAGGGCGGTGGCCCTTCGGCATCGGCCTCGGCGGCCGCGGAACGCTTCGGCGCGTGGCAGAACGCCGAGGTGGTCGCCGGCGCCGAACGCTACTACCGCGCCATGGTCCGCGGCGGCCGCGACTCCTGGAACGTGCGCGACCGCCACATGGACGCCACCCTCGCCCGCCTGCTCGACCACTACGGCCCGGAGTCGAAGGCCGTGGTGTGGGCGCACAACTCGCACGTCGGCGACGCCCGCGCCACCGACATGGGCGGCCGCGGCGAGGTGAACATCGGCCAGCTGGCCCGCGAACGCCACGGCGCGGACGGCGTCGTCCTGGTCGGCTTCGGCAGCCACCACGGCACGGTCGTCGCCGGCGACGGGTGGGGCGCGCCGATGGAGGAGATGGTCGTGCCGCCGGCCCGCGAGGCCGCGCTGGAAGGCGTGCTGCACGCGGCGGCGCCGGCCCGCGCGGTCTTCGTCTTCTCCCGCGACGACCGCCCCGACCTGCTCACCGACGCTCTCGACCACCGCGCGATCGGCGTGGTCTACCACCCGGAACGCGACCGGTGGAACAACTACGTGCCCACCGTCCTCGGCGACCGCTACGACGCGTTCTGCTGGTTCGACGAAAGCCGCGCGGTGGCCCCGATGCCGGTGCCGGCTTCGCCGGTCTTCGAACCCGAGACCTACCCGACCGGCGTCTGAAGTCCTTTGACCGTCGGGGTCACGCGGGCCAGCCAGCGTCAGGCGGCCAGCAGCACCACGTCGCCGGGGCGCCGCACCGGTGCCTGCGGCTGCGGGCGCGGCATGGGCGCGACCCGCGTGACGAGATGGAGCCGCACCTCGGTCAGGAAGTCGGCGAGGTCGAACCCGAGCGCCTCGCAGACCGCCGCCAGCACCTCGGAGCTGGCCTCCTTGCGACCCCGCTCCACTTCGGACAGATAGGGCAGGGACACGCGGGCCGCGCGGGCCACGTCGGCGAGCGTGCGCCGCTGCGCGATCCGCCGGCGCCGCAGCACGTCACCCACGAGCGTGCGCAACAACGGCTGGTCGCGGTGCCCGCCCGGTCCGATGTACGCCACGTCCGACATCCGCTCACCATACGTGCGGGGCTGAACCGCCGAGCGCCGATTTCGCGCTCAGCGTAGGCGACGCGTCCCGTCCGGATGCTCGGGAATGATCGCACCATGTCCCACTCCCGGTCCGGCGGTGACGCAACCTCTGGCGAAACGGTCCTCGTGGTGGGCGCGGGCATCGTCGGCGCCTCGGTGGCCTACCACGCCGCCCGGGCCGGTGCCGCCGTGACCCTGGTCGACGCCGGGCGGCCGGGTGCCGGCGTCACGGCGGGCTCGTTCGCCTGGATCGGAGCGTCCGGCGTCCGCACCGGTCCGGCCGCCGCGGCGCGGGCGACCGCGACCCGGGAGTACCGCCGGCTCGAGGCCGAACTCCCCGGACTCCCGGTCACCTGGTCCGGCTCGCTGTCCTGGGGTGCGGCGGACCGCGCGCCGGAGCCCGGGCCCGGGCAGGAGATCGTGGACGCGGCCGCCGCGGCGGCGCTCGAGCCCGCCCTGCGGCAGCCCCTGCCGTGGGCGGTCTGGGCACCCGGCGACGGCGCCGCCGACCCGGTGGGCGTGACCGAGCGGCTCGTCGCGGGTGCCCGCGCCCATGGCGCCCGGGTCCATCCGGACACCCCGGTCACCGCGGTCCGCCGGGACGCGGCGGGTCGGGTCGTCGGGGTCGAGACGGCCGCCGGGCCTCTCTCCGGCGCGACGGTGGTGCTCGCGGCCGGGGTGGCCACGGCCGCGCTGGGCGCCCCGCTCGGCGTGCACATCCCGGTCGACCCGTCGCCGGCGACGCTCTTCCGGCTTCGCGCCCCGGCCGGTCTGGTCCGCACCGTGGTCAACACACCGGACTTCGATCTCCGGCAGGTCGCCCCGGACCGGCTGCTCGCCGCCGCGGACTCGCCCGAAAGGACTCTCGCCGCCGTCCGTTCCACCTTCCGCGGCACCGCGGACGTCGAGCTGCTCGGCACCCGGGTCGGCCTACGCCCCATGCCGGCCGACGGCGAGCCGATCGTCGGCCCGGTCGCCGAGGTGCCCGGCCTCTACGTGGCGGTGCTGCATTCCGCGGTCACGCTCGCCCCGGCCGTCGGCCGCCTTGTCGCGCGGGAGCTGGTCGACGGCACCGTCGAGCCGCTGCTGGCGGGCTGCCGCCTCGACCGCTTCTGAGCGGGGCCGACCTGGCTGGGTCGACGGCCAGCGCGCCAGTGCGGTGGCGGCCTTCGGCCGCCGCTCACCCGGGCCGGCGAAGCCGGCCAACGTCGTGGGCCACCGCGCTAGCGGGCCCGGCCCTCGCGGAGCATGGCGACCGACTTCGCCACCCGGGCGGCCCGGGTGTCGGCCTTCTTCGCCGACGTGACCTGCGTGACGTGCCACATCTGCTTGCTGTGCGTGAGCGTGTCCCAGAACGCCTTGGCCGCCGTGTCACCGGCCAAAGCCGCGGCCAGGTCGTCCGGCACCTCCGCCTCGCGCGGCGCGGTGTCGAGCTCCACGTCCACGTCGAGTACCTCGCCGGCCCGTACCCCGGCGGCCGCGCGGCGCTCGCCACTGACGCCGAGCAGGAAGCGGCCGCCCATGCGGGCGATGGACGTGCGGAAGCGGTACCCGTTGACCGTCACGGCCACCTTGGGATGCCTTCCGCCGCCGAGCGACTCGACCAGTTCCTCCGGCACCTCGAAACCGGCGGTCGTGGCGCCGGTGGCCTCCAGCTCCGCGCGAAACCTCATGACGGTCCTCCCGATCGGCGTTTGCGTCCACCGGCTCAGACGGGCCGGCCCGCGAAAACTCATCGCCCGCCGAGCATTGTGCTCGCCGGCCGGCGAGGGCACCGCGCCGGTGAGGCCGGCTGGTAACGTCGCCGGGTGGCACGATTCCGCAGCCCGCAGGTCATCCTGTTCAGCGGGGACCTGCCCCGCGCCGCCGCCTTCTACGAGGGCCTGGGGTTCACCGAGACGTTCCGGACGCCACGCGAGGGCGAGCCGATCCACATCGACCTCGCCCTCGACGGATACCGGATCGGCCTCGCCTCGGTCGCGTCCACACGGGACGACCACGGCCTCGACCCGGTCGCGCACGGCCAGCGCGCGGCGGTCGTCCTGTGGACCGACGACGTGGCGGCGGCCTACACGACCCTCACCGACGGCGGGACGCCCGGCCTCACGGGCCCGCACGAGTGGCTGGGCCGGCTGCTGATCGCCTGGGTCACCGACCCGGACGGCCATCCCGTCCAGCTCGTCCAGACACTGTAGACGGACGCGTGGCCGCTGCTCCCGGCCTCACCCCGTCCGCCGCTGGTCCGGCGGCGGTAGGCGCGGCCTCCTCGGCGGTGCTCGCGCTGGCGACCGTGGTCTTCGTGGTCCGGCGGTCGCGGCCGAGCTGACCGCGGTGGCGAGGGCGTGAGCGTCAAGCCGGGCGGGGTGCTCGCGAAGGAATCCGCCGTCAACGGAGCCGGCGGTCGGCGTCGGTCAGCCAGGCGGCGACGAGCGCCTCGCTGGCGGCCCAGAGCGCGGCCCGCCGATCGGCGCGCCGGGCCCGGTCGGGGATGCGGATACGTCGCATCCCCGGTCCGACGAAGGCGCCACCGAAGCCGGCCGCGTCGGGGTCGGCGGCCAGGCGGGCGGGGACCGTCGCTGCCTTCGCCGGCGGCGCGCCGAACCGGCGTTGCAGCGCGGCGGCCACGGCCCGCAGCGGGCGGGACGGGCCGTGCGCGTTGGCGAACACATCGGTCGCGACGAGCCCGGGGTAGACGCACGTCACGGCGATCCGGGTCGCCTCTACCCGCTCGGCGAGCTCCACGGCGAGGAGGTCGTTGGCGAACTGGCTGCGCCCGGACACCCGCAGGCCGCGCCCGCCGTGCCGCAGCTGGAGGTCGGCGAGGTCGAGGGTGTCGCGGTAGCGGCCGGCGTTGGCGACCAGCACCACCCGTCCCGACGGCGACCCGGTGAGCGGCGGTAGCAGCCGGCGGGCCAGCAGGTAGCGGGACAGGTAGTTGAGCGCCAGGGTGCGCTCCAGGCCCTCGGCGGTCCACTCGGCCACAGTGGACAGTACGCCGGCGCACAGCACCAGCGCGTCCAACCGGTCGGTGTGACCGGTCACCTCATGGGCGACCCTGGCAGTGTCGCTCATCAGGGCGAGGTCCGCCCGGATGAACGTGTGACCGGTCCCCACCAGGCCGCCCAGCACCGCCCGACCCCGCTCCGCGTCCCGCCCGACGATGAGCACCCGGTGCTCCCGCCGGGCCAGCTCCGCCGCGACCGCGGCGCCTATCCCACCCGTGCCGCCGGTCACGACGGCGGTTCGTCTGTCTCTCACGAGGTCGACGCTAGGGCGGCCAAGCGAGACACTCTATGGGTGAGCGTCCGGCAAACCACAGTGTCCGTCTCGCACGACCTGCTGAGCAGCGTACTGCGGGAGGCACGGTTCGAAAGCGCCGCGTACCGGTGGCTGGAGCTCGGCGCGCCGTTCCGCGTCCGTTTCGACCACCCCGACCTGCGCGGCGTGCACCTCGTCACGCGCGGCGCCTGCGACCTGGTGTTCGACGACGGCACGACCGAGCGCGTGGAGCCGGGCGACCTGGTGATCCTGCCCCGCGGCGACGCCCACGAGATCCGCTCGCCCGGCGCCGCCTCCGCCTCCGCGACCTCCGGCTTCGCGCTCGCCATGCGTACCGCCGGAAACCGGCTGCGCGCCGGTGGGCCCACAGTGGACACCGAGGTGGTGTGCGGCGCGTTCCTCGTCGGGGAGGCCGACCACCCCGCGCTGTCCGGGCTGCCCCGCACGATCCGGCTGCCCGGAGCCGGAGGCCGCCCCGCCGCGTGGCTGGCCCCGCTGATCGAGGCGCTGACCGCCGAGGCGGCCGACGGCGGCCCGGGCAGCGACCTGGTGATGGCCCGGCTCTCCGACGCCATGCTGGTGCGGGCGCTGCGCCACCACAGCGCGGCCGTCGACCGGCCGGGCTGGCTCGCCGGACTCGCCGACCCGTACGTGGCCGCCGCCCTCGCCGCCCTGCACGCCGACCCCGCCCACCCGTGGACCCTCGCCGGTCTGGCTCGCACGGCGGGGCTGTCCCGGGCCGCGTTCGCGGCGCGGTTCACCGGCCGGGTGGGTGAGCCGGCCATGCGCTACCTACAGGCGCTGCGGCTGCGCCGGGCCCGCGCCCTGCTCGGCGACCAGCGGGTCACGGTGGCGGCGGTGGCGGCCCAGGTGGGCTACACCTCCGATGTGGCCTTCGCCGCCGCGTTCAAGCGCGAGTTCGGGGTGTCACCCGGCGCGTACCGCCGCTCCGGTGTCCGCTGAGGCCGTCGCGGTCCAGTAGATCGCCCGGCCCACCTGCGCGAAGAGGCCCTTCGGGTGGGCCCGGAAGAGCGGCTCGGTGCCGAAGAGGACCGCCGCCGTGCCGCGCGGCCCGACACCGGACACCACCGCCGCCTGCCCGGCCGCCTCCGCAGGGCCACCGGTGCCGTCGTCGGGGTCGGCGATCCAGTGGCCGGCGACGAGCGGCGTCGCGGCGTACCGCTGGTCGACGGTCACACCCGCGCCCAGGTCGGTGAACCACAGCGGCGCGTACACGAACGAGTGCGGCAGCGCTCCCGCGCCGACCGGGCCGGGTCCATTGCGGACGGAGACCACGCCGTTGGCGTCCGTGCGGCCGGCGACCGCGCGCGCCGGGAGCACACCGGCGTCGGAGTTGAACCTAGCGCCGGTCGCCCCGCGGGTGACGACGCCGCCCCGGGCGAGCAGCGCGTCCACTTGGGACTTCGCCGCGGCGTTGAGGGCCTGATAGGACAGTCCGGAGGAGACGACGAGAGTGTCCACCTCGGACAAGTCGTAGCCGGCGTTGAGTGCCGCCGTGGATACCGGCCGCACGTCGAAGCCCAACTGGCGGAGCACGAACAGCTCGTCGGCGGATACCGCGACCGCCAGCACCGGCTTGGTCAGCACCCGGCCACCGGCGTGCGGCCGGGCGGCGGTGAAGCGCACACCCAGCCGGTCGGCGAGGCCGGCCGCGGTACGCCGCGCGGCGGCCGGTACCAGGATCGTGCCGTCGTCCTGGCGGCGGAGCCGGACGCCCGCGTCGAGCAGCGCGTTGACGGCCTGGACGTCCTTGCCGTCGGTGACGGTGAGCGCCAGGTCGCGTCCGGGCGGGGCGAGCACGCCACCGGTCGGACCGGCCACGGCGACCGGCGAGGTCGGCACGCGCGGCGCCGCCCACCGGCTGGTGTGGACGGTGGCACCCCAGAGCAGGCCGTGGCTCCAGCCGGAGATGTCGTACATCTGCGGCACCAGCGCGGAGATGTCGCGCCCGGCCTCGAGGATCGCGTTGGCGAGGCCGCGCTTGGGCTGGCGCATGTCGACCACATAGGACCCAGCCGGATGCCACGTGCCGGCCAGCGCGAACGGTGCCTTCGCCCGCCGCACCCGCACGTCGTGCGCGACGAGCAGGTCGACGAGGCGGGCGGCGGCGGCCGGCGAGCGCTGGCCGGACCCGGCCGGGATCACGTACGCGCGCGGGAACTCGGTCGTGTACCGGTCTTCCGGCCCGAAGCCCGGCACGTACCCGTCCGGGATGTGCCGCTGCGGCTCGCCCGCCCAGCCGCGGCGGAAGAGCTCGATCTGGTCGGCGACAAGCGCCGCGCGGTGGGTGTCCGCGTACCCGATGGCGGCCCGGATCGTCGCCGCCGCCACGTCGGTGTTGACGGCTGAGCGGCGGCGCAGCTCCTCGACCGGCAGGCCGTCGTACGCGCCCCGGTTGACCTGGAGCGGCACCTCGACGGTGTGGCCGACCGCGCCGTGGTAGATGGCGTACATCGGGGTGAAGATGGGCGGCCAGTCGTCCCAGTCGCCGGGGGCGTAGTCGCGGAACGGGATGTCCGCCCGCGCCGTCTCCGGGTGACCGAGCGCGGCGATCGCGGCCTCCATGCCGAGCGCGTTCGGGTAGGCGTGCCGGATGTAGAGGTCGTAGTCGTAGTTCTGCCCGTGCGGCGCGGTGCTCGGCTCGATGAGCGTCGTGCCGGTGTAGCCGTGCTCGTCGAGCATCAGCACCGGCTGGGTCGCGATCACCACGTCGCGCACCGCCCGCGACTCCGGCTGGCTGGACGTGACGTGGTCGCGGTTGACGTCGAAGCCGGCGCCGTTGACCCGGGTGCCGGCCACCCGCCCGTCGGGGTTGTTGGTGACCGTGAAGTACAGCCGGGTACGCTCCAGCAGCCGCCGCGTCGCGGGGTCCGTGGCGGTCGCGAGCTGGCCGATCACGCGGAGCGCGCCGTCGGTGCCCTCCCACTCGTCGCCGTGGATGTTTCCGTTGAACCACACCGGCGTCTTGTATCCGGCCCGCAGCCCCCGGTCGCGCGCCGCCGCCCGCGGGTCGTCCTCGATGAGCCGCCGCCACCGGTCCTGCCGCCGCGTCTGGCTCGCGTGCTCCGGTGCGGTCACTGTGACGAGGTAGAGGTCACGGCCCAATGTGGACTGACCCACCACCTCGACCGAGACCCGGTCGCTGCGGGCCTGGAGGTCGTTGAGCAGGGGGGCGATCCCGTGGTACGGCACGAGGCCGAGCTTGACGGCCCGGTCGGTGGGATCCACCGGGTACACCCGGAGCCTTGTCTGCCGCGGGTAGCCGGCCGTCTTCGTGGGCTGGTTGTGCCCCTGTGCGCGGGCGTCGGCCGCCGCCGCCACGAGGGGGTCGGTGGCGGCGACCTCGTGGCGCTCGGGCCCGTTGCCCGGCTCGCGGGTGGCGCGCTCGCCGGGCGCCGGCGGACCGTGCGGAGCGGCGGCGGCCGGGGTCGCCGGCAGCGCGACGGCGAGGGAGAGGAGGGCGGCGAGGACACGCGGGGTTCGGGGCACAGCGGCACCTCCAAGGTGGACGTGTGAACGATCGTTCCGACCCCATCGACGCCGGTCAACAGCCAGTACATTGCGATTCGCCTACGGCACGGCGCGGCTACTCAGGGTGCGCGTTCTTCGCGGCATCGGTCCGCCGAACGGCCGACTCTTCTGGTACCGCAGGATGATCTTTGTGCCTGGCCAGGGGGTGTGTCGGGCGGATATCGCCGGCCAAACCAGACATTCCCTCCGCACGGCCCGAGTGCAGCTCACGTTGAGGTTGAGGGTTCGGGGTGGCGTACGCACCATCGGTACCGCTAGCGTCCCCGCGTCTCACCTTTCGTTTTCCTTAACACCTCTCCCACGGGAGTCATTTGATGAACGTTCGTACCCGCGCCCTGGCCTTCGCCGGCGCCGCGGCCGTCGGCCTCGTGGCCACGGGCGCCTTCGCCGCGCCGGCGCTCGCAGCGGGCCCGACCGACCTCGCGCTCACCCTGAGTGGCACCACGCTGGCCGCGACCACGTCGGGCAAGGTGGCCACCGCGACCGTCACCAACAAGGGTGCCGAGACCGCGGACGAGGTCGTCATCACCTTCGACCTGAGCGGGCTCGACACGAGTGTCGTCGAGGTGCCGCTGCCGGACGCCGACGCGTGCGAGCAGACCGGCTCCAAGATCGCTTGTGGCGTGATCCCGGTCAAGCCGGGCGAAAACCTCGACCTGGTGTTCGCCCTGGTGCGCAAGGGCGACGGCACCCCGGGCAAGCTGACCGCGACGGTGTCGCACGGCGCCGACGACGCGGTCTCCACCAACGACAGCGCCACCGCGACGGTGACCGTCAGCGAGAGCACCGGCCCGGACCTCACCACGGTCGCGCCGGACGTGCCGCTGAACGAAGAGGGCCTGACCGGCACCGTGGCGCCGGGCGAGGAGACCGAGCTCTTCTACTACGTGATCAACTTCGGCGACGAGGCGGTGCAGGGCCTCAAGGTCAAGCTCAACCTCCCCGAGCACGTCACGTTCGTGGAGAAGCGGAAGGACTGCGAGTACGCGGCGGACAACCGCAGCGCCGTCTGCACCTTCGACGTCGGGCTGATCCCGGCCGACGAGGACACCGGTGAGGGCGCGCCGTACTCGGCGATCCAGATCGACGTCCACGTCCTCAAGGTCGCCGACGACGCGCCCGCCCCGGCGGTGCTCGACGGTGGCGTGGTGAGCGCCGAGGGCATCAAGACCGTCGAGACGCCCGAGGTGGCCCGCCTGGCGAGCGCCGCCCTGCCCGAGGGTGTCAAGGGCGTGTCGGCCAAGGACATCGACGAGAGCGACAACACCGACGAGTTCTCCGTGCACCTGGCGAAGGCCGGCGGCGGCGGTGGCGGCGGCGAGCTGCCCGTCACCGGCGTGCAGGCCGGCCTGATCGGCGGCGTCGGCCTGGTCGTCGTGGCCGGCGGCGGCGCGATGCTGCTCATGTCCCGCCGGCGGCGCGTCGTGCTCGCCGTCCCGGACGACGAGAAGCCGACCGCCTGAACCAGCGGATCGCGAAGGGCCCGGCGCCGGTGGCGCCGGGCCCTTTCGCTGCCCGTCCGCGGCCGCTTCGCCGGTCGGTGAAGGGTGCGGTGCCCGTCGGGCCTTTGCGGTTGGCCCTCCGTGGCCGCTTCGCCGGTCCGCGACGGGGCCTGGTGCCGGTGGCTTTCGCTGTCGGCGGTTTCAGCAGACGCCACCGAAGCGCGTGACGGCGGCGGTGAGGTCGACATGTGAGGCGCCGTCGGGCCAGGCCACGACACTGCTGCACGCGGCGAAGTCACCCGGGTACGACGTGCTGCCGCCGAAACCGGCCGCGCACCCCGCCAGCCCGGGAATCGGGCCCCAGTTGACGCCGCCGGAGATGTAGACCGCGTTGACCCAGCCCCACACCCCGTTGTCGCTCAGCGTGTACGCCCACCAGTTGTTGGCCGCGCTGCCGTAGTGGACCCCCGCCGGGAACGTGCGCTGGCACACGAACCAGCTCGTGCCCTGGTACAGCACGCCGGTCGTGTTGTCGGCGACCGAGTAGGTGCTCGAGGTGGTCCAGCGGTTCCACAGGTGCACCGACGAGCGGTACATGTAGCAGTTGTAGGTGGCGTACCCCGCGTGGTTGGACGTCGGCGAGCACCCGGCCGCCTGGGCAGGCGCCGCGGCTATCCCCACCGCTCCGGCGACGACAGCGGCACCCAGCGCGGCCCGCAGGACAAGACTTTTCCACACCCGCATGGCGATTCCCCCGTCAAAATCGTTCGGCCCGGCGTGCGACCGCACCGTCGCGTACCGGATGGGAATTTGTCAATGGGCCTGCGCTTTTCAGCGGGCCTTCAGCCGCGGTGGGCGAGGATGGGGACGATGCGGGTGTTGGTCGTCGAGGACGAGCCGCGGCTCGCCGATGGTCTGCGGGCCGGGCTGGTCGCGGACGGCGAAACCGCCTGGCACGACTCCGCCGGCGGAGTCGACGGCTGAACAGACGGAAGCCGGCTCTCCTGGGCCACAATCAGCCCGGGACAGCCGGCTCGCCGAACGCTTACCGGACGCGGCGCCACCACGGCCGGCGGGCGCGGGCCTTGGCCCGCTGGCGGCGGAACACCACGACGGTGCCCAGGGCGGCCACGACCCCGCCGGCCGCGGCGGCGACCCGGCCGGGGCGGCGCCGTACCGTCTCGGTCACCTCGCCGGCCTTCTCGCCGGCTTTCTCGGTCGCGGCGTGCGCGGTGTCCCGCACCCGTTCCTTGGCGTCGGCGGCCGCCCCCTTGGCGCGGGACTTGACGTCCGCCTTGTCCGCGAGCGCCTCGACGGTGTCGCCCAGGTCCTCACGGGTGTGCGCGATGTCGGCGCGGATGGCGTCGGTGTCACCGGGCGGCGGTGCCGGTGTGGGTTCGGTGCTCTTCTTGGTGGTCATCGTTGGGCCCTCCCTCGTACCTCTTCGATGTCGGCCTGTACGCTCTGGACCGCTTCCCGCGGCACCGGCGGCACACCCTGAGCGACCTGGCGGCGGCCGATGACCGCCAGCACGCCGGCGACGGCGAAGAGGGCCGCGGCCACGATCAGCGCGGAGAGCCAGGCGGGCATCGCCTCGGCGAGGCCGAGCACGATGGCCGCGAGCAGCGCCGCCACGCCGTACAGCGCGACGACCCCGCCGCCGCCGAGCAGCCCGGCGCCGGTGCCCACCCGCTTGCCCTTCTCCACCATCTCCGCGCGGGCCAGGGCGAGCTCGTCGCGGACCAGGCGAGTGATCTGGTCGGCCGCCTGGCGGACCAGTTCGCCGGTACCCGCATCGGACATGATCGGTCACTCCTCACTCTCGGTGAGGTGAGTGATGCCCGGCGCGGTTCGCCGCAAAACCTGCCGCGGGTAACGCGCGGCCGCGGCCGGACGCTCTTTCCCGCGGTACTCCGAATCGGCGGAAGGGCTCACGATGATCGACGACCTCGGCGGCGCACCGTCCGGGCTGCTGGTGTCCGCGGTGCACCTCGGCGACGGCGTCCGGCTGGTGGTCGCCGGCGAGGTGGACGTCGTCTCCGCCGGTCAGTTCCGGCAGTACCTGTCCGGCGCGCTCGACCTGCGCCCCGCCTCGCTCACCGTCGACCTCGGCGGCGTCACGTTTCTGGACTCGACCGGCCTCAGCGCGCTCGTCTACGCCCACCAGCGGGCCGGCGACGAGGGCATCCACTTCAGGGTGGCCGATCCGCAGCCGCAGGTGCGCCGACTCCTCGAGGTGACCGGCCTGCTGCCGGTGCTCACCGAGGAGGGCTGACCGGGACACCCCCACCGGCCGGCCCGGCCCTCCTCCTCGCCGCTGGACGTGGGGGCGGCGAGGAGGAGGGCCAACACACCCTCAGGCAGGGGAGGAAGGCCAACACACCTCAACTAGCTGACGGCCGGGGGATCGCCGGGTGCAGGTGGGCGGTGGTGCCGCGCCGGTAGAGCTCGGCCCAGCCGCGTCCGGTCGCCAGCTTCTCGCCGGTCGGCTCCACGAAACCGGGCGTCGAGAGCACCTTGCGCCGGAAGTTGGCCGCGTGCAGCGGCACCCCCCACACCGTTTCGTACACCCGGCGCAGGTCCGCGATCGTGAACGGCTCGTCGAGGAACGTGGTGGCCAGCCCGGTGTACTCCAGCCTGGCCCGGGCCCGCTCGACCCCCTCGGCGAGGATGCGGTCGTGGTCGAAGGCGAGCGCGCCGGAGGCGCCGGCCAGCTCGGCCACCGGCTGGTAGCGGGCCTCGCTCGCGTCGGTGCCGGCCACCGGCGTCGGCAGGTCGGGCACCAGCGCCAGGTAGGCCACCGAGACCACCCGCATCCGGGGGTCGCGCCGCGGGTCGCCGAACGTCGCCAGCTGCTCCAGGTGCGCGCCGGCCCGGATGCCGGTCTCCTCCACCAGCTCCCGCCCGGCGGCCGCGTCGAGCGTCTCGTCCGGGCCGACGAAGCCGCCCGGCAGCGCCCACCGCCCGCGCTGCGGCGGCTCGCCACGGCGGATCAGCAGCACGCACAGCTCGCCCTCGCGCACGGTGAGGATCACCAGGTCGACGGTGACGGCGACGGGCGGGAAGGCCCGCGGGTCGTAGGTGGCGAGAAAGCCGCGGTCCTCGTCGGTGAGGTGGTTGTCGACGGTCACACACAGCATTGTACTCATGATGAGTTGTGTAGAGACTCAAAGTGAGTCATGATGCTGTGTATGTTCTGGCGAACGGGCAGCGAGTGGGGGACCGCCGCCGCGCTCGGGAAGGGAGCGTCATGACACCGAAGGAACGCCTCACCGCCCTGCGCGATGCCGAGTTGGACGGCAAGCCCATGAAGATAGCTCCGTTCTGGGGCCACCGGCCGACCGCGAGCGGCATGGTCGGGCCCAGCTGCCTGAGCCAGTGGTGGCTGGCCGAGTTCACAGTGGACGGCGTCACCTACCCGACCGCCGAGCACTGGATGATGGCCGCCAAGGCGCGCCTGTTCGGCGACGACGAGGGCCTCGCCGCGGTGCTGGCCGCCCGGAGTCCCGTCGCGGCGAAGGCGGCCGGCCGCAAGGTGCGCGACTTCCACCAGCAGAAGTGGGTCGACGCGCGGTACGACATCGTGGTAACCGGCAACCTGGCCAAGTTCAGCCAGCACGAAGGCCTGCGCGAGTTCCTCCTCGCGACTGGCGACCGGGTGCTCGTGGAGGCCAGCCCTTACGACCCGGTCTGGGGCATCGGGATGGGGCCCAACAACCCCGACGTGGCGCATCCCCTGAAATGGCGCGGGCTCAACCTGCTCGGCTTCGCGCTCATGGACGTACGGGAGCGGCTATGAACAACCAACGGTTACGGGCGGTCGCGGCGGAGACCGTCACAATCTCGCAAGTCGGCGGCTACCGCACGCCGTCCAGTGGATGGGTCGACATCCGCGAGTCGATCCGGGCGGCCGTGGCGCGCACCCGGCTGTACCTGCCCGGCGAGCGTCTGCCGGTCGGCTTCGCCCGCGCGGGCAGCGGGCTGGTGGAGGTCAGCAACGAGTCGACGCTGTCCGCCGCGTGGCGGCTCGGCGACGGCGCGGCCGCGCTGGTGTTCGCCTCGGCCCGCAACCCCGGCGGCGGCTTCCTCACCGGTGCCCGGGCGCAGGAGGAGGACATCGTCCGGTCCACCGCGCTGCATTCCTGCCTCAGCGCGGTGCCCGCGTTCTACCTCCACCACCGCGCCAACACCGACCTGCGCTACAGCGACCGAGTGATCTACTCGCCCGGCGTGCCGGTCTTCCGCGACGAGAGCCTGCGCCTGCTGGACCGTCCACACCGGACGGCCTTCATCACCGCGGCCGCGCCAAACCTTCGGGCGCTGCGGAGCAACCAGCCGCACTTCGCCGCCACCGTGCCCGACGTGCTGCGCGCCCGCGCCCTGCGGGTGGTCGAGGTCGCCGCCGCGCACGGGCACCGGCGGCTGGTCCTAGGCGCGTGGGGCTGCGGCGTCTTCGGCAACGACCCGGCCCTGGTGGCCAGCGCCTTCACCGCGGCCCTCGACCGGGTGGACGCCTTCGACCACGTGGTGTTCGCGGTGCTCGACCGGGCCCCCGGCACGCCCACGTACCACGCCTTCTCCGCGGCGGCCTCCACCTTGGTCTAGCGAGCGGGTCGCCGCTCTTCGAAACAGATTTTCCCGCCTCCGCGTCAGCGGCGGACCGTATGCTCCCGCGGGCACCGCTCCCGGCCGGCGGCTCGTGGGCCGAGCCGAAACCCCTGGCCGTCCACTGCCAGGTCCGCGGGACAAGCCCTGAAGATCTTCGCGGGCGGTCGCAGACCCCTACCCTCCGCCGCCCTGACAGAGCGTCACCAACCCGCGGGGCCGGGACTTCGAGATCTAGGAGACTTAGGGTTGATATAGCGCCCCAACTCTCCTAGATCTCAACCCGCGCGCTGTTCGCGCACCTCGCGGCGGTCACTGTAGGCGACGCAGCACCGCTTTCCGCCTCGCCACCGACCCGGGCCAGCGACATTGTGGACAAATTCTCACCCCCGCAAGGGTGACCGCGACCAAAGCGGACGGGTGAGGCCGCGGGAGCAGCGGTCCGGACCACGACGGACATCGCGGTAGCTCACATCTCCGAAGGTCTCGAGCGCCTCATCGACGGCGGGCGAGGGAGTCGACGCGGCGCAGGGCGTCGGGCATCCGATGTGGACCGGCCATCGCGGCGACCAGCGCGGCGGCCCGTTCGGCGCTCAGGCCGGCCGCGGTCACGTACAGCGGTCGCGCCGCGCCGCCGCGGTGGACGGGGATCGCGTGGCCGGCGCCGCGGAACTCGGTCTTCGCCACGCCCACCACCGGCACCCGGATCTCGGCGTGCAGGTGGGCGCCGAGGCCGGGCCGGCGTACGTCCACGATGGACGCGAATCGCTCGTCGGCGGCGACGACGGCCGCCGCGCCGGCGCCACCGGACGCGGGGTAGTGCACGTCCACGGCGGCGTAGCGGCCGTTCACTCGCCGACCGGGCCGCCGGCCATCTCGGCCACGATGTCGAGGTGGCCGAGGTGGCGGGCGTACTCCTGCACAAGGTGGAACAGCACCCGCTCCAGTGTCGGCGGCTCGGCGTCGGGCCAGCGCGGCCCGGGTGGCCCGGCGGCCGCCAGGTCGGCGCCCTCGACCACCGCGCGGGTGTGGGCACCCTGCGCGCGCAGCGCGGCGACCAGGTCGTCGAGGGTCTCGCCGGGTGACACGTGCCAGCGGTCGTCGCGGCGGTCGCCCCACGGGTCGCCCACGTCCTTGCCCTCGAAGCCCCACTCGATCCAGCGCAGCTCCACGTACCGCAGGTGCTTGAGCAGCTCCATGGGCGTCCAGCCGCTGGGCAGGCGGCTGCGGCGGAGCTCGGCCTCCGGCAACGCCGCAGCCTTCTCCACTGTGGACTCGCGGAAGTAGTCGAGGTACCGAAGGAAGACCTCGGCCCGCCCGCCGGCCGGGACGGTCGGCGAAGGGAACGGGCGGCTCACGGCTTGCGCCCCACGCCGCCGAACGCGTCGACGTCGGCCGCGCCCCCGGCCCCCGGATCCGGCCGCCACCGCGGGCAGGCGACCACGCCCGGCTCGACGAGTTCGAGGCCGTCGAAGAAAGAGGCGATCTCGGCGGGGGTGCGCAGCGTGTACGGCACGGCGCCGGTGTCGTTGTACTCCTCCTGCGCCGCGCCGATCCGATCGCTGAACACGGCGGTGCCGTCGTTGAGCGACAGGTAGCTACCGGACGGCAGCGCGGCGAGCAGCCCGCGGACGATCGCGCGGGCCTCGCCGGTGTCCGCGACGTGGCCGAGGACGCCGCTGAGGATCAGGGCCACCGGCCGTCCGAAGTCGAGGGTCCGCCGGGCCCCGGACACGATCCGGTCGGGGTCGCGCAGGTCGGCGTCGAGGAACGCGGTGGCGCCCTCCGGCGTGCCGGCGAGCAGGGCCCGCGCGTGGGCGAGCACCAGCGGGTCGCTGTCCACATAGACCACCCGGGAGTCGGGCGCCACGGCCTGGGCGACCTGGTGGGTGTTGTCGGCGGTCGGCAGGCCGGTGCCGACGTCGAGGAACTGGCGGACGCCGGCCTCGCCGGCCAGGTAACGGACCGAGCGGACCAGGAAGCCGCGGGACGCCCGCGCCACGTCCACCACGCCCGGAAAGACCCGCCGGTACTCGTCGCCGGCCGCCCGGTCGACCGGGAAGTTGTCGGTGCCGCCCAACCAGTAGTTCCAGATCCGGGCGGAGTGCGGCACGCTGGTGTCGATGCCGGGTGGCGCCTCATCGCCCGACGGCGGTCCCACGCTCATGGACCGACAGCGTACCGCCGGCGGTGAACGGGACGTCGCCGCGACGCAGGAGCAGCACGGTAAACCAGATCTCGGCGACCGCCGCCGGCGCCAGCAGCAACGCCGTCACGGACGCGTCGTAGCCGGGGACGAGGAAGAGCAGGAAGCTGTTGGCCAGGTACACCACCCCGGCGACGGCGAACATGTAGCCCAGCGCCGTGCGTGCCAGCAGGTAGCCGGTCGCGGCGCAGCAGACCGCGAAGAACGCGAGCGCGATCCCGTACCCGTACCGGAAGAGGTCGAGCAGCAGGGGGACGCCCGGGTCGCCGCCGCGCGCGGCGAGCAGCGCCGCGAACATCGTGGTCAGGTTGGCCGCCTGGACCACCACGGCGGCGAACCGGAAGATGGCGGCGACCAGCGAGACGTCCCGGTCGACGGGCTCGAAGAGCCGGTACAGGATGACCACCAGGAGCGTCTCGGCGAGCAGGAACACAAGGTTGACGGCGATGCCGGCCCGGTAGAGGCCCTCCGACCGCAGGATGTCGTCCGCGGTGGTGAGCCGGCCGCGGACCGCGACCTCGGCGAAGAGGCCGAAAACGATGATCACGAGGTACAGCAGCCCGGCGAGGCGGGCGCTCACGAGTCTCATCGGCCCACTGTCGGCGGCGGGCGTTGTGCGGGTGTTGAGAGACTGTTGAGCGTGGGCGCAGGGGTACGCATCCAGCTCCTCGGCGGCGTCGCCGCGGCGACCGACCTCGGTGAGCCGGTCGACGTGGGGCCGGCGAAGTGCCGCGCGCTGCTCGCCGCGCTCGCCCTCGCCCCCGGCACGGCCGTCCCGACCTGGCGGCTGGTCGAGCTGGTGTGGGGCAGCGACCCGCCGCGGACGGCCGAGCGCACCCTCCAGTCGTACGTGACGCGGCTGCGGGCCAGCCTCGGCCCCGGCACCATCGCGCGGGCCGGCGCCGCGTACCGGCTCGACGTGCCGGACACCGCGGTCGACGCCGCCCGCTTCCAGCGATGCCTCGACGCCGGCGATGTGACCGGTGCCATCGCCGAGTGGACCGGTCACCCGCTCGCCGGCCTCACCGCGCCTGGGCTGGCGGCCGCCGTCGACGGGCTCGTCGAGCGGTGGCTCGGCGCGGTCGAGGCCGACCTCGGCGCGCGGGTGGAGGCCGACCCGGGCGCCGCCGTCGGACGGCTGACCGAGCTGACCGCCGGCCACCCGTACCGGGAACGGCTGTGGGCGCTGCTGATGACCGCGCTGTACCGGGCCGGGCGGCAGGCGGACGCGCTCGCCGCGTACCGCACCGCGCGGCGGCACCTGGTCGACGGCCTCGGCGTCGAGCCCGGCCCCGAGCTGCGCAAGCTGGAGGCGGAGATCCTCGACCAGCGTCTGGAGCCGCCGCCGCACGCGGGCAACCTCCCGCTGCGGCCCGGCCGGCTGATCGGCCGGGCGCGCGAGCTGCTCGCCGTGCGGGCCGCGCTGGCCGCCTACCCGGTGGTGACGCTCGTCGGGCCGGGCGGGATCGGCAAGACCCGGCTCGCGCTGGCCGCCGCCCGCGAGGTGGTGGCCGCCGACGGCGCGTGGCTCGTCGACCTCACCGAGGTGACCGCGCCCGGTGACGTGCCGCGCGCGGTCGCCGGCGCGCTGGGCGTGCGGGAGAGCGCCGGGCGGAGCCTGCGCGAGTCCATTGTGGCTACTCTGCGCTCCCGGGACGCGTTGCTGGTGCTGGACAACTGCGAGCATGTCGTCGACGGCGCCGCCGGGCTGGCCCGCGCCGTCGCCGAGGGCAGTCCGGGCGTGCGGGTGCTGGCCACGTCGCGGGAGGGCCTCGACGTCGGAGACGGGCACGAGATGCTCGTCGCGGTGCCGCCGCTGGAGCCGGCCGGCGCGGCCGTGGAGCTGTTCGACGAGCGGGCCGCGGCCGCCTTCCCCGGCTACGACCCGGTCGCCGGCCGGCGCGACGTCGAGGAGATCTGCCGGCGCCTGGACGGCGTGCCGCTCGCCATCGAGCTCGCCGCCGCCCGCACCACGAGCCTGGCCCCGGCCGACCTCCTCGCCCGCCTCGACGACCATCTCGGTGTGCTCGTCGGCGGCCGGCGGACCGGCGCCGAGCGGCACCGCACGATGCGGGCCACGATCCAGTGGTCGTACGACCTGCTCGGCGCGGCGGAACGCGCGCTGCTGTGCCGGCTCGCCGTGTTCGCCGGCCCGTTCGACCTGGCCGCCGCCGAGGCGGTCGGCGGCACCGGGGCGGAGGCGGCGCTCGGCCATCTCGTGGCGCGGTCGATGGTGCTCGCCGAGCCCGGCCCGTTCGGGCGGCGCTTCCGTCTACTGGAGACGGTGCGGCAGTTCGCGGCCGAGCGGCTGGCCGCAGCGGGGGAGAGCGACCGGGCGGCCGCCGCGCACGCCCGCTGGTGCCGCGACCGCGCCGCCGCGATCGGCCGGCTGCTCGCCGGTCCGTCCGAAGTGGAGGGTGTGGCCCGGCTCGACGAGCACTGGCCCCACCAGCGGGCGGCGTTCGAGTGGGCCTGTGCGAGCGGCGACCGCGACCTGGCCTACGCGCTGGTCCGGACGGTGGCCACGGAGGTGTCGTCGCGCAGCCGGGCCGAGGTCGGCGACTGGGCTGAGCGCCTCCTGCCCGACCGCGCGCCCTTCGCGCTCGCCGTGGCGGCCCAGCGGTACAAGCTGAGCCACGACTCAGCGGCCTACGAGCGGCTGTTGGCCGAGCACGGCGAGCCGGACCACCCGGCGGCGGGGTGGGCGCGGGCCTGCGTGTACGGCGACTGGGAGGCGCTGGCCGCCTGCGCGCCGGACGCCCTCGCCGACCTGCGCGCGCACGGCGACCACGACCTGGCCGAGCACGTCGAGGTGGACATCGGCGCCGCGCTGCTGTTCCGCGGCCGCTTCGCCGAGCACGACGCGGTCATGCGCGGGCTGGCCGAGCGCTACCGGGTGCAGGGGCCGCCCACGCTGTACAACTGGGCGCTCATGCTGCTCGGCTACTCCGCCGCCGGGCAGGGCCGGCACGAGGAGGCGGAGCGGCTCTTCGACGCGGCGGTCGACGTCGAGGTGCCGCCGCGCACCCATTCGCCCAACCGCACCGTGGAGGCGCGGGTGGCGTTCCGGCGCGGCGACCGGCCGCGCGCGTTCCGGGCGCTGCGCGCGCACGTCGAGGAGCTGCTCGACAGCGACAACATGCAGGGCGCCTGCGTGGCGTCGGTCGAGTTCGTGTCGATGCTGGCGCGTTCCGGGCGCCCGGCGGAGGCCGAGCCCGTGCTGGCGTACCTGCGGGGGAGTGGCCTGCTCGACACGCCGGTGTGGCGGGCCCAGCTCGACCCGGTGCCGGGCCTGCCCGACCCCGGCGGCGCGGCCGAGCTGGACGACCGGGGTGCCCTGGAGTACATGCTGTCCGTGCTCGGCCGCGGGAATGAGGTCGACGCGCCGCGGCACACCCGCTAGGTTGCCGGTCCGTGACCGAAGACCTGCCGCAACCGTTCGTCATCCGCGAGCGCCACCACCGCATCCACGACCCGTTCACGGAGGAGAAGCTGGCCGTGCTCGGCCGGGCGCTCCGGCTGCGGGCCGGTGCGAGCGTGCTCGACCTCGCCTGCGGCAGCGGCGAGATGCTCTGCACCTGGGCACGCGACCACGGCGTCACCGGCACCGGCGTGGACATCAGCACGGCGTTCCTCGCCTCGGCGCGCGACCGGGCGGCCGAGCTGGGCGTCGCGGACCGGGTCACGTTCGTGCACGGGGACGCCGCCGGCCACGTCGCGCCCGCGCCGGTCGACGTGGCCGCGTGCGTGGGCGCCACCTGGATCGGCGGCGGCGTCGCCGGCACGATCGCGTTGCTGGAACGCAGCCTGCGTCCGGGCGGCCTGGTGCTGATCGGCGAACCGTTCTGGCGCGAGGAGCCGCCCGACCAGGCCACGGTGGAGGGTTGCCACGCCACCGGCAAGGACGAGTTCGCCGACCTGCCCGGCCTGGTCGCGGGCTTCGGCGAGCTGGGCTGGGACCTGGTCGAGATGGTGCTCGCCGACGAGGACAGCTGGGACCGTTACGTGGCCGCGCAGTGGCTCAACGTCCGGGAGTGGCTGGACGCGAATCCCGGCCACGCGCTCGCCGGCGAGATGCGCGCCGAGCTGGACCGGGCGCCGCTGGCCTACGTCAGGTACCAGCGGCGGTTCCTCGGTTGGGGTGTCTTCGCCCTGAAGCGGCGCTGACGGTGGGCGGCCGGCCGCCCACCGGTCAGTCCTTGATGGAGCCGGTCACCTTGCCGGTGCTGGACATCGCGACGCAGGCGACGCCCTGGTCGCCGAGCCGCCACGAGGTCTGCGTCGGGTGCAGGAAGTAGATCTCGACGTTGGGGTCGTCGGCGGCCTTGGCCGAGTAGGTCTTCAGCCGGTCGACGCAGCCGTCCTCGGCGAGCTTGCCCACCTCGGTGTCGCCCGGGAAGTCGCCGTCGGCCAGGTCGAAGGTCGCGAACACCTCGCCCTCGTGCGGCTGGGTGCAGGGCACCGCCGGCAGGTCGCGGATCGCGCTGCCCTCCTTGAGGCCGTTGAGGCACTGGCCGGGTGTGAGCCGCTGCACGTTGACGTCGCCGCTGTCGGCCAGGGACGTGGTCGGGTCGTTCGTGTTGCCGGTGCCGCCGGCGACGATGCCGACGATCACCAGGGCCACGATGCCGAGCACCCAGACGCCGGACAGCGAGAGGCCGGCGATGGCCAGGCCCCGGCCGCCCTGGCCGCGCTTCTTGATCTGGGACAGCGCCACGAAGCCGAAGATGACGCTGAGCAGGATGCCGCCGAGCAGGCCGAAGACGAGCGACGCGATCGCGAACCCGTTGGTGCCGCCCTGGCGCGGCGGTGGTGGCGGCTGCTGCTGCCCCCACTGGCCGGGCGGTGGCTGCTGGCCCCACTGGTCGGCCTGTGGCTGCTGGCCCCACTGGTCCTGTCGCGGCGGCTGCTGGCCCCACTGGTCAGCCTGCGGCTGCTGGCTCCACTGGTCCTGTTGCGGCTGGCCGTAGACACCCGGCTGGGGCTGGCCGTAGACGCCGGGCTGCTGCTGGGCCTGGCCGTACACGCCGGACTGCGGCTGCCCGTAGACGCCGGGCTGCTGCGGCTGCTGGCCCCAGGAGGCCGGCTGCTGCTGGCCCCACGGGTCGGGCTGCTGCGGCGCTCCGGACGTGGGATAGGGCTGCTGCGGTGCGCCTGACGTGGGGTAGGACTGCGGAGATCCGTACGGAGGGGGCTGAGTCACGGCCGGACACTAGCAGGGCCGCGCGCCCCTCACCTGCCCGTATTGCTGTCAGTCTGGCTACAGCTCGGGGGCGGGCGGCACGCGCGCCGCCCGCCCCGGCACCCACAGTGTCTAGTGGTGACCGCCGCGCCACGGGCTGTCGATGTAGACGAGCGCGTCGCCGACCGCCCGCTCGGTGCCGCCGCTCGGCCTGTTGACGAGCGCGCCACCCACCGACATCGCGGTCGAGCCGCCACCGTCGAGGTTGACCGCGTCGCGCAGGCCGAGCGCGTGGGCCACGGCCGCCGTCTCGTCCATCGTGGTACCGACGCTGGTGGTCTGCCGGCCGTCGATGGTGGCCAGGACGATCCGCCCGTCGCCGGTGACGCCGGCGATCGTGCGCGGGTTGCGGGCGAAGAAGCTGCCCGTGCCGGCCGGCACGACGATGCGACCGTCCGCCGTGAGCGGGTACCGGCCGTTGACGCCGAACAGGCCCGGCCGCAGGTCGACCCGGTCGCCCTCGGCGTCGCGCAGGGTGACCGTCCGGGTCAGGCAGCCGGACGCCGTGATGGCCAGCACCGCGGCGGCCTCCTGCCCGGTCGCTTGCAGGGACTTCTGGCCGGCGGCCAGCGAGGTGCCCCGGGTGGTCGCGGTGCGTACCGCACACCCGTGCCGGTCCAGCACGACCTCCACGCCGGCGCCGGCCGGAGTGGCCGGGCCGAACTCCGGTGTGAACTCCACGACGTCACCGCTCACGCCGCACCGCGTCTGGTCGGCGAGGGTCGCGCAGGCGGCCGGTACCACCGGCGGGTGGTTGAGGAACTCCAGCGGGAGTGTCGCGCCGGTCCGCCGGTTGCGGACCGTCCCGGTCCAGGACAGCCGCCCCATGAGTACCTTGTCGCTGGCCGCGTCCACGACGAGGTTGACCTCGGCGGGATCGGTGGTCGGCTCGCTGAGCAGCCTGCCGCCGAAGATCCCGAGACCGACCGGGTCGCCCGGATACTGCGGGTTCGCGGTGAAGGTGAAGAACGAGGCGTTCACCCCGGCGAGCGCGCCGGCGGAGCGGACCAGCTCGGTGGTCGGTTCGACCTGGCCCAGGTTCGGGCCGTAGGTGGCGGCGAGGTGGCCACGAGCCCGGCGCGGGTCGATGGTCAGCACGTTGACCACCCACGGGCCGCGCGTGGTGGTGTTGATCTGGTCGGCGGGCGCCGGCTCGGTGCCGCGGGTGATGCGGGTGAGCGTGACGCCCCGGGCGAGCGTCTGGGTCGTCCGCGCCTCGACAAGATCCGCGTCGCCGAGGGGCAGGGGGCTCGCGCCGAGCGCGGGTGCGCCGGGCGCGAGCCCGACGGCCAGCGCGACCGCCGTCGCGGCGGCCAGGACTCCGGTACGGAATTTGTAGATCATGGTGGCGATCGTCGCCACCGGATGGAACCCGTACCTCCCGGTTCGTTGACGTGCGGGCGAAGTGTGGGTTACGGGCGTTCCTGGTCCCACCGCCATTCGGTGATCTCGGGCGCGTCCTCGCCGTGCTCGCGCGTGTGGTCGCGGCACCGCTGGCGGGCGTCCACCATGGACTGACGCAGGTGGGCGGCCCGGGTCCGCAGGTCCGGCACGCGGTCGATCACGTCGATCACCAGGTGGTACCGGTCGAGGTCGTTGAGCATCACCATGTCGAACGGCGTGGTCGTGGTGCCTTCCTCCTTGTATCCGCGCACATGAAGGTTCTTGTGGTTGGTGCGCCGGTAGGTGAGGCGGTGGATCAGCGCCGGGTAGCCGTGGTAGGCGAAGATGACCGGCCGGTCCGTGGTGAAGATGGTGTCGAACTGGGTGTCCGGCAGCCCGTGCGGGTGCTCGCTCTCCGGCTGGAGCCGCATCAGGTCGACGACGTTGACCACGCGCACCTTGAGCTCGGGCAGGTGGCGGCGGAGCAGGTCGGCGGCGGCGAGCGTCTCCATCGTCGGCACGTCGCCGGCGCAGGCGAGCACCACGTCCGGCGCGGTGCCCTCGTCGGTGCTGGCCCAGTGCCAGATGCCGAGGCCGCGCCGGCAGTGCAGGTCGGCCTCCTCCATCGTCAGCCAGCTCGGGCCGGGCTGCTTGCCGGCGATGACGACGTTGACGTAGTGCCGGCTGCGCAGGCAGTGGTCCATCGTGGACAGCAGCGTGTTGGCGTCCGGTGGCAGGTAGACGCGGACGACCTCGGCCTTCTTGTTGACGACGTGGTCGATGAAGCCGGGGTCCTGGTGCGAGAAGCCGTTGTGGTCCTGGCGCCACACGTGCGAGGAGAGCAGGTAGTTGAGCGAGGCGATCGGGCGCCGCCACGGGATGCCGCGGGTTACCTTGAGCCACTTCGCGTGCTGGTTGACCATCGAGTCGACGACGTGGATGAACGCCTCGTAGCTGGTGAAGACGCCGTGCCGCCCGGTGAGCAGGTAGCCCTCCAGCCAGCCCTCGCACAGGTGCTCGGACAGCACCTCGACGACCTGGCCGTCGGCGCCGAGGTGCTCGTCGCCCTCCTGACGTGCCGCGAGGAACGTCCGGTCGGTCGCCTCGAACACCGCGTCCAGCCGGTTGGAGGCCACCTCGTCCGGGCCGAACAGGCGAAACCGGTCGGGGTTGGCCCGGATGACGTCGCGGAGCCAGCCGCCGAGCACGCGGGTGGCCTCCGAGGGCGGCTCGCCCGGCCGGGGCACCCGGACGCCGTACGTCCGGTAGTCGGGCAGCACGAGGTCGCGCAGGACCGAGCCGCCGTTGGCGTGCGGGTTGGCGCTCATCCGCCGGTCGCCGCGCGGCGGCAGCGCGGCCACCTCGCCGACCGGCGCGCCGGTCGCGTCGAAGAGCTCCTCCGGCCGGTACGAGCGCAGCCACTCCTCCAGCAGGCGCAGCTGCTCGTCGTTCTCGCGGATCCCGGTGAGGGGCACCTGGTGCGAGTGGAAGGTGCCCTCGTGGGGGCCGGTCCAGCCTTTCGGCGTGCGCATGACGATCACCGGCCAGCGGGGGCGGCTGGTGTCGCCGGTGGTGCGGGCGTGCCGCTGGATGCCGGCGATGTCGTCCAGCGCCCGGTCGAACGCGGCCGCCAACCCCTGGTGGACGGCCTCGACCCGGTCGCCTTCCACCAGGTACGGCCGGTAGCCGTAGCCGCGCAGGAGGGTGAGCAGGTCGTCGCGGGGGATGCGGTCGAGCACCGTCGGGTTCGCGATCTTGTACCCGTTGAGGTGGAGGATCGGCAGCACCGCACCGTCGCGGGCCGGATTGTTGAACACGTTCGACAGCCAGCTGCCCTGAAGCGGCCCGGTCTCCGCCTCGCCGTCGCCGATCACGCAGGCGACCAGCAGGTCCGGGTTGTCGAACGCGGCGCCATATGCGTGCATCAGCGAGTACCCCAACTCGCCACCCTCGTGGATCGAGCCGGGCACCTCGGCCGCGACGTGGCTGGGGATACCGCCGGGAAACGAGAACTGGCGGAACAGCCGCGCCATGCCCGCCTCGTCCCGGGACACCGAGGGGTACAGCTCGCTGTACGTGCCCTCCAGCCAGGTGTTCGCGACGATGGCCGGGCCGCCGTGGCCGGGCCCGGTGACGTAGATGGCGTTCAGGTCGCGCCCGACGATGGCCCGGTCCAGGTGGGCGTAGAGCAGGTTGAGGCCGGGGCTGGTGCCCCAGTGGCCGAGCAGGCGGGGCTTGACGTGCTCGCGGCGCAGCGGCTCGCGCAGCAACGGGTTGTCCATGAGGTAGATCTGGCCGACCGTGAGGTAGTTGGCCGCCCGCCAGTACGCGTCGAGCCGCGCGAGCTCGGTGTCGGTGAGGGGGGACGCCGGCTCCAGCGTGGTATCCATGCCTGTCGGGCTACCCGGCCCGCCGCTCTTCACACGTCGCCCGCCGGCCGCCAGGTGGGAGGATGAGCGGCATGATCAGGCTCGGGAGCGTTGTGATCAACTGTGCGGACCTGGAGCGGATGACCGCGTTCTGGGCGGCGGCGCTGCACCTGGACCCGGCGCCGGGTGACCGCTTTCGCGTGCTGCGCGGCACCGCCGTCAACGTCTCGCTCCAGGTGGCGCTGACGCGGGTGAGCGCGCGCGACCAGATGCACTTCGACCTGTACACGGACGACCAGGCGGGCGAGGTGCGGCGGCTGCGTGAGCTCGGTGCCACGTTCGTGCGCCACCACGACGACCCGGACGACGACTACGTGGTGCTCACCGACCCGGAGGGCAACGAGTTCTGCGTGTGCGCCGTGTCCTGAGTGGACCTCACTGCGGTGGCGGGCCCATCGGGTTGGCCTGGAGGGCGCGCGCGACGGTGACCAGGTTGGCGGCCATCGCCCGCCCGGTCTTGCCCGCCCAGTCGTGGCCACGCTCGTCGTCGAGGTAGTCGGGTCCGGCGCCAGGGCCCAGGTGCCAGTACGTCCACGCCTGGCCGGGAACCGTGTAGCCGATGTCCACAAGGCCGCCGCAGATCTCGCTGATCACATGGTGGGCGCCGTCCTCGTTGCCGGTGTTGACCACGCCGGCCACCCGGTTGTACGCGACCGGCCGCCCTTCGTCGTCGGTCTCGGACAGCATGGCGTCCATCCGCTCCAGCACGCGCTGCGCCACGGACGACGGATGGCCCAGCCAGGTAGGGGTCGCGATGATGAGGATCTGCGAGCGCAGGAGCTGGTCGTGGATGTCGGGCCACTGGTCGCCGGCGCCCATGTCCGCGCTGACACCGGGCAGGATGTTGCGGTCCACGGCACGCACCCAGTCGACCTCCACCTCGCGTTTCTCCATCTCCTCGGCGACCACGCGGGCGAGGGCCTCGGTGTTGGAGGCCGCCGGGCTGGGCTTGAGGGTGCAGTTGACGATGAGTGCGCGCATGCCTTCGCGTACCCGGTCTGGCGTGACCCATGCATGTCGCCTAATTTGGCGGCGTCCTCAGGATCGACGGGGGTGGTTGCCCACGAGCAACGTGAATCCCTGTCAGATATCTGTCGGGCGGGCGGATAGGAACGCCGGTACATTCGTTGGCACGGCGGGAAAGCCGTTGGGGTCGTGGGAAGACCGTGGGGGATCTTTACACAACCCGCTCGTGGTGAGCGGTCGCCTGGTGCCGGGCCGGGGCCTGTAGCGCCCTCCGGCGGCACCGCCTCCCTGGCGCAGCCCACCACCGGCCGGGTCGCGGCCCCGCGGAGCTTCCCTTGGTGGTCGGGGCGCCCCGCACGGCACTGGGAACCGTGCTGGACGCCCCGACCACGCCTTCGTGGCGCGGCCTTCGTGGCGTGGCGCGGCCTTCGTGGCGTGGCGCCTTGGTGGCGCGGTGCGCCTTCGTGGTGCGGTGGTCGCTCGGGCCGTGTGGGCCGGCCGGGCCGTGGCCCTGGGGCGCGTTCCTTGGTGGTCGCTTGGGCTGTGCGTGCGCGGCTTCGGGCGTGCGGCGCTTGCTTTGGTGGTCGCTCGGGCCGTGCGTGCGCGGCTTCGGGCGTGCGGCGCTTGCTTTGGTGGTCGCTCGGGCTGTGCGTGCGCGGCTTCGGGCGTGCGGCGCTTGCTTTGGTGGTCGCTCGGGCCGTGCGTGCGCGGCTTCGGGCGTGCGGCGCTTGCTTTGGTGGTCGCTCGGGCCGTGTGCCCGCCTTCGGGTGTGCGGAGTGCCACCCCGGCCGGTCTGGGCCGGCGGCGTCGTGGTGAGTCCACAGGTAAGTTCGTGATCGGGTTTTCTTTCCCGTCCGTGTATATCTGTGGACCCAACCGCGAGGGGGCTCGACCAGTGGGTGAGCGGCCGTACATCCTGCTCAGCTGCGGCATGTCCATCGACGGCTATCTGGACAACGCGGGCGGAAAGCGGCTGCTGCTCTCCAACGACGCCGACTTCGACCGGGTGGACGACGTACGGGCGAGCTGTGACGCCATCATGGTCGGTGCGAGCACGGTGCGGCTGGACAACCCGCGGCTGCTGGTCCGTTCTGCCGAACGCCGTTCGGACAGGGTCGCCCGGGGCCTGCACCCCACGCCGCTCAAGGTGACGGTGACCGGACGCGGCGAACTTGACCCCACCGCCAACTTCTTCCGCACCGGCGATGTGGACAAGCTCGTGTACTGCGCCAGCGAGGCGGTGGACGGCACCCGCGAGCGGCTGGGCGACGTGGCGACCGTGGTGGACGCCGGCGAGCCCGTCGACCTCTGCCGCATGCTGGCCGATCTGCACCGCCGCGGCGTGCGCCGGCTGATGGTCGAGGGTGGCGGGCGGGTGCACACCCAGTTCCTCACCGCCGGGCTCGTCGACGAGCTGCACCTGGTGATCGCGCCGTTCTTCGTCGGCGACTCGCGGGCGCCCCGGTTCGTCGGCGACGGCGCGTTTCCGTGGGGCCCGGAGCGGCGGGCCGCGCTCGTCGAGGTGCGCCAGATCGGCGACGTGGTACTGCTGCGCTACGCGCTCTCCGAACGGTTCGAGAAGGGCGCCGCGCGCGCCGGGTTCGAGGAGGTCTGAGTTCGTGGTGACCAGGCTGGCCATGTGGTCCGGGCCGCGCAACGTCTCGACGGCTTTGATGCGCAGCTTCGGCTCGCGGACCGACACGCTCGTGGTCGACGAGCCGCTGTACGCGTACTACCTGGACGCGACCGGCCTCGACCACCCCGGTCGCGCCGACGTGCTGGCCAGCCAGCCCAACCGCTGGCAGGACGTGGCGGCCGCGCTCACCGGCCCGCTGCCGGACGGCGTCGCCGTGTACTACCAGAAGCACATGGCGCACCACCTGCTCCCCGACGTGGGGCGCGGCTGGCTACCGGAGCTCGCGCACGCGTACCTGATCCGCGACCCGGAGCACGTCGTCGCCTCGTACGCGAAGGTGCGGGGCGAGCCGACCTTGGCCGACCTGGGGTACGTGCAGCAGGTGGAGATCTTCCGCGCCGTCGGCGGCCCGGTGGTCGACGCCGCCGACCTGCTCCGCGACCCGGCCGGCGTGCTGGAGCGGCTGTGCGCGGCGCTCGGCATCGGGTACGACCCGGCGATGCTGAGCTGGGCGTCCGGCCGGCGGGAGACCGACGGGGTGTGGGCGCCGCACTGGTACGCGGGAGTTGAGAGGTCCACCAGGTTCGGCCCGTACACACCGCCGTCCGGTCCGGTGCCCGAGCGGCTGGCGCCGCTGGTGGAGCAGGCGCGGCCCTACTACGACGAGCTGTACGCCCACCGGGTCTGAGCCGCCGCGACCGAGGCTCGTGGCATCGAGCCCCGATCGTGGCGTTGGCCGTTCCAGATGCCCTGGAGGTTGGCGGCCGGCCCGGGCTGTGCTCAGACCACGGGGGTGCCGTTCGCCCGCGCGTGCGTCACATAGAGCTCGGCCACCTGCGTGGTGACCGGTCCCACCCCGCCCGCGCCGATCGGCCGGCCGTCGATCTGCGTCACCCCGGCGATCTCGCCCATCGTGCCGGTGCAGAAGACTTCGTCCGCCGTGTACATCTCGGTGAGGCTAAGATCCCGCACGGCGGCCGGGATGCCCGCCTCCTCCGCCAGCCGCAGCACCGTCGCCCGGGTGATGCCCTCCGGGCAGGCCACCGCGTGCGGCGTCGACAGTGCTCCACCGTGGACGGCGAAGAGGTGCGTCGCGTTCGTCTCGGCGACGAAGCCGCGGCCGTCGAGCATCAGCGCGTCGTCGGCGCCGGCGACCGTGGCCTCCATCTTGGCCAGGATCGAGTTGATCAGGTTGTTGTGGTGGATCTTCGGATCGAGCACGTCCGGGCCGGGGCGGCGCACGCTCGACGTGACCAGGCGCAGACCACTCGTGTCGTACACCGGCGGCTTGTGCTCGGCGAGCACGATCAGCGTGCAGCCGCTCTGGTTGAGGCGCGGATCCATGCCGCTGGTCACCTTCACGCCCCGGGTCAGCGTCAGTCTGATGTGGACGCCGTCGCGCATGTCGTTGGCCCGCAACGTCTCGGCGACCGCCGCCGTCACCTCCTCGGCCGAGGGGATGCCGGCGAAGCCGAGCGCGGTCGCCGACCGCCGCAGCCGGTCGAGGTGGGCCTCCAGCCCGAAAATCCTTCCCTGGTACAGGCGGAGACCTTCCCACACGGCGTCACCGCCCTGCACAACGGAGTCGAAGGGCGAGATGCCCGGCTCGTCGCGGTGGCGGAGCACGCCGTTGACCCAGTAGGAGATGCCGGCGTTCCGCTCGTCGTAGCGCTGCAACATGATCCGAACGCTAGCGGCACTCGGTGCTCGCGGATGCAAGGGCGTCCCGGCCGGCCTGCGCGTTACACCCGTCGCGCGATGTTCGCACCAGCCGTGAAACCGGCGGTCCACCTCGGGTTTGGCCTGGTGTAGCCCCATATGCATGGCACTACGGTGTCCGGCATGCGTCACGTCTGGACCTTGATCGCCGCCGCGGTCATCGCGCCGCTCGCCTGGGTGCTGCTCGCGTACGGGCAGGACCGTTCCCTCCAGGCCTTCGTCAACGAGGAGACCGCGGGCGCGTTCCGCGACGGCGACTTCATCCGGCCCGTGCTGTGTCTGGCCGCCGCCGGCCTGCTGCTGGGACTGGTAGGCACCCTTCGCTTCTCGCCGGTCGGCGCGGTGCTCACCGGGCTGCTGTACACAGCCACCTACCTGGCCCTGTTGGTGGATCCTGACGCGGTCCTCAACTTCCTGCCGGGGACGATCTCGGTGGCCGGCCGGGAAGCCGACCTCGCGACGCCGCTCCGTACCGGCTCCGCCATGGTGCTGGGCGCCGCGCTGCTGCTCGCGGTGGCCAGCGTCGGACGCTGGCGGCGGGCGGCCCGGCACGACGAGGTACCCGAGCTCGTGGGAGCCGGCGCCCCGCTTGCGCTGCCGAGCGACCGACCGCTGGGCGCGGAGGGGCTCGGGCTTCCGGCCAGCCCGCTCGCCGACGAGCTGATGGGCGACGCCCCGCTCCGCGACGGCGACGGCGACCGCGACCTGGACCGCGACCCCGACGGTGGGCGCGGATGGGGTGGGGTACCGGTCACACCGGGCTGGTCCAACCAGCGTCCCGAAGTCGCGGCGCACGGCGCCCAGCGGGAAGGCCACTGGCGGGAGCTGGCCCGCGACTCGGGCCCGGAGTCCAGGCGTTGGCCGACGGTGCGGTGATCGGGGGAGCTGGAAAGGGGGCCGGCGCCGTTCGACGGCGCCGGCCCTCCCGCTCTTCACGACATGACGTCGTCGCGGCGCACCCGCTCGCGCCCGTCCGCCAGGTCGTAATCGCGCGTTGGTCGTGCTTTGGACCGGATGCGGGATGTCGCGTTGAGTTAGTGCGGCCCGTGCCGGGCCGCGGTGCGGACGGCGCTCTCTCCGAGCGTGGCCGGCGCTGTGCCGCGGTGCGGACGGCGCTCTCTCCGAGCGCGGCCTACGCGTGTGCGGCGGTGCGGACGGCGCTCCTCTCCGAGCGCGGCCCGCGGTGCGGACGGCGCTCTCTCCGAGCGTGGCCGGCGCTGTGCCGCGGTGCGGACGGCGCTCTCTCCGAGCGCGGCCTACGCGTGTGCGGCGGTGCGGACGGCGCTCCTCTCCGAGCGCGGCCCGCGGTGCGGACGGCGCTCTCTCCGAGCGTGGCCGGCGCTGTGCCGCGGCGGCGACCTCGCTTGACCGAGCGTGACCTGCGCCGGGTCGCTGGGCGCACGGCGCTTTTCGGGCGCGGCCCGCGCTATTTCAGCCGGCGACGGAGAGCGCGGGAGTGCGGGCGGGGAGCGCCTCGACGAGGGCAGGCTGTGCCGCGGCCTCGTCGGTCGCCGGCTTCGGGGGCGTCGGCGCCGGGCGGAGCCACCGCACCAGGAGCACCGCCGCGCCGGGGCTGCTGGCCGCGAACGCGAGCACCCCGTACACCACGGCGATCGTCAGGCCCAGGCTCGGGCTCAGGCCCGCGGCGCCGAACGCCCACGCCGTCACGCCCTCGCGCGGCCCCCAGCCGCCCACGTTGAGCGGGATCAGCATCGCCAGCATCGCGAGCAGCATCAGCGGCGCCAGCCGGGCGAACGAGGCAGTGGAGCCGGCCGCCCGGGCCGCCACCAGGAACGTCGCGAGGTGCCCGGCCAGCACCACCGCCGACGAGATCAGGATGCCCGGCCACACGTGGCGGGCCAGTAGGCCGCGGCGGATGTCGGCGGCGGCGGTACCCAGGGCGCGGGTGACAAGCGACGTGCCCCGGCGGCGGCGGGCCCACGCGACCAGCGCGAACGCGACGGCGGCGGCGAGCGCGACGGCGGCCGCGACCTGGACGAGCTGGTTGCGGGGCACGATCGGCGAGGGGAGTGCGAGCAGCACCGACAGGCCGACGACGACGAATACGGCGGTGCCGGCCGAACGTTCGAGCACGACGGCGCGCACGCCGCGGCCCATGTCACCGGTCTCACGGCCGTTGTGGACGGCGCGGTGCACGTCGCCGAGGATGCCGCCGGGCAGCGCGGCGTTGAGGAAGATCGCGCGGTAGTAGTCGGCGACCGCGCCGCGCAGCGGGAGGCGCATGCCCAGGCCGCGTGCGACCAGGCACCACCGCCAGGCGCTGAGCACGGTCGTGAGCAGCCCGATGCCGAGGGCGGCGAGCAGCGTGCTGCCGTCGATCACGGTCAGCCCGTCGAGGAAGGCGCCGGTGCCCAGGCGCCACACCAGCGCGCCCAGGATCGCCAGCCCGCCCAGCACCTTGACCCAGGCCCACACCGACCGACTCACGCCGCCCTCCCTCGCTGAGGTCTTCCCGCACTGATACGGCGGAGAGGTGGCAAAGGGTTCATTCAGGCAGTGCCAACAGGTCGCGGTGGTCGATCACCGCGTGCAGGTCGCCGCCCGCGACCGCGTCCAGGCGGCGGCGCAGGTACCCCTCGGCCGGCCCGGCCAGATCGGGGCGTTCCTCGACGGCCGCGCCGACCCAGCCGCGTAGCCACTCGGCGGCGAGTCCGGCCTGCTCCGGGCCGAGCCGCCAGGGGCTGGGCCGCTCCAGCACGGTGGCGCCGTGCCGCGCGAACGCCTCCGCCGCCACCCCGGGCGCGTCCGGCCCCAGCAGCGTCCGCGCGCCGTGGGTGCGCCGCTGGTGGTCGTTGAAGGCGGCCTCGACGTCGCTGTCCAGCGGGTCAGCGGGGGAGAGGTCGACCCTTCCGGCCACCGACAGCGTGAACAGCGCCGGGCAGCGCGCCTCCGCACACGCCTCCGCCAGCGCGTCGACCTCCCCGGCGGTGAGCACGTCGAGCAGCGCGGAGGCGGTGACCAGCGCCGCGCCGGCGAGGTCCGCGCCGGTGAGACCGGTCACATCGCCCTGCCGCGTCTCGACCGTGACCTGTGGAAACGGGGCCATGCCCGCCGCGGCCAGCGCGAGCAGCGCGGGGTCGCGGTCGTGCATCACCCAGTGCTGCGGCCCGCCGAGGCGCGGCGCCAGCCAGCGCCCCATCGAGCCGCTGCCGGCGCCGAGGTCGCGGATCACCGGCCGGGCGGTGCCGTCCAGCCGCGCGCGCAAGGGTTCCAGCAGGTCGACCGCGCGGGCACCGGCGTCCGCCGGCTCCCGCAGCGCCAACCACGCCGCGCTGAACTCGCTCACCAGGCCTCCTTGGTTCGATGCGGTCGGGCCGCCCACCGGGTCTTTCAACCGGTCGCGGCGAGGGTCGGGGCCGCCGTCCTCACAGGACGCCGAGCACGTCGGACAGTGCCCGCCCGGTCGCGTCCCAACCGTCCAGTGTGGACCGCCGGGAGCGGGCCGCCGTGCGCAAGGTGGCCCGCAGGTCGGGTCGCGTCAGCCATTGCCGCAATGCGTCCGCGAGGGCCCCCGGGTCACCGGGCGGCACCAGGATCCCCGGCCGCACCCATCCCTCCGCGGTCGCCCGCCCCGGCCCGGCGTCCGGTGATGCCCATTCCGCTTCGGGCGCCTGCTCTGGGCCGGCGTCCGGTCGTGCTCGCTCCGCTTCAGGTGCGTGCTCTGGGCCGGTGCCGGGCTGTGCCCGCTCCGCCCCGGGTGCCGGCTCCGCGGTCGCCCGCTCTGGGCCGGGCGTGCGATCCGGCACGGTCTCGACCTCCGGGCGCCGCGCGCCGCTCCGGGTGGGTGCCGGTGGCGCCAGCGCCGGCGGGCCCGCGGACGGCGCCCAGCCGAGTGCCTCGGGGACGCCGCCCACCTCGGTGGCCAGGACCGGCACGCCACGGGCGAGGGCCTCGGTCACCACCATGCCGTAGGTCTCCGCGTGCGAGGGCAGCACCAGCAGGTCGGCGGCGGCGTAGCGGGCGTCCAGGTCGGCGCCTGCCAGCGGGCCGGTGAAGGTGACCCGCCCGTCAAGTTCGGCGGCCGCCGCGGTGACGCGGGCCGCGTACGCCGGGTCGCGGTCCAGCGCGCCGACGACGGTGCAGGTCCAGTCGACGTCCGGCAGTGTGGCGAGGGCGGCGACCAGCAGGTCCTGGGCCTTGCGCGGGGTGACGGCGGCGACGCAGAGCAGGCGCGAGCCGGCGCCGGTGCCGGTGGACAGCGGTGCGGGATCCACACCCGGGGCGGCCACGTGTACCTGGTCGAGGCCGTGCAGCGTGGTCAGGCGCCGCGCGGCGCCGTCGCTGGTCGCGATGACGGCGGCGGCGGCCCGGAGAGTCTGCCGTTCGCGGGCGTCCAGGTCGGCGTCGCCGGCCTCGTCCACCAGGGGCAGGTGCACCAGCACCGCCACCCGCAGCCGCGCGGACGCCGGCACGACGACCTCGGGCGCCGCGCAGGCCACCAGGCCGTCCAGCAAGGTGAGGCCACCGTCAGGTACGGACGCGAGGGTGGCCGCCAAATGGGCGACCTGTGCGGCGTCCGGGCGGGGCCAGGCGCCGTGCACCGGGTGCTCGACCACGTGCCAGCCCAGCGCGGCCAGCCGCTCGCAGGCCCGCCGGTCGTAGCGGTTGCCGCCGCTGGGCGCGGCTGGCTCGTCCACAGCCCCGGGAAGCACGACGTGCACAGTGGTCATGGCGTCCGGGTGCCGGGCGGCGGAGCGCCGCTCACAGGGTCCGCTCGTAGCTGGCCCACGCCGCGTGCGACTCGTGCAGCGCCACCGTGATCCCGGCCAGGCCGCGGGCCCCCTCGCCGAGCGCGCCCGCGCCCACCCGGTCGGCGAGGCGGTCGGCGATCACCTTGGCGAGGAACTCGGTCGAGGTGTTGACGCCGGCGAAGGCGGGCTCGTCGTCGAGGTTGCGGTAGTTCAGCTCGCTCAACACCTCGCCGAGCTGCGCGGTGGCGAGTCCGATGTCGACCACGATGTTGTCGGCGTCGAGCTCGGGCCGGCGGAACGTCGCGTCGACCACGAACGTCGCGCCGTGCAGGCGCTGCGCCGGGCCGAACACCTCGCCGCGGAAGCTGTGCGCGACCATGATGTGGTCCCGGACGGTGATGCTGAACAAACCCTCAACCTCCTGGGTCGGCGTCGTACCGGACGAGGTGGCACAGCGCGGGCAGCTCCCCGCCGGCCAGCTTGGGCAGGATGGCGGGCAGCTCGTCGAAGGCTGACTCGCCGGTCAGCAGCGCGTCGAACGCGGGGTCCGCGAGCAGCTCCAGCGCGAGCGCGAGCCGGTCCGCGTACGTGCGCCGCCCCTTCGCCGCGGGCGAGATCGTGCCGACCTGGCTGCCGCGCACCGTCAACCGGCGGGAGTGGAAGTGCTCGCCCAGCGGGATCGTGACGGCCCGGTCGCCGTACCAGCTCAGCTCCACCACCGTGCCCTCCGGCGCGAGCAGCTCCAGCGAGCGGGCCAGCCCGGCGGAGGTGGCACTGGCGTGGATCACCAGGTCGCGGTCGCCGGCCGCCGCCTCGGGCGTCGCGAAGTCGACACCCAGCGCCGCCGCGGTCGCCGCGCGGGTCGGGTCGGCGTCGACGAGCTGCACCCGCGCGCCGGGGAAGCGGGCCAGCACCGCGGCGACGCTGCACCCCACCATGCCGCCGCCGACCACGGCGACCCGGTCGCCGACCAGGGGCGCCGCGTCCCACAGCGCGTTGACGGCGGTCTCCACCGTGCCGGCGAGGACGGCCCGCCGTGGCGGCACCCCCTCGGGCACCGGCGTGACCGCGGCGGCCGGGACGACGTAGCGGGTCTGGTGCGGGTACAGGCAGAAGACCGTCCGGCCGCGCAGCGCGTCCGGGCCGTTTTCCACAACTCCGACGCTGAGGTAGCCGTACTTGACGGGGGCCGGAAATTCGCCCTCCTGGAACGGCGCCCGCATGGCGTCGTGCTGGCTTCGCGGCACCCCGCCGCGGAAGACGAGCGTCTCGGTGCCCCGGCTCACGCCCGACCACAACGCCCGCACCACGACCTCGTCCGGACCGGGAGGTTGGAGGCTGACCGGGCGGATCTCGCCGACCCCGGGTGCGCCCAGCCAGAACGCCCGACCACGGAGCGTCATGGATCTCCTTCCGCGGACAAGTGAACCGAACCGGCCCGTTTCCCGTTCTCCAGACCGAGGCCCTGGTAACCATACGTGGTGGGGCCCTACCCGCCCAGACAACTACGGAGGAACGTTGACCGTCAGCGACCGGCCCCTCGAGACCACTCCGACCGTCGAAGGGCATACCGCGGGCCTGGCGGTGCAGTTTGTCCTGCTGGGCATGCTGGCCGTGGGAGTCGGACTGGACGCCGCCGGCTGGGCGGTCGGCGTGGTGTACGCGGTCGGCACCTGGGTGCTGCTCGGCCGCGCCCTGCGTCGCTCCGGCACCACCTTCCTCGGCCCGGCCAACCAGGTGACGCTGGCCCGCGCGACGCTCGTGGGCGGCGTGGCGGCGCTGGCGGCGGACTGGCTCACCGGGCACGCCGTGGCGGTCGCCGTCTTCGTGACGCTGGCCGCGGTGGCGCTCGCGCTCGACGCCGTGGACGGCCAGGTGGCCCGCCGCACCGGCACGACCTCGGCCCTGGGCGCCCGCTTCGACATGGAAGTTGACGCCATCCTCATCTTGGTGCTGAGCGCCGTGGTCGCGCAGTCGCTGGGCCTGTGGGTGCTGGCGATCGGCGCGTTCCGGTACGCCTTCGTGGTCGCCGGCTGGGCGGTGCCGTGGCTGCGCGGTGCCCTGCCGCACCGCGTGTCGCGCAAGACGGTGGCCGCGATCCAGGGCGTGGTGCTCGTGGTGGCCAGCTCGGGGCTGCTGCCGCACCCGGTGACGATGGCTGTCGTGGGCACCGCGCTGGCGCTGCTGATCTGGTCGTTCACCCGCGACGTGGCCTGGCTGTGGCGCGCCGAGCAGATCCGCCGGTACGTGGTCGCGGCCGTCTCCGTGCCTCAGGCCCCGGACTCGCTGGGCAGCACGGACTCGCTGGGCAGCACCGGTGGAAACGCGCCGCGCAGCATCGGTGGAAACAGGGTCCTGACCGCTCCCGGCCGGCGGTAGAGCGCGGCCGGACGGCCGGTCTCCAGGACCCGCCGCTCACCGGTCGGCACGACGAAGTCCTCGGCGTTGACCACCTTACGGTGGAAGTTGCGGGCGTCGATGGAGACGCCCCACACCACCTCGTAGACCCGGCGCAGCTCGGTCATCGTGAAGACCTCGGGGCAGAACGCGGTCGCCAGGGTCGTGTACTCCAGCTTGGACCGCGCCCGGTCGACCGCGTCCTCCACGATTGCCAGATGGTCGAAGGCGAGCGCGACGTCCCGGGCCAGGACCGACCACACCGGCTGCCAGCACGCGGCGCGCGCGTCGGTGCCGCCCACCGGCACCGGCAGGTCCGGCGCGATGGCCAGGTAGGCGACAGTGACCACCCGGCCGCGCGGGTCGCGGCGCGGCGCCGCGTAGGTACGCAGCTGCTCGAGGTAGAGGCTGTCGCCGTCGAGCGCGGTCTCCTCGGCCAGCTCCCGGCGGGCCGCCGGCTCGGCGTCCTCGTCGTCGTTGATGAACCCGCCCGGCAGCGCCAGCGCGCCGCGGAAAGGCTCGACGCCGCGCTCGACCAGGAGCACCTGCAACTGGTCGTCGCGGATCGTCAGGACGACCACGTCGACGGTCACGGCGACGCCGGAGAACTCCTGGTGCGGTGCGCTCACGGCCGCCATGCTAGCTATTCGTCGTCGTGACGTATAGGAAACCGCTGCTTATCGTCCCAACGACGGAAGATTCGTCCGCGACCACCCACCGGTAGCCGGCGGTGGTTGGGCTGGGGACGCGCGGGGTAACCGGCTGACATGGCGGAGGCGCGGTTCCGGTTCGCGGCGTCGCGAGCCGTGTGGTGGCTGCTGGCGCCGTTCGGTGTCCGGCCGGGCAACGCGTGGCTGGCGCTGTCGGAAGCCGAGCTTGTGGTCCGGTTCGGACCATGGCGCCTGCGGACCGCTCGGGACAACGTCCTCGACGCGCGCCGCTCAGGGCCGTACCGGTGGTGGCGGGTGATCGGCCCCCACCTCTCGCTCGCCGACCGCGGCGTCACCTTCGGCACCAACGCCGCCGCGGGGGTGTGTGTCCGCTTCGCGACGCCGGTGCCCGCCCTGCTGCCGGGGCGGTGGCTGCGCCATCCTGGGCTCACGGTCACGGTCGCCGACCCGGACGGCCTGGTAGACGCTTTGCGCCGGCGGTCACCCTAGTGCCTGACCGGCGAGGAAAGAGGTCTGCACCGGCGCGTCCGAACCCGATCACTACCAGTGGCACAAACCGTCACCCGGGCCGGCCCACCCTAGCGCGTGACACGACAAGTGGGTCACGGTGCGTACGCCTCCACTTCGGACAGTTGGCCGGCCGGCCAGCCGGTGTTGGCGGTGATGTGCACGCGCAGGTAGCGGACGCTCGCCGCCGGGAAGGTCAGCGTCACCGTGTTGCCGGACGCGGGATCGAAGACCCGCCCGCCCGGGGCGACAAGTGTCGTGAAGGTCGAACCGTTGGTGCCACCCTGCACCGACAGCGTCTGCGTGCGCGCCGCCCACGCCGCCGGCGGCGGGAGCTTGAGCACGACGCGGCCCACCGTCAGCGCCGAACCGAGGTCCACCTGGATCCACTGTGGAAACGCGTTGTTGGCGCTTTCCCAGTAGCTGCCCGCGTTGCCGTCGACCGCGTTGCCCGGGCCGTAGCTCTGCGTCTGGCTGCTCGCGGTCGCCGGGCGGCCGGCGGCCAGGTTGCCGCCCGGCTGGGGTGCCGGGTCGGTGGTGACGCCGACCGTGTTGGACGGCGGCGAGGTGTTGCCGGCGGCGTCCTGGGCGGTGACCTGGAAGCTGTACGCCGTCGCCGGGCTCAGCCCGGTCACCGTCGCCTGCGTCGCGGCGGTGGTCGCGACGACCGCGCCGCCGCGCAGCACCTGGTAGCCGGTCACACCGGCGTTGTCGGTGCTCGCGGTCCAGGACAGCGTCACGCTCGTCGACGACTTCGCGGTGACCGTCAGGTTGCCCGGCGCGCTGGGCGGCGGGTCGGTGGGCTGGCCGGTCGCGGCGTACACCTCCAGGGCGGCCACCTGCGCGGCCGGCCAGCCGGTGTTGGCGCTGACGGAGATGCGCACGTAGCGGACGCTGGTCGCCGGGAACGTCACGGTCACCGTGTTGCCCGACGCGGGGTCGAAGAACCGGCCGGCCGAGGCGGCGAGCGTGGTGAAGGCGGAGCCGTTGGCGCTGCCCTGCACCGAGAGGGTCTGCGTCCGCGCGCCCCAACTTGAGGGCAGCCTCAACACCGCGCGGTCGACCGTCGCGGCCGTCCCCAGGTCGACCTGGAGCCACTGGGGAAAGGCGTTGTTGGCGCTCTCCCAGTAGGTGCCCGCGTTGCCGTCCACCGCGTTGGCGGCGACGAAGCCGCCGTTCTGGCTGCTGGCCGAGGCGGGCCGGCCGGCCGCCAGGTCGACGCCCGGCCGCGGGTCGGGGCCACCGCCGGCGACCGGCGGTGTGGGGCGCACCGGCGTGAGCGCGAGCTGGCCTTTCAGCATCCGGCCGCCGTCGGCGGTGATCCGCAGGTAGTAGTCGGACGAGCAGAACGTGCCGTCCTCGTCCAGCGGCCGGATCCCGCTGCCGGCCGGCACCGTGGCCGCGGTCTCGGCGGTCTTGGCGATCTGGTTGCCCTCGTTGAACTCGTCGAACATCGAGATGTAGATGCCCTGACACCCCAGCCGCACCATGTTGTAGAAGTGCCGCCAGTAGAAGTCGCCGTGCGCGCGGGCGCCGGTGGACAGGTCGCCGGGCATCACGCAGGGCTGGTAGTCGATGCCGTGCGCGTCGCAGTCGGCCTGGTCGGGCACGTTGACGTTGGTGTAGAACCAGTCGAGCCCGTCGAGCGTGCCGGTGCGGCCGACCATCCACGGCGAGATCATGTCGAAGGCGTGGTAGACGTCGAGGAAGCCGGGGCGGGAGTCGTTGATGCCCTGCCGCCAGTAGGTGGGGACGCCGCCGATGACGTAGCAGCCCTGCGATTTGAACCAGTGCACCACGTCGAGGCAGGGCGCCGGCGCGAACGGGCGGCCGGAGTCGTTGAAGCCGAAGCCCCAGACGCACACGACCGGCTTGCCGTTCTGCCGGGCATACGCCGGTGAGGCGGTGTGTGCCGACATCTTGGTGGTCCAGTCAGTTTTCAGCTCGGACTGCATGCCGGTCCAGCCGGTGACGTCGTACATGATGTAGAACTTGCGCCCGAAGCGCTCGGCCGCGTCGCGCACCTTGACCGCCATCGCGTCGCGGGTCGGCCCCTCGTCGCCGAACGGGTTGAACCGCTGGAGCGCGGCCGTGTCGCATCCGTGGTCGCGCATCCACTGGAAGTGGGTGTCCACGGTCTGCTGGTCGTACGACGAGAACAGCCGGGCCGGCTGTCCGTTGCCCAGGTTGGGGTAGGCGGTGGTGTAGCCGCGGGCGATCTCCCGCAGGTCCGGCCAGGAGACGATCGTGGTGTTGCTCGGCGAGGGTGGCTGGAAGCGGTCGCGGCTCCAGTGCCACCAGCCGCCGATCGGGGCGCCGTCGCCGGGGCAGGCGAACCACCCCTGGTATCCGACGGAGATCTTCCCCACCACGTCGCCGGGCGGGCTGGCGGCACCGGCCGCGCTGGTCAAGGTCGAGACGGCCGCGGTGGTCGACACGGCGGCCAGCGCGGAGCCGGCGGCCACGGACGTCACGAACGTACGGCGCGATACCGCCATGGCGACGCTCCTCAAGCTCGGGATCGACGGTCATCATGCCAGGAATGAACACATCACCGCAATAACCTGACAGGGCAACGCAAGAATCGGAGGGAATCCGTAGCGGGTCCACGGCGTTCCGGATGCGGCGAACGGTCACACGACCGGACGCGGAGTGGAAAGAGGACCATGATGAAGGTTCGTAGCTCGCTACGTTCGCTGGCCCGCAAGCCCGGCGCGGTGGTGGTCCGCCGCGGCGGCCGGGTCCGCGTGATCAACCGGCGCGACCCCCGGTGGAACGGCCGCCAGGGCTGACGCCGCAGGCCTGAAGGAGGGCACGTGACGCAGTCGCCGTGGAGTGTGGCGGTGGTCGGGCCGGGTGGCGTCGGCGGCTTGGTCGGCGCGGTGCTGACCCGGGCCGGCCACCCGGTCGTGTTCGTGGCGCGGCCGGACACCGCGGCGGCACTCACCGCCGGCGGGCTGGAGGTATCCAGCGTCCAGTACGGCGACTTCCGCGTGCCCGCGACCGCGGTGCCGCGGCTCGCCGCGCCGGTCGACGTGTGCGTGGTCGCGGCCAAGGCGACCGCGCTCGACGCTGCCCTCGACGCCGTGCCCGCGGAGGTGCTCGGCGCGGGCCTGGTCCTGCCGCTGCTCAACGGCGTCGACCACATGGCCGGGCTGCGCGAGCGCTTCCCGTCCGCGCGGGTGCTCGCCGGCGCGATCCGGGTCGAGTCCACCCGGGTCGCGCCCGGCCGGATCGCGCACACCAGCCCGTTCTGCGCGGTGGAGCTCGCCGGCGACGACACCCCGCGCACGCGGCTGGAAACGCTCGCCGGCCAGCTCGGCGCGGCCGGCATCGACGCGGCGGTGCGCGACTCCGAGGCCCTGGTGATCTGGGACAAGCTCGCCTTCCTGGCCCCGCTGGCGCTGCTCACCACGGCCTACGGCGCCACCGCGGGCGAGGTTCGCGAGAAGTACCGCGGCGATCTGGAAGCGGTGGTCGGCGAGGTGGCGGCGGTCGCCCGCGCGGCCGGCGCCACCGGGGACGCCGGCGCGGTCATCGGCTTCTTCGACCGCATGCCGCCGGGGATGAAGTCGTCGATGCAGCGCGACGTCGAGGCCGGCCGACCGGCCGAAGTGGACGCGATCGGCGGGGCGGTGCTGCGTGCGGCCGCCCGCGCGGGCGTGGACACCCCGGTGACCGCCCGGATCGTCGAAGACCTGCGGGCCCGCGGCATCTGACCGCCGCCGCCCGCGCGCAGGCCGCGGATCTGGTGGCCACCCTCGGCGCCGTCACCGCCGCGAGGCGTGGACGCGCCGCGTCGTCGACGAGCTGAGGACGCTGCGGCTCAGGCGCCCGGCGCGTATCCCCGGACCGCCCACGCGCGCGCGGTCAGCGAGATGGCACCGTCCGGATTGGACGGTAGGCGGTCGCGGAGGAGGTCGCGCACCGCGGCGCGGCGCTCCTCGCTCAACGCCATCAGGTATGCCGGCGCGGCGCCCTGCCCGCCCAGGAACGGCTCCCAGTAGTCGTCGAAGCCGGTGAACACCGTCGGGATGTCGATCGCCTCGACCGACACGTCCGCGAAGCCCGCGTCCGTCCACAGTGCACGCAACGGACCGGGGCGGCAGATCGGGAAGCGGCGGCCCTCGTCGAGCTCGCCGCCGGCCGGGTCGAGGGCGGCCGCCGCGTCCCAGAAGTGGCGCATCAGCTCCATGCCCTCGGCGTAGTCCCACACATAGGCGGCGGCGACCGCGCCCGGCGCGGCGACCCGCGCGAACTCGACCGCCGCCTCGGCGGGCTCGGGCACGAAGTTGAGCGCCAGCCCACTCACGACCGCGTCGAAGCCGGCCGCCGGCAGCGGCAGTGTCCGCGCGTCACCGGTCAGGAAGGACGCTCGCGGATCGGCGACCTGCGCGCGGGCGGTCGCCAGAAACCCGTCCGACGGGTCGACGCCGGTCACCTCGGCCGGGTCGGTGAGCGTCAGGACGGTCGCGCTGAGCGCGCCGGTGCCGCATCCCACGTCGAGCCACCGCCGCCCGGCCGGCACGTCCAGCCACGCCACGAACCGCGCCGCGACTCGGCGGCTCCACCGCCCGACATACGCCTCGTACGCGTCTCCCCGCGCCCACACCTCGCGTGCCACGCCCACCACCCTAAGCCTCGAAGCCAGCGCTACCAGTCGCCCACCTGGATCATCCCGCGCCGCACGAGTTGTAGCCTCGGCCCTCATGAGTTGGCTGCCTGAGGGCTTCGTCCACCCCGTCTACGTGCCCGTGCCCGGCACCGCGCTTCACCTGCGGCCGATCCGCGAGGCGGACACCGCGCTCGACTATCCCGCCGTGATGGGATCGCGGGAGCGCTTGTGGGACATCTTCGGTCCGGCCTGGGGTTGGCCCAAAGAGACGATGACCTACGAAGAGGACCGTATCGACCTGCTGCGGCACGAGAGGGAGATAGCCGCGCACCAGTCGTTCAACTACGCGTTGCTGGACGAGGGGGAGACGGCGATCTTCGGCTGCGTCTACGTCGACCCACCCGAACGCACCGGCTCCGACGGCGAGGTCTCCTGGTGGGTGGTGGACGACCTCGTCGGCGGTGAGGTGGAACGCGCGCTCGACGCGCTGGTGCCGCGGTGGATCGCCGCCGACTGGCCCTTCCGGCAGCCACGCTATCTGGGCCGCGACATCACCTGGCAGGACTGGCTCGCGCTGCCGCGCGCCTCGTGACACGCCCGAGGCGGTGCCAACCGCCAACAGCCTTACGCCACAACGCCCGCGACGTCTGAAACCGGCCTGCGACATCGAGCGAGATCTTCTCGGCGCCGATCCGCCGGATGCGTTCGGTGCCCCACGTCCCCAACGGGCGCGGCGTCGATGCCGCAGAAGTACGGACCGCGTCGCGCTGCCGCTGCCATCTGCCCTCCACAGGTACTTACCAAAAGGTGAGTACCTGACTATTTAGTCGGTACTGGTCAACGTTACCGGCAGCGGAAAGGATCGCCTCGAACGACGATCACGAGGGAGCCAGAAACATGACGACGGACCACGACGTCCAGGTAAGCGTTCTCGGGCTGGGCGCGATGGGCACCGCGCTCGCGGCCGCCCTGCTGAAGGCGGGACACGCGACAACCGTCTGGAACCGCTCGCCGGGCAGGACGAGCGACCTCGTCGCCCAGGGTGCGACCGGCGCCGAGACGGCGGGCGACGCGGTCCGGGTCAGCCGGCTGGTCATCGCCTGCCTGCTGGACCACGCATCGGTCCACGAGGTGCTCGACCCGCTGTCCGGCGTTCTGGCCGGCCGGACCCTGATCAACGTGACCACGACGACACCGGCGCAGGCGCGCGAGCTCGCCGCGTGGGCCGCCGATGCTGGCGTGGAGTACCTGGACGGCGGGATCATGGCCGTCCCAACGATGATCGGCCAGCCCGGGTCGTCAATCCTCTACAGCGGGTCGGTCGCCGCTTTCGACCGGTACAAGCCGCTACTGGACCTGTGGGGCACCAGCACCTACTTCGGTGCGGATCCCGGGCTGGCGTCGTTGTACGACCTGGCCCTCCTCGCGGGCATGTACGTGATGTTCGCCGGGTTCGTGCACGGTGCCGCCATGCTTGCGCCCGAAGGCGTGACCGCGGGAGAGTTCGCCGCCATGGCCGCACCATGGCTGACCGCCATGACCGGCGCCTTCCAAGGGTTCGCCACGGTTATCGACGGCGGCGACTACACCGTCGACGGGCAGCAGAGCCTGGAGTTCTCCGACCTCGGCGACATCCTCACCGCCAGCGCCGACCAGGGCATCAGCACCGACGTGGTCGCCATGGTCCAGCGCCTCATCCAACACCAGATCGACGCGGGTCACGGACCTGAAGGCTTCGCGCGAATCATCGAAAGCATCAAGCAACCCGGCTGACGAAGCGGACCAACCGCTTTTGGGTACCCGCGCCGAAGAGGTAATGGTCCCAGGACAAGCCATCCATGTCCAAGACGATGTCGCGAACCGACGGGCGGGTGAGATCCCCACCCGCCCGGTTCGATCGGTTCAGCGCCAGACGACGAGGTGGATCTGGAACCCGCCGTCGCCTCTGCGGCTTCGCGGATCCCGGTTGATGTTGAAGGACAGCCGCGTCTTCCCGGGGCCGAGAGTGGCGTTCTGGTATGTCCGCCGCAAGCCCGAGGCTATGTACAGATAGCCGTCTTCCGCGGTGTGCCAGAGCAAGGAGAACGGGGGTACGCCCGGAACCAGCGCGTCGCCGCTCGCGGACCAGCTGGACCAGCCCTCGGGTCCGTTGCGGCCTGTGGCCCAGACTCCGGACCAGACTGTGCCGGTGGCACTGACGTCGACCCAATCGCCGTTCATCAGTTCCACGCCGGCATCGGTGTCGGCATCACTGTTGATATTGACGGTGAAATACTTGTCCACTACTGCCGCGGCCATGGCCGGGCCTCCTGTCGTCTCGTTGCCCCAGCAGGGCTGAGGCGTGCCGTTGGGGCCGACCCGGTGGCAGGAGCCGACGACGCGATATCGCGCACTAATCGATTTTCACGAGGCTCGGGGTCGGCTTTTCGTTGATGGCTCCGGAACCAAGCGAGGTGAAGACGGAAATGATCGCGGCGAGCCCGGCGACGGAGAGGACGTTGAGCCAGTCCACGGCGAGCATGCCCAACTCGTCGCCGGCGATGACTGCGACAGCCGCTTGGGCGAAGGTCTTGACGGCCCGTTCCGCCACTTGCTTCCAGAATTTGCGGGTAAGCATGGTCACTCCTCGAAGCGCGGCATTCCCAGCTGTCCGGGTCGGCGAAAGTTACTGAGGCGAGCATGAATGCCGACGAATCCCGGGCACCATAGGGCCGCGGTCCCGTTCGTAGGGCCACATCGGCGGGCCGGAAACGGGACACACTTCGGGACGCGCACCGGGCGCATCGCAGCGGCTATAGAGTGGGCTCGATGGTTTGGCTCGGCCGCGTGCGTGGCACCGAGACGGGCGCGGGGCGCCGCCGCCTCCGGCCGGTGACGGTCGTGTTGGTCGGCTTGGCGGCACCGGTTGTCTGGATAATTCTCAGCCGGCTGGTTGCCCCGTCGGATGCGACTCTCGCCTATGTGGACACCCCGAACGCGGGCGGGATCACGGTGACTCGTGTCGTGGGAGACGGGTTGTTGAGGCCGGGCGACGAGGTGATCGCGATCAATGGCCAGCCGGTGCACGCGCTGCTCGCAGGCGGAGGCGGACCCGCTCCGGAGAAGGGCGACCGGCTCGTCTACACGGTTCTGCGGAGTGCGGGGGAGGCGTCCGGCCGTACCACCGTCGACGTGCCCGTCACGACCGGTTCCTATCCGTTCCTCATGGTTCTCCGGAGCTCAGGCAGCGCGGTGTTGCTGCTCGTTACCTTCCTCGCGGTTTCGGTGGGCGTCTTTCTCCGGGCGCCCCGCAGCCCGGCCACCCGCACGCTGCTGGCGATTCCGGTGCTGATCTCCATCGGGGCGACCTCGTGGCCGTTCGGCCCGCAGGTGGTCGACGTGGTCGTTCCGTACGGTCATTGGCCGTACATCGGCGGCGGCATCGCCAACGCGCTCGCCTGGGGAGCCTTCCTCCACCTGGCGCTGACCCTTCCCCAACCGCGGGTGATCGTGCGGCACCGGCCCTGGTTCGTCGGGGCGGGTTATGTGCTGCCGTTCGTGCTTTACGGGGTCTACCTGTTGTTCCGTCTACCGGGCGACGGCGATCCGCTGGACCGGCTGCGGACCGTCCTGCACGTCTCCCTGCCCGCGGCGCGTACCTATCCAATCCTGATCATCGCGGCGATCCTGGCCAGCCTGATCCGCGAACGCGGCCTCGAGCGCTCCCAACGGATCCGGTGGGAGCTGGTCTTCTTCGCGGCTTCCCCGGCCCTCTACCTCGTCGTCGGTCAACTGCCGCAGGCCTTAGGGCAGGACCCGGTACCGCCGGGATGGCTCGCGATGATCCTGCTGCCCCTACCGGTGGCCGTCGGTTCGGCGGTCCTGCGCCGCCGGCTCTTCGACGTGGAGCTGGTTCTGCGGCGCTCGCTCGTCTACGGGTCACTCACCGGCTGCCTGGGCGGTGTGTACCTGCTCGCCGTGTACCTGCTCACCGACACCCTCGGGCCGACACCCGCGGCGCTGTTCGCCACCGCCCTCGTGGCGCTTTCCGTGCACCCGCTGCGGGTCCGGCTCCAGCGGGCCGTCGGCCGGCGCCTTTTCGGGCAGCGGCACGAACCTCTCACGGTGGCTTCCACACTCGGCAGGATCAACGTCCACGGGGCGCCCGAGGCCGTGCTCGGTGAGATCGTCACGACGCTCGCCGAGGTGTTGCGGCTGTCGTACGCCGCCGTCGAGGTGGGCATCTCACCGGAGCACCGCGTAGTTCGCGCCACCTACGGCAGACCAACAGGCCGACCGCAGACGTTGCCGCTCACCTACGCCGGCCGACGACTCGGGCAGCTGCATCTCAGCGTGGCAGCCGGCCGTGAGGCGTTCGGTGCGGCGGACCGACGGCTGTTGGACGAGCTCGCCCGCCAGGTCGGTATCACCGGGTACACGCTGCTGCTCGCCACGGACCTCCAAAGGTCACGGTCGAGGCTCCTGAGCGCCCGCGAGGAGGAACGCCGCCGGCTGCGCCGCGACCTACACGATGGACTGGGCCCCTCGCTCGCCGCCACGGCTATGCAGCTGGAGGTCGCCCAAGACCTGATCCGTTCCGCGCCGGGCGAGGCGGAAGCATTGGTGGGCCGGCTCCTGCACGGCACACGTCGAGCGATCGCCGACATCGGCCGACTCGTCGACGGCCTCCGCCCACCGGCGCTCGACCAGCTCGGGCTCAAAGCCGCGATCGAGGAGCGAGCCACCTACTTCGCCAAGTCCGGCACCGGCGCGCGCACACCCCCGACGATCACCGTGGAACAGGACGGCCATCTCGACGGGCTACCCGCCGCGGTGGAGGTGGCGGCGTTCCACATCGCCGTGGAGGCCATGAACAACGTCGTTCGCCACGCGTCCGCCAGCACCTGCCGGGTCCGGCTCGAGGCGGGCCACGACCTCGTGGTGGAGGTGGCGGACGACGGTGCCGGGCTCCCCGCCGACCCGCCAGAAGGAGTCGGCCTCACCTCGATGCAGGACCGCGCGGTCGAGCTTGGCGGCGCCTTCAGCGTCGACAGCCGACCGGGCCACGGCACGACCGTGCGAATCCGCATCCCCTTGCCGACGCGTCGCCCGGCCGTGGGCGCGAACCCGCGGTCGCGCCCCGGAACGGGACAACAGCACCATGACGACGGGACAACGACAGCGGAAGACTGGAAAAACCAGTGATCCGCGCCGCACATACCAAAGGAGCACGGCGATGAGCCGCGAGCCCTTACGCGTGGTCGTCGCCGATGACCACCCCGCGGTCCGAGAAGGCCTTCAGGCGCTGCTCGCCTCGGCACCTGGCGTCGACGTGGTCGGGCAGGCCGGCACCGGCCTGGAGGCGGTCGACCTCGCCGACCGGCTTCAGCCCGACGTCGTCATCATGGACCTTCAGATGCCGGAGGCGAGCGGAATCGAAGCCATCCGCCGGATCACCAAAACGAGCCCGCACATCCGGACGCTCGTGCTGACCATGTTCGAAGACCACGAGTTGGTTTTCGACGCCATCCGCGCGGGCGCACACGGCTACCTGCTGAAGAGCGCCGGCCGCGCGGAGCTCGCCCGCGCCGTCGCCGCTGTCCACGACGGCGACTTCATCATGGGCCCAGGGAATCGTCGAGCACGTCCGCCGGTACTTCGACTCCAGAGCGAACGAAGCCGGCGCGCCCGTGTTTCCGGAACTGACCGACCGAGAACGCCAGGTACTGGACCTGCTGGCCAGAGGCTACCGCAACGCGGCGATCGCCCGGGAGCTGTTCATCGCGCCCAAGACCGCCCGAAACCACGTCTCGAACATCTTCGCCAAGCTACACGTCGCCGATCGGGCCGAAGCCATCGTGCGGGCTCGGCAAGCCGGTCTCGGCGAGCCCCCCACGCCGACCGGGTCCTGAACCGCGGCGAAGCGCGGCGCGGTTCTGACGGAAGCGGGCGGCGGCTCCGGTCGCGGGATACGGAATCCGATGCACGCAAATTGGACAGTCCGACAACAACGCGCCGTACAGCCTCGGCCCGGTCGTCTGATCCTCAGCGTCCACCGATCCAGCTCATGTCCGGCCATGGTCCGAACTCGAACTCCTCGAGGATCCGGATCAGGTCGGGCATGGTCTGCTCGCGGTCGGGTCCGTCTTCGAGCTGCGCGAACACCTCGACGCCGTCGGGAAAAGTCAGGAAGACCTGCCGGTTTTCCGGCACCTGCCAGCCACTCAACCCGCGGATGCGGACGGGCGTGGTGGCGAAGGTGTTCTCCAGCCGGCTCGACGCGCTGCTGCCCATGGTGATGAGGAGCTGCCGCCCGTCGGCCGCGTCGACGGCCACGTGCTGGGCCCAGCTCGCGTCGTCGAAGCCTTGTTGCAGCCGCCAGGGGACGGTGGCGAAGTCCGGTGGCAGCCAGCCGAAGCGGGGACCGACCCAGGTGTGTCCCGGATCGGGCCGCACCGAACGCGCGACGCGGACGGCCACGTCCTGCTGGGCGTCCGCGCCGTCGTCGGTCAGCACGCTCACGATCAGCCGTGGCTGGCCGGGCGGCTGCCAGGTGAGGTGGGTGGCGGGAGGCTGGTCCCCGACCTGGACGAGTTCGCCGGGCACACCGCCGACGTCGATGGTGGTCGCCCGGCCGCTCGGCCGGTCGGCTTCGAGCGACGGGTGCGAGCCGATCAGCAGTGAGATCAGCTGGTCCGGCGTGCCCGGCTGCCAGGTCCGCGAGAGGACCGGTGCCTGTGTCCCGTCCACGACGACCGAGCGTTGGCCCTCGCCGTAGCCGTGCGGCAGCCACGCCGGGCGGAAGCGCAGGGGGACCCGGGACCAGCCGCCACCGGGACCGGCGTGCAGCACCGGGAACGCCGGCTCGGTCGGCCGGGTGAGGCGCCACACTCCCGCCGCCGCGACGCCGGTCGTGGCCGCGGCCGCACCGGCGCCGGCGAGCCGGAGAACGAGTCGACGCTGGCGGTGCCGCCGCGCGCGGATGGCCAGCGAGGCGCGGATCCGGTCCGGGGGAGGGGCCTGGTCGGCGAGGGCGGCGAAGGCGCCTCGGATGGCGTCGGTGTCGATCATTCGTCCTCCCGTACCGGCTGGAGCGTGGCGATCTCGCGCAGTTTGGCCAGCGCACGCGAGGCTTGACTGCGAACCGTCCCCTCGGAGCAGCCCATCAGCGCGGCGATGTCGCTGTCGGCCATGTCCTCGTAGAAGCGCAGAGCGATCACGAGGCGCTGGCGAACCGGGAGAGCGCGGATCACCTGCAAGATCGCCTCGCGCTGCACGACCATGTCGGCGCCGTCCTGGTCCGGTGCCGGCCAGTGGACCCGTTCCCGGCGGCGCGCGGCGGCGAGCCGGCGGCGGGCGGAGAGCAACTCGTTCACGATCATCTTGCGCAGGTACGCGTCCGGCATGTCCAGCTCGCGGATCCGCGCCCACCTCGGCTGTGCCTTGACCAGCACGTCCTGGACGACGTCCTCGGCCGCGTGCGGATCGCCAGCCAGCACCGTCGCCTGCCGCAGCAGTGCCGGCAACCGCACCGCCACGTACTCCTCGAATGTCAACCGACCCTCCCCGCTCACCCCCTCAACACGAAGCCGAGGGCCCGTCGCGTTGCACGGCGGGGCGGGTGATCCGGGAGGCGCGCCGGTTCAGCGGATCTGGATCGTGGTGGGCGGCACCGAGCCGTGCTGGACGCCGTCCGGTCCCTCGACGTAGCCGGAGGCGCTCCACGTCGCGGTCGCGCGGCGGTAGGCGGTGCCGTCCACGGTGGACACGCCGGCCGCGAACCACTGCGGAGCGCCGTCGCAGACGGTCGGCGTGAGGTAGCCGATGCCGCGGCGGGTCGCGCCGTTGACGCGCTGGTCGACCCCCAGGTCGATGACGCCGCGGTCGGGGACACCGCCGGGGAACGGGCCGCAGGTGTACGTGCCGACCAGCACCACCGTGGCGGGGTCGTCGCTGAGCAGGGCCCATCGGGCGTTCACCGTGAGACCGGTGTCCGCGGCGGCGGTGGTCGCCGGTGAGAGCGTGAGGATCAGGGCGAGGGACAGCATCAGGGTGGTCGCGATCCGGCGCATCAGACCCCTCCTATCGTGGTCTGGTCGGTACCGGCAGCGTATCCACGGTGGTTGATCCATCAGGTCGGCCGTTCGACCCGCATCCGCTGGAAGATCGCCGCCTGCCGGCGGCGGACCGATGAAAGTCCTTCTTCTGGCCGGTCCATCTCTCGACAACGAAACCTCACCTACCGGTGCGGGCGCGCGATCGAGGAGGGTCGGACGGGGGCCGGCGGTGCATCGGGGAAGGCGATGACCACCGATCGGGTTGATCGCTCTCGCCTATGCTGTGACTCGTGGTCGACGTCGAGCTGCGCCACCTGAGGACCATGGTCGCCATCGCCGAGGAAGGCACGTTCGGGCGGGCGGCGGCCCGGCTGGGCTACACCCAGTCGTCGGTGAGCCAGCAGGTCGCCGCGCTGGAGAAGGCCGTCGGCGGTGCCGTCTTCGACCGGCCCGGAGGTCCCCGGCCGGTGCGGATCACTCCGCTCGGCGAGGTGGTCCTGGCCCACGGGCGCGATCTGCTGGCGAAGGCGGAGAGGCTGGCCGACGCCGTCGACCGCTTCCGGGCGGGCAACGGCCGGATCGACATCGGCACCTTCCAGGGCGCGTCCAAGCTGATCCTGCCGTCTGTCGTCCGCCGGCTGCTCGGCGAGCACCCCGGCTGCGACATCAGGCTGACCGAGGTGGGGCCGGAGGATCCGCGGATCGGAGACCTCGACCTGCTGTTCCACTACGCCCGGATCGACGGCGACGTCGAGTACGTCAAGCTGCTCGACGAGCCGTACCTCCTGGTGGCCGGCGCCGGCACGTTTCCCGACGGTGCGGTGCGGGTGAAGCAGCTCGACGGCGCACCGATGGTCGCCTGGCCGCCCAACTACCACCAACGATGGTTGGAGCGGGTGCTCGCCGGCGACGGGGCGCGGCCACGAATCGTGTTCCGCACGGCCGGCCACGAAACCGTCGTGTCGATGGTGCGGGCGGGCATCGGCTCGGCGGTGCTGCCGTGGCTCGCCCTCCACGGATCCGATGCCTGGTCGGACGACCAGCTCAGCATCCACCGGCTCCGACCGTCACCCACCAGCACGTGGTACCTGTACTGGCCGGCCGGACGCACCCGGTCGCCACTCGCGGCCCGAGCCATCGACATCGCCGTCGAAACCGCGAACGAGCTGGCGGAGCAGATGTAGCCTGGGCGCTGGTGGTGTCACAAATTATTGACATCATGTCGCGACTGCTTTACCTTCGAGATGTCAAGTTTGTTGTACATGGCGCGTGAGGCATCCGTCTCATGGCCTGACTCCACGCGTCCGAAGTCAAGGAGGAGTCGTGCACCCGTTGGTACGTACCGCCCGCGAGACCGGGCTGCTCTACCTCGGCATGGCCATCACCGGCGTCGCTTTCTACCTCGTCCTCCTGCCGCGGCTCTACACGGCCGACGACCCCGACGCGACACTGGCCAACCTGGTCACGCGCGAGTCGCTCGCCCGCGCGATCGTTGCCGTGGAGCTGCTCATGGTCGTCGTCCAGGCCCTCGCCGCGGTCTGGTTCTACCGCCTGTTTCGCACCGTGGACCGCGTGGCGGCCAGCGGCATCGCCGCCTTCGGGCTGGTCAACGCGGTCGTGGGCCTGGTGAGCGCGGCCCTGTTGGGTACGGCGGTCCAGGTCGCGGCCGACCCGTTCGGCGACGCGGCGGCCACCGCCCACGTCCTGTACCTGATCAGCGAGAACATGTGGGCCGTGGGAGGGCTGTTCTTCGGCCTGTGGCTCGTACCCATGGGCTGGTGCGTACTGCGCTCGGGCTGGATGCCCCGCGCCCTGGGCTGGATCCTCGTCGGCGGCGGGTTCGGCTACGTGCTCAGCGCGTTCGTCAGGTACCTCGCCCCGGACGCGCACGTCCTCGCCGAGGCACTCGCGTACCCCGCCTCCGTCGGCGAGTTCTGGATGGTCGGCTACCTGGTCGTCCGGGGCGTGCGCCGGCAGGCGGTGGACCCGGCCGGCGAACTCGCCGTCGCTCGCGCGGCGTAGGCGTTCGAAAGGTCGGCGCATTCCGGTACCTGAGTGTCGAAAGGGGGCGCGGCCGGGCGCCCATTCGTCGGTCGCGCGCCTCTCCTACCTGCACAAGTAGGCCCCTTTGCTCTCCTGAACGCTTCCGGAACAGTTCCGGAAATTGTTGACAGCGCGGCCCGCGGGTATCGATACTGCCCTTCGGCAGACATATATGAGCGCCGATCACATGACGCCAAGCACTGAGGACGGTCCCGTGAACAGCAGCCCGAGACAGCGCAAAAAAGTCACCAGCGTAGCTTTGTCCGCGGCCGTGTTGTTGCTGGTCGGCGGCGCCGCGGCGATCCAGTCCATCGGCCCGGCCGCCGCTGCCGAGACCACGCTGCGGGCCGCGGCCGCCAACGCCGGGCTGTTCTTCGGCGTCGCCGCCTCACCCGGCCGGCTCAGCTCGATCGTCGGCCAGGAGTTCAACCAGCTGACTCCCGAAAACGACATGAAGCCCGCCACGATCGCCACGTCGAGCGGTGGGCTTCAGAACACCGGCAACGCGGACACCCTGGTCAACTACGCCCAGACCAACAACATGCTGGTACGCGGCCACACGCTGGTGTGGCACTCGCAGGCCGGCTCGCTCCAGGGCGCCAACCAGGCGACGCTGAACACGTTCATCGGCAACGCCCTCAACCGCTGGGGCAACCGGATCGCGTACTGGGACGTCGTCAACGAGGCGCTCGACGACAACAACACCGGCAACCGCCGCACCCAGTGGCCGCACACCCTCAACCGGGACGCGAACGGCGACGGTGACTTCTTCGACACCGGCGACACCGACGTCATCCGGGACTCGTTCATCCGGGCCAAGCAGGTCGTGCAGGCTGGCGGGCTGACCACGAAACTGTGCATCAACGACTACGACGTCGAGGGCCTGACGGTCCGGGGCGGCACGCAGAACCGCAAGGCCAACGCGCTGTACGACATCGTCCGCAACTACCGGCAGTACATCGACTGCGTCGGGTTCCAGGCGCACTTCAACGACAACCCGAACAGCATCATCACCGACGACCTCCAGGCCAACATCCAGCGCTTCGCCGACCTGGGCGTCGAGGTGCACATCACCGAGCTGGACATCGACGACGACCTGAGCAACAACGACATCGGCGCCGGCCAGGCGGAAAACTACCGCAAGGTCGTCCGGGCCTGCCTGAACGTCGCGCGCTGCACCGGCATCACCGTCTGGGGTATCGCCGACAGCGAGTCGTGGCGCGCCTCGGAGCGGGGCCTGCTGTTCACCGGCAGCAGCGGAAACTACCAGAAGAAGGCCGCCTACCACGCGGTCCTCGACGAGCTGAACAAGGGCCGCGTCCCCACCAACACGACGTCGCCGACGGTGTCGCCCACGGTGTCACCGACCGTTTCGCCGACGGTGTCGCCGACCGTGTCACCCACGGTGTCGCCCACCCCGACCGCCGGCTGCACAGCCGCGGTCTCGCTGAACTCCTGGACCGGCGGCTTCGTCGCCACCGTGCGGGTCACCGCCGGCACCGCGCCGATCAACGGGTGGAACGTCCGGCTCACCCTGCCGTCCGGAGCCACCGTGACCAACGCCTGGAACGCCAACCGCAGCGGCAACAGCGGCGCCGTGCAGTTCGGCAACGTGAGCTACAACGGCCGGCTGAACGCCGGACAGACCACCGAGTTCGGCTTCCAGGGCACCGGGGCGGCCACCGGCCTGACCCCGGTCTGCACCGCCTCCTGACCACCGCCTGTCCGGGGCGGGAGCGAATCACCCGTCCCGGACAGTGGCGTTCTCATCCTGCCCGGACAAGAGGACACACCCTGGCCGCGTCAGTCCTCAGCCGCGCACGAGCGCGTCGTACACCTTGGCGAACCGCGCGCGCCTCGCCGCGTAGTGCTCGACGTGCGCGGGCCGGGGCTCGTACGTCGTCCCGGTGGTCCGGGGCGCGCGCGGGGCGTCCGGTGCCAGCAGGTCGAGGGCGAGCAGCGCGGTGCCTCGCTGCGTGGTGCGCCGGCCGGTCACGTGCGTGACGGGTCGCCCGAGCACGTCCGCGAGGATCTGGAGCCACTCGGGCTGGTCGTTGCTGACCCGGCCGGCCGCGGCGACCTGCACGATCTGCGGTGCGGCCGGGCGCAGCTCGTCGGCGACGCGCGCGTAGGTCATGGCCACGCCCTCGACGATCCCGCGGAACATGGCGTCGGCGTCCGTGGCCGCCGACACCCCGCCGAGCACGGCGCGTGCCTCGCCGACCCAGCCCGGCGCGCGTTCACCGGTGAGGTACGGCAGCACGAGCGGGGTGGTGTCGCTGGGCGGTGCGGTGAGCACGGCGGCGAGCGCCGGGCTGAGTCGCAACGTCTCCTGCGCCCAGCTGACGGCGCGACCGACGTCGTTGATCGCCCCGCCGAGCAGGGTGCGTGCCGCGTCGACCCGGTAGTTCCACAACCCGAACGGCAGGGGATCGGCGGGGCCGTCGAGCAGCACCCGCAGCGCACCGCTGGTGGCCGTCGCCGCGGTAAGCACCGTGGCGTCGGTCGCCCCGGACCCGACGTTGCTGGCGAAGCCGTCGGTGATGACCGGGAACCACGCGGCCCGCGCGAGGGCGGGCCAGCGCGCCGGGGCGACCGGAGTCGCGGGCTGTGTCGGGTCCCGCGGTGAGGACAGCTGCCCGGGGCCGGCGCCCGCCGCGGCGAGCAGCTCGGCGTCGAGCTCGCCGGTGCGGCGGTCGAGCAGGCCGGTCCACGCCACCGTGGACGTCCCGGCGAGCGGGTGCCCGATCAGGCGGGCCAGGACGTACTCGCCCAGCGACCACCAGGACGCGGCACCGGCGACGACGTGCGGCTGCGCGGCGGCGAGCCAGCGCAGGCGCGGGGCATGGTAGCTGGTGTGCAGGCGGGTGCCGGTGCGCTGCTGCACCGCGTGCTCGTCGAGCTCCTCCCGCAGCGCGGTGACCGCGCCGGCGCTGCGCGAGTCGGCGTAGGTCAGGCACGGGGTGAGCGCGCGGCCGGCCGCGTCCACCGCGATCAGGGACGCGGCGAAGGTGTCCAGCGCGACACCGGCGACGCGGGTCTTCAGCCGCCGCTCGCCGGTCACCGCGTCGAGGACCTGCTCGACCTCCGCGGTCACCTGGTCGGGGTCGATGACCGAGGTGCCGTCGGGCGCGACCGTGAAGGCGTGCGGCACCTTGTGGTGCAGGCCGTGGACCCGCCTGCCGGACGCGTCGTGCACGCCGCCACGGGTGGCGGTGGAGCCGATGTCGAGCGCCAGGACCAGCGGGTCCAGCGCCGCGTCGAGGGCGACGTCTTCGTCGGTCAAGGTCATCGCAGTCCTCGTCGTCGGCGCCGCGTTCTCCGACGACCCTAGTCGCTGCTGCTGGTCTGGCCAGCGGCTCGGAGCGAATCCACGTCCGCCGGGGTCACGACCTGGTCTTAACGAGCTGCTCGGCTTCGTCCCGACCCGGTCCGCGGCCTGGAGACCTTTCGGGGCCAGGGTCGCCGCCCGTGCTGGCATTAGGTCGAGGCATATTCGCCCATGTCCGCGTCAGCGGCGGACCGTATGCTCCCGCGGGCACCGCTCCCGGCCGGCGGCTCGCAGCGCTCGCCGAAATCCCCGGCCGTCCACTGCCGGGTCCGCGGGACAAGCCCGAGAGGTGTCTCGCGCCGTCGCAGACCCCCACCTTCGTGGTCCAGACCGCCGCTCGCGCGGCCTGACCGATCCCGCTGCCGGCCGCACTCACGCCGAGCTGTCGAGCTGCTCCGTCTGTGCGCCCAGGTCGACAGCCAATCAGCTCATGGCGCCCGGTCACGCAAACCGCGCCCAGACCGTGACAGGGCTGCCCTCTTGAGAGCAGGGCGGGAGGGGTGAGCGGGACCAGCGGCGGACGGGTGAGGCCGCGGGAGCGACGGTATGGACCACGGCGGACGTCGCGGTAGCTCAGGTCTGCTTTTGAATCGAGGTTTCGAGGTTGCGGCGACAGCCGACATTTATGTTGCCAATTGTCAGCGGAGACGACCAGCCGGGGAAATAGGAGTAGTCTTCCCGGAAACCATTGTGTGGAGGTGTGGGTCGTGGCGCGTCAGGTTATCGAGACTCTGATCGATGACATCGACGGTAAGGTCGCTGACGAGACGGTCAGGTTCGGCATCGACGGGGTCGACTATTCGATCGACCTATCGGGTCGAAACGCGGGCAAGCTCCGTTCGTTGCTGTCGGCGTACCAGGAGGCCGGCACGCGCCTTGGCCGGTCGGGGGCGTCCGCGCCCGGGCGGCGAGAAACCGTGAGTGGCCGGCGGCCCGGTGCCCGGAGTGAAAACAAGGCCATTCGTGAGTGGGCCGCCAGCCAGGGTAAGGCGCTGTCGGAGCGGGGCCGGATTCCCGCGGCGATCGTGGAGGAGTACCACGCCGCCAACAGATAGTGGTGAGTGGACGGTCATTGTCGCCGGCGGCGGGCTCATGGATATCCGGCCGCGGGGCTGTGGGCGGCCGCGTCGGGGAGGGCGAAGCAGCCGGCGAAGGGATCGGGGTATCCGCGCCAGGTCGCCTCGCCGCCGGCGAGTTCGGCGTCGGTCAGCAGGCACCGGGTCAGTGTGCGGTGCAGGCGGGCGGTGTCGAGGTCGATGCCGATGAAGGCCAGGTGGTGATGCCGGTCGTCGTAGTACGGGTGCCATTCCACCGATGCGGCGAGGCGGCGCTGGTCGGAAAACTGATGCCACCGCTCCTCGGGGGTCGCGGCCAGCCAGCGCCCCAGGGTCCTCATGGCGAGCCCGCCGCCGGCGAAGTCCCAGCCGACCACCACGTCGGGCTGGCTGGCGAGCCAGAGATGGCCGCGGGAGCGCAGCACGCCGGTGCCGAGCGCCTCGAGCGTCTCGTGCAACCGCTGGGGGTGAAACGGGCGGCACGCCCGGAAGACCGCGGAGACGACGTCGGACGAGGGGTCCGGCGCGTGCAGGCCGAGCGCGAACCCCTCGAGGCCGCGGGCGAGCGTGCCCGGGACATCCCAGCGGTGCCGGCGGGAGTGGAGCAGCCGCTGGGCGAGGTCGGTGGCGTCGACCCGGTCGTCGGCCAGGTGCAGGTGTGCCGACCAGGGCGCCAGGTGGCGCAGCAGGGCGCGGGGGTGTGCGGTGTCGAACGGGCCGCCGGTGCGCGAGCCCCACAGCACGAGCGTGTCGGCGTACTCGATCTGCCGCACGACCACGTCGGCCAGTGACCGGTGGTCGGCGTCGCCGGCTTGTACGCCGAGCGTGACCAGGTCGGATCCGTTGGCCAGCGCGTCGAGCAGGTAGTCGCCGTGGACCACCGTGACGTACGAGTCGACGCGGACCAGATCGGCCAGCGGGACACCGTCGACCAGGCAACCGGTGCCGGCGGCGGCGACCGCTTCCGGCTCGACCACGGCGGGCGGCATGAGCACCACGTGCCGGTGCGGACGGGCGCGGGCCAGCCGGGCCAGGGCGGGCAGGATCTCGTCCCGCAGGGTGAGCGACATGTCGCCATCGCGCAGGACGCCGCGCCGCTCGTCCACCCGGTCGGCACTCATGACATGGCGCAGGTAGCCGGTCCGGGTGAGGTCGTAGCGGACCAGCAGCAGGGACGGGTCGGCGGCGAGCAGCGCCCGCGCGACCGCGTACGTGGCGCCGGTCCACAACCCGGACAGCACCGTCACGGCCGGCCGGACATCGGCGCTGGGACTCATGCGTGGGCCTCCTTTCTGAAAACGGTTGTCATTATACTTGCATCCGGTCTGGGTACCGGCGGCGGGCCGGGCGCACTCGCGAGGCCGAGCGGTGCCGGCGGTACGGTGTGATCCAATCGCCGCCAGCCGGCCCTAGCTCTGAGGTACTCGGATCCTGATGACCGCAACGCTCGTCGCCAAAGGTCTAGCGGCGGGACACGGCGAACGTGTCCTGTTTTCCGGACTGGACATCGTGGTCGCCGCCGGCGACGTGATCGGGCTGGTCGGCGCCAACGGCGCCGGCAAATCCACCCTGCTGCGCATCCTCGCCGGCCTGGCCACTCCGGAAGACGGCACGCTGCTCGTCAGCCCGCCCACCGCGACCATCGGGTACCTGTCGCAGGAGCCCGAGCGGCGACCTGGCGAGACGGTCGGTCGGTTTCTGGCGCGGCGGACCGGCGTGGCCGCGGCACAGTCCGCATTGGACGACGCCACCCATGCGCTGGTGGCGGGGAAGGCCGGCGCCGACGACGCGTACGCGGTGAGCCTCGAGCGCTGGATCGCCCTCGGCGGCGCCGACTTCGACGAGCGCGCGAACCAGGTCACCGCCGGGCTGGGCCTCGCCGTCGACCTGGACCGGCCGATGACGGCGCTGTCCGGCGGCCAGGCGGCCCGCGCCGGCCTGGCTTCGCTGCTGCTCAGCCGCTACGACATCTTCCTGCTGGACGAGCCCACCAACGACCTCGACCTCGACGGTTTGGAGCGGCTGGAGGCGTTCGTCACCGGGCTGCGGTCCGGCGCGGTCGTGGTGAGCCACGACCGCGAGTTCCTGACCCGGACCGTAAACCGGGTGGTCGAGCTCGACCTGGCCCAGCGGCAGGTGCGCGCCTACGGCGGCGGCTACGCCGTCTACCTGCACGAGCGAGAGGTCGCCCGGCGCCACGCCCGCCAGGAGTACGAGGAGTACGCCGACACGCTCTCCGGTCTGGAGGAGCGCGCCCGTACCCAGCGGTCCTGGATGGACAAAGGCGTGCGCAACGCCCGCCGCAAGGCGAGCGACAACGACAAGATCGGGCGGAAGTTCCGGTCCGAGGCGAGCGAGAAGCAGGCGGCGAAAGCGCGGCAGACCGAGCGGCTGATCGAGCGCCTGGAAGTGGTCGAGGAGCCCCGCAAGGAGTGGGAACTGCGGATGGAGATCTCCGCCGCTCCGCGGGCCGGGGCGGTGGTGGCGGTCGCGCACGCCGCGCAGGTACGCCGCGGGGACTTCACCCTCGGCCCGGTCGACCTCCAGATCGACTGGGCCGACCGGGTGGCGATCACCGGTGCCAACGGCTCCGGCAAGTCGACCCTGCTGGCCGCGCTGCTGGGACGCGTCGAGCTGACCGCGGGCCGCACCTGGCTCGGCCCGGGTGTGGTGGTCGGCGAGGTCGACCAGGCGCGGCGGCTCTTCCACGGCGGCGACACGCTCCTGGACGCGTTCGGCGCGGAGACCCCGGACCTGGCGCCGGCGCAGGTCCGCACGCTCCTGGCGAAGTTCGGCCTGAACGCCGCACACGTGCTCCGGCCCGCCGCGACCCTCTCACCCGGCGAGCGGACCCGGGCGGCGCTGGCGCTGTTGCAGGCCTGTGGTGTCAACCTGCTGGTGCTGGACGAGCCCACCAACCACCTCGACCTGCCCGCCATCGAGCAGCTGGAGTCGGCGCTGGCCGGGTATCCCGGCACGCTCCTGCTGGTCACCCACGACCGCCGGATGCTCGACGCCGTGCTCACCACCCGCCGCCTCGACGTGGCCGGCGGGCGGGTGACGGAGCGCTGACAGGTATTCGCCGACGTCTGATTGATCGTGAATGGTATTCCGACCGATCGCTCAGCGTCGGAAGATGCGGGGCAGGCGGCTCTCCCGCCGTCCGAGTTGCTGGAAAACGGTGCGCACCATGACGAGGGTGATGTCGTGCCGGGTGCGGCGCAGTTCGGCGTGGACCTGCTTTGGGCCGAAGCGGCGGTACTGGTTCATTACGCGCAGGATGGCCTGGCGCTTGGCCTCGGTGAGCGGCGTTGTTTCGGGCGAGGGTTTCCGAGTTCGTCTGACGGGTCGGTAGATGCGCCGTCCGGATTCGTCGTTGGGAACCACCTGAACCTCCCGGCCGCGCGGTTACCTACCCCGACGCTAGAAACGGCCGGATCGCCGGTCCATGCCTGGCATCGGCAGATTGCTGACCGGATTGGTGGCGGAAACCTGCCCGGGGCGTCGCGCGGAGTGGACCGGTGTCTAGGCTGAGCAGCACCTGTCTGCGGCGTGGGCAGGCGCCAATGCGGCACCACACGGAGGTATTGACTGAAGGTGACCGTTCCGCTCGCGGTCATCGACCCAATGCCGGTCTACCGATATGGAATCGCCGCCATCCTGGCCAACCATGGAGTTGAGGTGCACACGCCGACCGACGTCGTGGCGTGGGCGCGCGACCGACGGCGCAGTCTGGTGCTGCTATCCGTTCTGTCTGCCGACGACTGGGATCTGCTTGGCACGCTGTGCCGGTCGAGGCCGCGACCTCTGGTCATCGCGGTGACCGCCGACGACTCCGCCGGGTCCGGGGCACGCGCGGTGCGGCTCGGTGCGCGGTCGGTGCTTTCCCGACAGGCGACAGTACGCGCGGTGGAGCGCGCGGTCGCCGCGACGATCGAAGGGGAGGCGATAATGCCCGCGGCGGTGGCGAGTGCGCTTTCCGCGACACGGCAGCCCGTCACGGCGAGCCAGGTGGGGTTGTCGGGAGAGCAGATCGCCTGGTTGCGGAGCCTTTCCGCGGGCCGGACGATGGCCGCGCTGGCCAAGGAGGCGGGCTACTCGGAGCGGGCCATGTACCGCCTCCTGCGGGCGGTGTACGAGCAACTGGGCGTGCGGACCCGGCTCGAGGCCATCGTGCGGATGCAGGAGGCGGGCTGGCTCGCCGGTGATGTCAGCGAGGCTGACTCTCCGGACATGGCCGGCTGACCGCCAGGTCGTCGAGAACAGGCAGCAGGTCCGCGGGCCGGTCGGCGACGGCGGCCAGCTGCCGGGTGAGGAAGGCGAGGCGGCAGTCTCGTCCCGGCGTGGCCTCGTCCGGTCGCGCCGCGCCTCGCCGGAAGGCAGCCTGTGCCGCCGCGATCTCGTCCGTCCGGCCCCGCGCCACGGCGAAGCAGCGGGCCAGACCCCGGAAGTCCCACGCCGCAACGTCCTGCGCGTCATGTTCGATGCGGCGTTGTGCCTCGTCGGCGAGGCGGAGGAAGAAGTCCGCGGCCGTGGCGCGATGACCGATCCGGAAAGCGGTGAGCGCGCGCAGCGCGATGGTGCCGAGCTGACGGCCGCTTTCCCGGTAGCGCATCGCTCGCGTTATCTGGCGGGCGGCCTCGTGATCATCGCCCTGATGCAGGTGAGCCAGGGCCAGCGTGGTCAGGGTATGCAGGAGTGACACCGGATCCCGCTGCTCCTCGGCCTCGGTCACGGCCAGGTGCGCGTACATCACCGCGTCGCGGTAGCGCCCACGCCGGAGCAGGAGGTCCGCTCGTCCGTTGAGGTATTCCGCGCGGCGGGAGCGGTCGACGTCGTCCGTGGCGATGTCGGCGATCGCCAGCTTGTCCGCCGCCTCGGTCAGCTCGAGGCATTCTGTCCGCCAACGGGCCAGCTTCAGGGCAAGGTCGACGATGCGTTCCGAGCCGCTTTCCCGCGCGATGGCCAGCGCCTCCTCCGCCTTGCGGATCGCTTCGGAGTAGGCGCCGCTTTGCTGGTCACAGTCGGCGAGGCCCTCAAGGGCCAATGCGCGGTCCCCGTCGTCGTACTCGTCCTCCGCCAGGGCCAGCGCCCGGCCGAAGTGCTCTCGCGCCGCGGCAATCTCGTCGTGTTCCCAGTACCGGGTGCCCATGGTCAGGTAGATCGCGCGCATGGCGTCCCGGTCGGTCTCCCGCCGCGCGATGTCCAGCGCCTCCCGGAACGCCTGATCGGCCGCGTCCGGCTCGTCGACCGAGGAGTAGATGTCACCCAGCGCGGTGAGGTTTTCCATCGTGGCCTCCTCGTCGTCGCCGAGGTGGGCGCGGACCGCCTCGCGTTGCCGCCGTAGCAGGGCGCCGGAGCCCCACCGTCGCAGCATCGTGTCCATCGAGGCGATGAGCTCGTGGGCCGGCCCGAACATGCGGGCACGTATGTAGAGGTCGAGCTGCGCGAAGTGCATGTCCAGATCGCCGACGGTATGCACGTCGTCGTCGTCCTTCTGGTGCGTGTAGAGCTCGTTCGCGGCACGATGCAGCAGGTCCAGCGAGGTCGGGTGCTGGCCCGGCTCGGCGTACCCGTCACCGTGGTCGATCCGGTCGAGGATCGCCATGACATCCGCCGGAGGAACCTGGAGGCGACCGTCGCGCCTGCGCCGGATGACGCGGCTGGCGAGAAGGGCGTTCGTCGCCTCCGCGCATCGGTCCCGGGGAAGGTCGGGCTCGAGGACGGCCGCGACGGTCGTCGCCTCGACCGGTATGCCGAAGGCGGCGAGCGCTTCGACGACCAACTGCTGATCGGTGGGCAGATGGTCCGCCAGCCGCCTGACGAGGCGCCGCCCGACGTCATCGTCCGGCAGCGAGGTGAGCCACGCGGCCAGGTCGTCGAGTGTCTGCGGTTCGTGCGTGAGCAGGGCTTGGAGAAGGTCGGCGAGCCGGGGATTGCCGGCGAGGCGTCCGTGTACCTCCAGAAAAACCTTGTCGGATGGGCGGAGGTCGCGGTGCGGGCCGTCGGGGTCGAGCGTGCGCAGATAGTCGAGCAGAAACCGGGGCTCGAGGCCGGACATGTCGATCGAACGGGCGCTGCGGGGCCAGGTGATGTCCGCGTGCGCCGCGGGCGGCGTCTGCGACGCGATGATCACCTTCACGGCGCTCTGCCGCCGATTCGCGATGGTCTCCAGCGCCAGGTCCAGCTCCGGATCGCGAATCCGCCGGTCGGCGTCGAGGAGCTGCTCCGCCGCGTCCAGGACGATCAGCGGTACGGTTTCCCGGCGCGAGTCGAGGGCGATCTCCAGGCGGGCGCGCGACCTCGGGCCGTACAGGTGTTGGGCGCCCGTGGCGATCCCGCCCTCGATGTCCGCGATGAGCGTCTGGATGCTGACGTCGGTGAGTAGTGCGGCCTCGTGCCAGCACACCCGGCGGTCGGAGTCCTCGTGAAGCCGGCCCAAGCCGGCCAGGACGTCCACTACGAGGGCCGTCTTTCCGACGCCCGCGGGGCCGTGGACCACCACGATGGACGTGCGGTCGTCCAGGAGGGCGTCGCGCAGCTCCGTACGGTGGGGTTCGCGGTCGACGATGGTGGCCTCGTCTTCGACGGCGGCCGGGGAGGCGGACGCCACGACGAGCGGCGAACCGGTAGCCGGCTCGTCCGGGCCGAGCAAGTGGCGGGTGAGGCGTCCGGCGAGGCGCAGCGACCACGACCGCGCACCGTCCGTCCCCGAGGCGTAAGCGGCGTGGAACATGGCCTGGGCGAGCAAGGAAACCTTGATCTGGCAATGCCAATCGGCCTCGAACTCGCGGACGAAGTCCTCCTGGACGGATCGCAGGACGTCGACGATGTCGATCATCACCGCTGGTACCCGGCGGGCGAGGCCCTTGTCCCCGTGGTCCGTCAACAGGTAGTCCAAGAGGGCGTTTCGCACGTCGGGATCGCCCGAGGCACCCGCGCGGGGCGTGATCAGGGACATCATCAGGGCGGCGACGTCCCGGCTGAGCGGCGCCAACCCGTCGTAGGTGGAGAGGTCGATCAACCGGAACGCGGCCGGGTGCGGCACACCGTCCCGGTCCGGGATCAGGATGTTGTCCGCGTGCAGGTCACCGTGGGCGCGGCCGACGAGATGCCGCACCTGGCGGCCGGTAACCGGCGAATCCGGCCCGAAGAGGTGGAACGGGTTGGGCAGCGCGCCGTCCTCACCGGGGACCTTCACGCTCGGCGCGTCGAGCAACGATCGCCCCCGCGCCCAGCCGTGTAGCCACCGTCCCGTCTCGAGGTTGTCGCGCAGCTCCCGGCGCACCAGGGCGGCGAGGGTGACGGTGCGGGTGTCGTAGTCGTCGCCGGTCCACTGCCGCAGGAGCGCTTCCCGGATCGTGCGGCAGGCTTCGATCTGCTCTTCGGTGCGCAGCGACGACAGTGGACGGCCGGCCGCGAACATCTGACCCGTGACCACCCAGTCGCGGTCGGAGAAAACCGGCGAAAAGGCCGTCTCGGTGAGATGGCTTTCCCGGAACGGGAGCGGGGCTTCGTCGAGGGCCGCGAGATGCGTGGGATTTTCAAGCTCGCGGCCGAATGGCCCCGGTGGGCAGAGCTTGACGACGCGGCGGCGCGGTGACGGCGACCCCGTCCGCTTGCGAAGCACCACCTCGACCAATCGAGCGCCGGTGTTACCGGACGGAAGCGCTTTTATCGACTCGGGGTCGATGGCCAGGCCGTCGTGATAGAGCCGCTCGACCAGCATCGTAGCGGCGGCCTCGTCCCGGAAAGCCGTGGCGAGAGCCTCGACGGCCGTCCGGAACCCAGCGTCGCGGTACACAGCCGCCTCACCGCGCCGCTCGCCGGACTGGCGGGTGGTCGGGCGGCCGGACACGCCCGGTCGTCCGGGCCCCGGCGCCGGCGTCCGAGCGGTCGCGCTCGGCGTGCGGCGGGGATGTGGTCAACGTCGGTCGCCTCCCTGCCACGCGAGATGAACGGATGCTCCGGAGCCATTGTCCGCCGGTGCGGAAGAGCGCGGCTGCCGGTCGACAGTCGGATCAACGACCCGTTGTGGACGGCGCGCGACCGCTCGGACGCGCGGCCGCGATCGGCTCAGGCCTGTCGCGGGGGCGGCCCGTAGGCGACGCCGGTCAGCCGTTCCGACTCGACCCACAGCTCGCGGGCCAGGGCCTCGTCGTGCGCCGCGGCGCTGGCCCGGACCGGTTTCGGGTTGCCTCTCAACTCGCCGATCCCGCCCGGACCGCAGTACTGGCCGCCGGTCGCCGTGGGGTCGAACCGCCGATCCGGGCCGCCGCGTCGGCGCCCCGGACCGGGTCCCGCACGGCCAGCACCACATGGCACCCGCGCTCGGCCAGCGCCTTGGCCGTGGCGAACCCGATGCCGGCGGTTGCCCCGGTCACCACCGCCACCCGGCCGGCCTGGTCCGGCATTTCGTCAATGCTCCACATAGGGCACTCCCGCGTCGTCGGCCGCCGTGCCGGCTCGCCGAGATCCCCGGTGTCATCGCCCGACCGAGTCAGGCGGTGAGGACCGGCCAGGCGTAGGCGGCCAGGGCCGCGGCGGCACCCAGCAGCGCGAACCTGACGCCGCGGGTGGGGACCGGCAGGGCGGCGATCACCAGGAAGATGATGGCGATGACGTAGAGGACGGCCTGGGTCGACATGGGAAACCTCCTGGAGTGGTCGGTCCAGCGGTCGATGCCCCCGGACCGTCCACATGAAACTCCCGGGGGTCAGACTACCGGCGATCTTGCGAAGGTTTGGTGAAGGGGTTCCGCGTACCCGATGGGTCTGTGCTGCACTGAGGTGTGCCTGACGCGTGGATCGTCGCCGCCGCCAGACCGCGACCGGCCTCGGTCGCCGGCGCCGCCGTGGTCATGGTGTCCATGGCGGTCGTCGGGGTCGTCGCGTCCGCCGCCTTCCTCTTGGCCACTCCGGGCGTCGTCGAGCGCTTCCGGCGCGCGACCGAGGGCCGGACCGCTTTCGACCGGTCCGAGGTCGACGTCGCGGTCAGCAACCTGTGGTGGGACGTCGGCGCCATGGCCGCCTGCCTGACCCTGTTCGCCGCGGCGCTGGTCGCGCTCGCGGTCGGCGACCTGCGTGGCCGCCAGCGCGCCCGCGTCACCACCTGGGTGCTCAGCGGCCTCGGCCTCGTCTACGCCTCGTGCGTCGGCCTCTACGCGTTCTCCGCCCTGACGGACGACTCCGCGTGGTCCCGTGTGGACAATCTCGGCAATCTTCAGGTGGACGCCTACCCGGACTGGTGGGTGCCGGTCTACGCGCTGGTCACCGCCGTGATGTGGCTGGGGCAGGCGATCGTCGTCGTGCTGCTCGCGCTGCCCGGCTCCCATCCCTACTTCCGCGACGTGCCGGTGCGTGACTCGCTGCCGTACCCCGACCCGACGAGCGTGGACTGGTCGCTGCCACAGCGGTAGTGGCGGACATCGGGTCGGTCGTGGTGTGGTGCTGTCGTGGACTGGGTCGATGCCTTCTACTCGCAGACGGGTGCGTGGTGGGGCGACGCGGAGGCGAGGATCACGGATCGGGACCATCGCCGGGCGGCCCTGCTACGGCGGTACGGCGGATCAGGGTCTATGCGGGTGTTGGAGCTCGGATGCGGTTACGGCACCACCGCCGCGGCGTTGGCGGACGCGGGTCATCTCGTGACCGCCGTGGAGATCAGCGATCGGGTCCGCCACGCCGTCGACTTCGCCCGCCAAGCCGGGCACGGCCGGCTGTCCGTCCTGCGGGAGGACTTCTACGCGGTGCGGCTGCCGCGGCTGTTCGACGCGGTCTGCTACTGGGACGGTTTCGGGGTTGGCGCGGACGCCGACCAGCGCGGACTCCTCCTGCGGATCAGCCGCGAGTGGCTCAAACCCGGCGGGGTCGCGCTCGTCGACGTCTACAACCCGTTCGTATGGGCCCGGTGGGACGGCGACGAGGAGCACAAGCTCCCCGACCCGGAGCGGGGATACGCGCACGAGCTCTACGAACGGACCACGTTCGACCCCGTCACCTGTACGGCCACCGACACGTGGTGGGACGCGGCCGACCCTGATCGCCGGATCAGCCAGACCCTGCGTTGCTACACGCCCGCGGACCTCGCGTTGCTGCTCGGTGGCACCGGCCTGGCCCTCACCGCGATCGCGGTCGCGGGGCACACGTTCGAGCCCGGGTCTCCGCGGCCCAGCCTCCGGGAGCTGCTGAACGACCACCACCAGTACCTCGCCGTCATGCGCCACGAACCCCGGACCTCGTGACCGCTAACCTCGGCCCATGCTTGTGCTGTCGAACGCCGGACTCTTCACGCCACCCGAGCCGGGGGAGGGCCGGCGGTACACCGAGGACCTGCGTACGCCCGACCTGAGCGTGGGCACCTACTGCATCCCGGTGGGCGGTGTGGACACCCAGGCCCCGCACACCGAGGAGGAGGTGTACGTGGTCGTCTCCGGCCGGGCCCGGCTGACCGCGGACTCGGGCACCGCCGACGTGGGTCCGGGCTCGGTGCTGTGGGTGCCGGCGGGGGAGGAGCACCGCTTCACCGACATCACCGAAGACCTGACGGTGCTGGTGTTCTTCGCGCCGGCCGAGTACACCCGGCGGGACGCCTAGCGGCGCCCCGCCGGACACCGCCTAGCGGCGGCGGCCGTGCAGGAGCAGCGCGACGCAGAGCAGGGCGAACGAGCTGGTGGTCAGCACGACCCGGACCCAGTTGAACGCCCGCCAGCGGTCCTCGTCGAAGTCGCGGCGCACCTGGGCCAGGTCGCTGATCTGGTCGGGTTCGCCGGCGGCCTTGATGGCGTCGTTGAGCGGCACGTTCACCGCCACCGTGATGATCACGACGACCAGGTAGAGGCCGAACGCGATCGCGATCCAGGGCAGCGCCCGCCGCCCGGCCGCGCCGAAGTGCAGCGCGCCGGCCAGCCCGGTGAGGATGAGCGCGCCGAAGAAGAACGTCATGAACAGCGGGTTGATGATCGCGCGGTCGATCTGCTGGAACGCACCGACGAAGGTGCGGTCGTCCGTCTTGGCCAGGCCCGGCATGATCGTGTTCGCGTACAGGCCGAAGACGCCGGTCACGACGCCGGTGGTCATGGTGGCCAGGATGAGGACGATCCCGGCGAACAGGGAGCCGCCGCCGGTCTGCTCGGCGGCGACCTGGTAGGAGGCGGGAGCGGTCACACCGCCATCACACCACAGCGCCCCTTTCATGATCCTTTCATTCACGCACGTCAGCGGCCGGCCACGCGGAGAGCGCCGTCTCCGCGCCGGCCACGCGGAGAGCGCCGCGTCCGGCCGGCCTCAGTCGAGCCACCAGGTGAGGGCGTCGCGTCCCAGTGGCGTGACCGTCACCAGCGGGAGGGCGAGCGCGGTCACCGCGGCGAAGAGCAGCACCCGCCACGCCGTCCGGCCGGCGGCCGCGGCGACCGTGCGGCGGGTGGTGACCAGCAGTGGCACCGAGACGCTGAGCAGGCCGGGGCTGGCCAGGAAGCTCAGCAGGAACAGCAGGCTCACCAGGGCGTACACCCAGGTGAACGGGTTCAGGCCGGTCATGCCGAACGGCACGAGTTCCTTCGGGTCGTACTCGCCGTGGAGCATGCCGTGACGGTCACCGCCGCTGGCGGCGAGGCGGCCGAGGTAGAGGCCGACGACCAGGCACCAGGCGGCGGCGAACGCCAGGTGGGCGCCGGCGGCCGTCCACAGGCCGAGCCGCCACGGCTGCACCCCGCGGGAGCCGCGCGGCGGCAGGGCGGCGGCGAGTAGGGCGGCCAGCAGCCAGGCGCCCGCGAAGATGTCGAGCGGCCGGACCGCGCCCAAGGCGACGATCGGGAAGAGGACGTTCGTCGGGGACCACCCGCCGGCGGTGACCGCGTTCACGCCGTAGTAGGCGGCGGCGAGCAGCAGCGGCGCGCCGGCCAGCAGGCCGATGCCGGCGAAGACGGTGACCACGGCGCGGAGGCGGCCGTCCGGGTGGCGGGCGCGCCGCATGCCCCAGCCGGCGACCAGCCACCCGGCGACGGCGGCCGCCGCACCGGCGGCCAGCATCCCCGTGGTGAACAGGACTGGTGTGCGCCCGTGCACGTTGGCCCAGATGGGTTCGGCGACGTCGGGCGCGTCGACGAAGCCGCCGATGCTGACCACCTGGTCGCCGCGGGCGGCCGAGAAGGTGAGCACGCCGTAGTCGTCGCGGATCTGGTCGACCTCCCAGCCGGCGGCGAGCAGCCGGTCGCGCGCGTCGCGGATCTCGGTGGACACCGTGCTCGCGGGCACCGCGAACGAGTACCCGACCGCGGCCGGCGCGGGGACGACCGCACCGTCGGCGCCGAGGCTGAGGTGGCGGTCGTACCGGATGGGGTCGCCGGCGGGCGGCAGCGGGATCGCCGTCTCGACGGCCGCGCGGGCGTCGGTCAGGTCGGGCGGGGGTGTGGCCGCGCGCCAGGCCAGCTGGCCGGCGCCGGCGGTGGCGAAGAGGGCCGCCAGCAGCGCGACCATGATCGCGACCGCCGCCGGGAGAGGGCCGCGCGGGATGGCGAACCGGCGGCGCAGGCCGCCCATCACCAGGTCGAGCGCGTCCCGCCGGGTGGGGCGGCGCTGGTCGGGCGCGGCCGCGTCGAGCAGCGTGGTCAGGATCTCGGCACCGCGCTCGCGCCGGTAGTGGCGCGGATAGGCCAGTAGCAGCCGGCGGTAGGCGCGCTCCAGTGGCTCCACCCGGGTCAGCCGATCCCGTAGGCCAGGCCGGGGCGGGAGCGGCGCAGGCGCGCGGCGGCCAGCGACGCGTTGGCCCGCAGCCGGGCCACCTCCGCCTCCAGGCTGGCGACGCCGTCGTCGGTGAGCCGGTAGTAGCGCCGGAGCCGGCCGTCGACAGCCTCCTCACGGTCGACGGTGAGCAGCCCGTCGTCGGTCAGCCGGTCGAGCGCCGCGTAGAGGGTGCCGGCGCGCAGCGCCAGCCGCCCGCCGGAGAGGTCGCTCACCGCGCGCATCACGCCGTATCCGTGCATCGGCTCCTCGGCCAGCGCGGTGAGGATGAAGAACGTCGGTTCCTGCATCGCCATGCCGAGCAACGTACCGGCGGTCGGTATATGCCGTCAATCGGCAGGAGGCGTGGGCGGGGCGGAGGTGCGGGCCGCCCGGGCCATCACCGTCGCGCCGCTGGTCAGGGCGCGGCGCCACGGGGGTACACCGTCGATCTCCACCTGGAGCGAGAAGCTCAGGAACGTCCGGATCAGCACGATCAGGCCGAGCACCGCCACGCTCTCCAGCGTCGGGGAGACCGCGACCGTGCGGATCAGGTCGGCCGCGACCAGCACCTCCAGGCCAAGCAGCAGCGCCCCGCCGAAGAGCTCGCGGACGGTCTGGTAGGCGCGGCGGCCCTCGCCGGCGCGCCACCGGCGGATGGCGACGGCGGCGGCCCAGAAGAGGCCGACCACCAGCACCGCGACGCCGATCACCTCGAAGCCGCGGGCGACGTGTTCCATCGAATCCTCGAACCCCACCGCCGCACGCTACCAACCACGGCGCGGTCCGTTACTCTGTGTCGTCGCATGAGTACGTCGAGGAGCGAAGCATGCCCATCACGCCCGTCGCTGGCCTGCTGACCGCCAGCGAGGCCGCCCGCTGTGCCGTCGTCGTCGAGCAGAAGGGGGACGATCCGGTCGAGTACCGCGAACGGGTGATGGCCGGCCTGGTCCTGCACCGCGCGATCGCCCGCGGCCGTTCGTGCGACTTCGTGGTCGTGGGCGGAGCCGGCGGCGACGCCCCGCCGGAGGTGATCCGGCAGTGGTGCGCGGGCAGCGACGCCGAGCCGGTGATCTGCCACGAGTCGCGCAACACGCGCGACAAGGCCGAGTCGATCGCCCGGTTCGCGGCCGAGCGGCGCACCACCGCGGTCATCCAGGTCACCGCGCTGTACCACTCGCTGCGCGCCTACCTGACCACCGTCGCCGCCCTGCGCGACAACGGTGCGGCCGTCCCGGTCCTCAACTACGTCAGCGACGCGGACGACGTGGCGAGCATCCACGCCTGCGTACTCGACGAGATCTTCCTGGCGAAGGAGATCGACGCACGCCTGGGCTTCGGGCTGGCGCCGGACGCCTACGACACCTACGTGCGGTCGATGCGCGAGATGCGCGCGACGCCCGGCCACCGCACCTACCTGGCGCGCCGGCACGGCGAGGCGCGGCGGCTGGTGGCGTACGCGGAGATCGGCAAAGGACACCTGGTCACCGACCTGCCGACCAAGGAGATCCTGAACAGCTACCTGCCCTGGACCATCGGCGCGAAACAACCCTGTCACCTTGACGTTTCCGCAGATCGGCCGGCTTGGTAGCTTGATGTCGTGCGGTCGTGTTGGCGAGAGGACGTGCGGTGACGAGCCGTCCGGCCACGTCGCTTCCGCTGCTCGGCTGGGTCTTCCTGGGCGTCCTGTACGTCGCGACGGTCTACGTGACGATCGTGACCCGGGTGCAGTGGGGCCCCGACACGGCCTTCCACCTGGCCTGGACCTTCCGCCTGCTGGGTGACTCCGAGCCGGAGGCGGTGCGGCGCACGGTCGAGTTCCTCGCGGACAAGGACGGCATCGACTGCGCCACCTCCAGCCTGCCCTGGTGCCACGCCGAGAACTACCAGATGTACTTCGCCGGCGACTACGCCGCCACCGTCGGCCCGCGGGTGATGACGCGGCTGCTGTCCGCCCCGTTCGTGGCGGTCTTCGGGCCGTGGTCGATGGTGGCCGTCTCGGTCGTCGCCTACGCGGCCGGCGTCGCCTGCCTCACCGTGCTGGCCACCCGCATGTTCGGGCCGCGGTGGGGGCTGCTGGCCGGTGCGCTCGCGATCACTCCGTGGCTGGCCGCCAACTGGGCCGTGCACGCCAACACCGAGGCGCTCGCGATGGCGTTCACCACCGCGTCGATGCTCGCGCTGCCGCTGCGCCGCCGCACGAGCTGGCGCGACGTGGTCTGGTTCGTGGTGCTGCTGGGCCTGGGGCTGTTCACCCGGCAGTTCGCCGTCTCGGTGACCGCCGGCACCGTGCTGGCCTGGCTGTTCGTCGCGGTCCGCGACCGGCAGATCAAGAACGCCTGGGCGCCGTTCGCCGCCGCCGGCGTCGCCGCCACCGGCGTGATCGTCTGGGTACAGGGCCAGATGACCGCCTCGTACGCGGGCAGCTTCTCCTCGTACGCCACCTACGAGAACAACACCGGCACGCACGGGCTCGCCGAGGTTGTCGCGTCGGTGCCGGCCACGGCCGCCCGCATCGTCGCCGGCGACTGGAACCACGTCCGCACCGACCTGGTGCTCACCGCCGTGATGCTGACCGCGCTGGTGAGCCTGGGCTGGCGCTTCCGCAGCGAGCTGTCCGCGCTGGTCGTAGGCATGATCGGCACCACGCTCGCGCTCAACCTGATCGTCAACGACGACTCGATCTTCCGCTACCACACGCCCAACTACCCGGTGTACGTGCTCGCCGCCGTCGCGCTCCTCGCCGACCTCGCCGCCGGCCGGCGCCCCGCCGCGGCCACCGAGGCACCGCCGCCGGGCCCGCCGCCCGAGCCGCCGTCCCGCGTGCCGGCCGCCGCGTGGGTCGCGCTCGGCATCGGGTACCTGGTGCTGGCGCTGGTGATCCGCAACGTCAACGTGCGTAAGGCGTCGGTCGGCAGCGGCCCCGCCCTGCCCGACCCGACCGTGGCGACCTGGCCGGAGAGCGTCACCCCGATCCTCGTGTACGGCGCGGCGATCGCCCTCGTCGCCTGGCAGGGCAGCCGGTTGTGGGGGCGGTGGGGCCTGCTCGCCGCCGCGCTGATGATGGTGCCGACGGTGATGGTCCCGCTGGCCCGGCCGGACTTCCTCGAACCCTTCGCCGCCCTCGCCGTCGCCGCCGCCCTCCTCGCGCTGCCGTGGCAGGGCAGGGCGCCGCGCGCCGGGCCGTGGTGGTTCGGCGCCGGGGTGCTGCTGGCCACCGCGATGGACCCGTTCGCCGGGGTGGTCGTCGCCGGCGCGCTCGCCGCCTGGGCCACCCGCCTCGACCGCGGGCTGTCCTGGCCGCGCTCGCCGCGGGCCTCGGGCGGCCGGCGCGCTCCGGCGCCGGCGCCGCGCTCCGCGGAGCGGACGTCGCCGGCCCCGAGACCCGGCAACCCGTGGGCGGCCTACCCCCTCGCCGGCGCCGCCGCGGTCGCCGTCGCGCTCGGCGTGCGGGCCGCCTCCGGGCGCGACCTGGTCGGCACCGCCGCGGGCGACCCGGCGGTGGTCGTCGACTGGGTGCCGGCCGGCTCCGACTTCATGCTGATCGCCGTGGCCGCGCTGGTCGCCGTCGTCGGCGTGCGCGCCTGGCGGGACGAGCCGGCGGTGCCGCTCGCGTTCGGCGCGGCGGCCGCCGCGCTCGTGCTCTCCGCGACCGTCGACGAGGTGACCGGCCTGCGCCCGGTGACCGCGCTGATGCCGCTGCTCGCCCTGGCCGGCGCGGCCGCCGTGGTGCGGCCGCTCGGCCGTCGGCGGCGCGACTTGACTTCGAGCCCGCTCGAAGACGTAGCGTCACGAAGGTGAAATACCGCGTACTCGGGGGCACCGGTATCCAGGTGAGTGTCCACTGTCTAGGGACCATGATGTTCGGGTCGGCGGGCAACCCCGACCACGACGACTCGGTGCGGATCATCCACGCCGCGCTCGACCAGGGGATCAACTTCGTCGACACCGCCGACATGTACTCCGCCGGCGAGTCCGAGGAGATCGTCGGCAAGGCACTGGAGGGGCGCCGCGACGACGTCGTGCTCGCCACCAAGGTGCACTTCCCGATGGGCGAAGGCCCCAACATGGGCGGCAACTCGCGCCGCTGGATCGTCCGCGAGGTCGAGGCGAGCCTGCGCCGGCTGCGCACCGACTGGATCGACCTCTACCAGATCCACCGCCCCGACCACACCACGGACGTCGAGGAGACGCTGTCCGCGCTCACCGACCTCGTGCGCGCCGGGAAGATCCGGGCGTTCGGCTGCTCGGCCTTCCCCGTCGAGGAGATCGTCGAGGCACACCACGTGTCCGAGCGGCGCGCACTGGGCCGGTTCCGCACCAACCAGCCGCCGTACAACATCCTGGCCCGCGGCATCGAGGCGGCTGTACTCCCGGTCGCCCAGCGCTACCGCATGGGCGTGCTCACCTACAGCCCGCTCGGCTGGGGCTTCCTCACCGGCAAGATCCGCAAGGACCAGCCGATCGACACCGCCACCGGTCGCGCCCGCCTCAACGCCGCCCGCTTCGCGCAGTCCAACCCGGCGAACGCCGCCAAGTTCGAGGCCCTCGAAAAGCTCGTGGCGCTCACCGGCGAGCTCGGCTGCACCCTGCCCGAGCTGGCGGTCGCGTTCGTCGCGGCACACCCGGCGGTCACCTCGGTGATCATCGGGCCGCGCACGATGGAGCAGCTCGACGGCTTGCTCAAGGGCGCGACGCTCGCCCTCGACGACGCCACCCTCGACCGGATCGACGAGATCGTCCCGCCCGGCACCGACCTGTACCGCGCCGACGGCGCCTGGCAGACGCCCTATCTCACCGACGCCACGTTCCGCCGCCGCCCGGCAGCCGACCGCGCGGCCGCCTAACTTTCGGGTCAGGTCGCCGTCTGCCCGCTCCCGCCGTGGTGTGCCTGAAGCTTGGGTTGCCCGGGTCCGTGTCAGCTGCGGACCGCCGCTCCCGCCGGAGAGCGCGCGGGTCGGCGGCGAGCTGGCGCTCGCCGAGATCCCCGACCCGCGCTGCCAGGTCCGCGGTGCAAGCCCGCCGGGGCGCCCGCTGTTTGGGCCACGGGCAGATCTTGGTACGGATCGGCCCCCGTAGGGGCCACTAAGTACCAAGGTCTGGTGGCCCGTTGGGTTTGCACCGCGGAGCCGGCAGTGGACGGCCGGGGGTTTCGGCGAGCGCCGCGAGCCGCCGGCCGGGAGTGGTGCCCGGGGGAAAGCACCCCAAGAAAACGCTCCGCCGCGCTCCCCGTTTCCCCGGGGACCCCGCGCATACGGTCCGCAGGACGCGGACGTGGGAAGAACCTGCCTCGACGAGCGGCGATCCTGACCCCGAAGCTCTCCAGTGCGGTGGCCACAAACGCTCACCCGGGCCGGCGAAGCCGGCTAACGTTTGTGGCCACCGCGCTAGCGGCCGTCCGCCGGCTCGGGGCGCCCGATGCCCCGGGGGCCGTCGTCCGTGCCGTAGAACCACCGCTGGTGACCCGGCGGTGGCGGCGGCAGGTCGCCCCGGATGAGGTGGATGACGGCGTCGGCGAGGTCGGCGACAGGGGATGTGTCGACGACCGGCGCGGCCCGGAGGAAGACCGGGGTCTGGTCGACGACGTACCGTTCGGCGGCCTCCGCGGCGGTGATCTGGCGACGCGCCCGCAGCCGCCGCTCCGCCTCCGCGAACAGCTCCACGAGTTGTGCCCGCTGCCCGTCGGTCAGGCCGGACGGGATGTCGAGGCCGTAGGTGCCCTGCACGAGGACCGGCAAGGTGAGGTGGTAGCGGAACTCGTCCAGCCACGGCTCGTCTTTCGCGGCACCGGCCTTGAGCACGTCCAACACCTCGACCGCCAGGATGGCGAGGCTGACGTCGTACGCCCAGAACCAGTGGTCGTCGTCCAGGCGCACCGTAGTCGTTCTGCTCAAAGGTTCCCCCTTCGCGGCCGACCGGACCTCGGAGGGCGACGGTGGCGGCGCCCGCGCGGGTCGGGCGCTCACCAGCGGCGCAGGATCTCCTGTTTCTTGGCCTCGTAGTCGGCGTCGGTGATCAGGCCCTCGGCGCGGAGCTTGGCCAGCTCGCGCAATTGGGCCGGGGCGTCGCCGGCCGGCGTGGCCGACGGCACCGGGACGGCGGACGGCGACGGCGGACCACTGACCGGTGGCGGGGCGACCGGTGGTGCGGGGACCGGCGTGGCGACGGCCGGCGGGTTCCACGCCGGCGGTGCGGGTGGGTGGTCGCGGGGTGGTCCCCAGTCCGCCGGCTGGTTTCCGGGCAGCAGGCGCGGCTCCACCACCCGTGGCCGGGTGATCCGCGCGGCCACGTGTGCCGCCAGTTCCTCCGCCTCGCCGGCCTCGCGGCCGACCGCGCCGAAGGTGAACGCGTCCGGGTCCTTGCCCGGTGCCGGGCGGCGGTATCCGGCGGGCAGGCCGGCGAGCACGAAGCGCACGTGACCGGAGCGGAAGCCCCGGCCCGGATGGAACTCGACCGCGGCGATCGCGGTCAGCGGTATCCATCGCCGTGGTGCGCCGCCGGAGCGGTGCTCGATCAGGACGCCGTTCTCGTCCAGCGTCACCACGTGGCGCACCGTCCGTACCCGCACGAACAGCTCGCCCGGCGGTGGCGGCGGCAGCCCCGGCAGCCGGTGTTGCGGCGGCAGCAGCTGCGGCTCGGGCACGCGGGGCTCCAGCGCGATCCGCCGGCGCACCTCGTCCGCGAGCTCCTTGGCCCGCTCACCCTGGTCCGCGACCCCGAACGTGACGGCGTTGACGTCCTCCGACGGTTTTCGTGGCTGGTACGACGGCGCCTCGCCGACCAGCCGCAGCCGGATGTGACCGCTCGCCCACCCGCTTTCGAGCTCGACGGCCGCGATGGCCGGCAGCGGGACGACCCGGGGGCTGCGGGCCTCTTTGATGTCGGCGGTCCACCGCTCGCCGAAGGTGAGGACCACCCGGTCCGGCTCCAGCACCGCGATCCCGTCGGTGCCGCGCAGCTCCATCCGGAACGGTGCGACGCCCACCTGGCCGGCCAGCCGCTCGACGTCGGCGAGGGTCGGCGCGCTCAGCAGGGCGGCGAGGTGTGCGTCGAAGCCGGCCAGGTCGAGGCGGCCGTCGCGGACGGCGGCGTGCAGTGCGTCGACGGCGTGCTGGCGCTCCCGCCCGGTCGGTGCCCGCAGCCTCACGCTTTCCCCACGGCACGCCATCGTAGGCGGTGTGGACCATGCCCGCGCATCCGGCGGGTAGGCGGGGGTGTGCGGGCGGTGACCCGGATACATGGTGGCGTGTCGCGAATCGGCGGTAGCGGTGTCGGTTGAACGACCGTTAATTGCGGCAGTGCGTGCGATAGAAGCGGCACGACCTGCCAAAACGGGCCGGCACAACGATTGCTGGAGATCGTCGTCCATAAATCGCGAGTTCGTAGACTTCCGCCATGTGGTACGGGGAGTTCGGACTTAAGGGAAGAAAGTTTGAGCGCCACATCATCGACCAGGTCGTCGACGGGTTGGGTTCCGGAGGCGGCGAAAGTGTGCTCCTGATCGGAGAGACCGGGATCGGCAAGAGCGCCCTGCTCCGCTACGGCGCGGAGCGGGCCGGCGAGGCGCGCGTGCTCGCCACCGGCGGCGTACCCGCCGAAGCGGCCCTGCCGTTCGCGGGCCTGCACGCCCTGCTCGGGCCGGTGCTCGACCTGCTGCCGCGGCTGCCGGCGCGGCAGGCGGCGGCGCTGTCGGCGGCGTTCGCGCTGTCGCCGGCGACCGGCGTGGACCCGTTCGCGCTCGCGGCCGGCACGTTCCACCTGCTCGCCGCGGCGGCGCGGGAACGGCCGCTGCTGGTGCTCGTCGACGACCTTCAGAGCCTCGACGCGACCTCGCGCGAGGCGGTGCTCTTCGCCGCCCGGCGCACACCGGGCGAGGGGATCGCCACGCTGCTCGCGGCCACCGCCGACGGGCCGGGCTGCGGTGCGGAGAACGGGCTGCGCGCCCACCGCGTCCCGCGACTCGACCCGCGCAGCGCCCGCGAGCTGCTACTGCGGGCCAGCCCGGCACCGGTGGACGGCGCGGTCGCCGAACGGCTCGTCGACGCCGCCGGCGGGCTGCCGCTCGCGCTCGTCGACCTGCCGGCGGCGCTCACGCCGGCGCAGCTGGCCGGCACCGCGCCGGTACGCGATCCGCTGCCGGCCGGGCCCGAGGCGCGGCGGGTCTTCGGGCCGCGGCTGGCCGCGCTCGACCCGGCCGTCCGCGCCGCGTTGCTGGTCGCCGCGGCGGCCGGGGACGCCGGGTTCAGCGCGACCATCGACGCGGTCGCGGCTCTCGGCATCGACGTCGCGGCGCTCGCCGCGGCGGAGGCGGCGGGGTTGGTGCGGATGGAGGAGCACGGCGTGGTCTTCCGCAACCCGCTGATGCGATCGGTCACATACCACGAGGCGACGCCGGCCAACCGGCGTGCCGCGCACCGGGCACTGGCCGCGGTGACCGGTCACATCCCGCGCGTCTGGCATCTCGGCGCCGCGGCGCTGCGGCCGGACGAGGAGACCGCCGACGAGCTGGAACGCACCGCCGCGCGGGAGGCGGCGCACCTGCCCGCCCGGGAGGTGGCCCAGCTCGTCGAACGGGCCGCCGAGCTGACCGGCCCGGAGAGCCGCCGGGCCGCGCGGTTGGTCAGCGCGGCCGAGGCGTGGCAGCTGGCCGGCGCCGGCGAACGCGTGCGCGAGCTGCTCGACCGGGCCGGGCGGCTCACCGACGACCTCACGGTGCGCGGGCGGGCCCAGGACGTGCTCGCCCGCGAGGAGCTGCGCCGCGGCCGGGCCGGGCAGGCGCACCGGCAGCTGGCCCGGGAGGCGGCGCGGGTGCGTGGTGCCGCGCCGGCCGTCGCCGCCGCGCTGCTGCTGGACGCGGCCGCGGCCGCCCGGCTGGCCGGCGACACCGCGGCGGCGCTGGTCGCGGTCCGCCAGGCGCGGCTGGCCGGCGGGGCGGAGAGTGGCGCGCTGGTCGTGGAGCACGCCGCGGTCCTGGCCTGCGCCGGGCAGCTCACCGAGGCGCGGGCGTTGCTCGACGAACGCCGCGCCGACCTGGAGAAGGAGGTCCTGGCCGGCGGCGGCCACCGGACACTGTGGACCGGGCTGCCGCCGCTGCTGGCCCGCCTCGGCGAGCTGGACGCCGCGCTGCTGCTCGTCGACGACCTGGTCGGCCGGTGCCGGCTGCTCGATGTGACCGGTCTCCTGCCCGGCCTGCTGGTCACCCGCGCCGAGCTGCACCTGCGGGCCGGCGACTGGGACACCGCGCGGGTCGACGCGGCCGAGGCGACCACCGCCGCCGGCCGGCTCGGCCAGGACGGCGACCGCGCCGCCGCACAGGTGTGCCTGGCCCGGATCGCCGCCGGGCGCGGCGCCCGCGCCGAGTGCGCAGAACACCTCACCGAGGCCCGCGACCTGCGTGCCCGCGGCCGGCTCGGCGCCCTCGCGGTGCCGGTCGAGGCGGCCGAGGGCCTGCTGGAGCTGGGCGAGGGCGACCACGAGGCCGCGTACGCCCGGCTGGTGCAGATCGTCCGCCAGGTCGAGGCCGGCCGGGCGCCGGACCCGGGCGCGGTGTGCTGGCTGCCCGACTTCGTGGAGGCCGCGGTGCGCGTGGCCCGGCCCGACGAGGCACGCCGGGTGGTCGCCGCCGTGTCGCCGCACGCGGCCGGCTCGCCGCCGTTCGCCGCCGCCGTGGCCCGCAGCCGCGCGCTGCTGGCCGCCGGGACGGACGCGGCCGAGGAGTGGTTCCGCATCGCGCTGCGCCCGGACGGCAGCGGCGCCGAGCCGTTCGAACGGGCCCGCGACGAGCTCTGCTACGGCGAGTGGCTGCGCCGCCGCGACCGCGCCGGCGAGGCCGCGCCACGCCTGGCCGCCGCGCGCGCCATCTTCGAAACCCTCGGCGCCGCGCCGTGGGCCGGCCGCGCCGGACACGCACTGTCCGCTGTGGACACGATCCCGTCGGGTACCCGCGCCGAAGTACCCGAGGAGCGGACGGTACTGCCGCGCCTGACCGAGCAGGAACGCCGCGTCACCCTGCTCGTCGGCCGCGGCGCCACCAACCGGGAGGCGGCCCGGGACCTGTTCCTGAGCACCAAGACGATCGAGTTCCACCTGCGCAGCGTGTACCGCAAGCTCGGCGTCCGCTCCCGGGCCGAGCTGGCCAACCTGGTCGGCCGATCCACCGGGGAGACCCGGTCCACTGGGGACATCCCTAGTGAGGCGGGCGGGAAAACCTAGGGCGGCCACTGGGGAGTTCACCGGCGCACCCGGCCCCGGCCCGCAATAGCGTCACTCGTGTCGATCCGTACACAGGGGCGCGGGAGGCCGGGGCATGGGGGACTACACCGTCATCGGCGAGGTCTCCACGCTCATCCAGCGCACGCTCGACGCGGCCGTCAAGACGGTCAGCGGCGACGCGCTGGCCAAGCTGGACGACCTCTCCGAGACGGTGTCGCCGTCACCGCCGAAGCTGACCGTCTTCCTGTACGAGATCGCCGAGGACCCGCCGTCGCGCAACCGGCCGCACGTGCGTCCCGACCCGGCCAACCCGCAGATCGTGCGGAAGCCGCCGATGGCGCTGCTGCTGCGCTACCTGGTGACGGCGTGGGGCGTCGACCCGGTCACCCAGCACCGGATGCTCGGCGTCGCGCTGCGCACGTTCTACGACGAGTCCATCTTCGCCGGCGCGCGGCTCACCGGCGGGCTGGCGGCCGGCGCGGACGCGCTGCACTTCACGCTCACCCCGCTCACGCTCGACCAGAAGTCGCTGATCTGGTACGCGATCCAGAAGCCGTACCGGCTCTCGCTCAACTACGAGGTCCGGGTGGTCAACCTGGACGCGACCGAGGACCTGCCGGCCAGCCCGGTGCGCAGCCGCGAGCTCGTCCCCGGGCTGGTGACCCCGTGACTCCACTGTGGACGCCACTGCCGGGTGAGCTTCGGGTGCTGCACAGCCCGGCCTGGTTCGTGCCGTACGACGACTGGCGCCGGCGCCCGGTCGCCGCCGGCTTCACCGTGGCGCTGGACCGGTGGGACGGCGCCGCCTGGCTGCCCACCACCCTGGCCGCCACCCGCACGCCCAGCGGCTACATCGCCTATCCGGGCCTGGGCCGGCGGCGCGAGCCGGCCACCGCCGAGCCGGAGCTCTACCGGGCCCGGTTCGAGTCGGTCGGCTACCGCGCCCTCTACCCGGACCTGACCGCGGAGGAGCCGTTCGCCGCCGACCGGGTGGGCAAGGAGTTCCTCGCCTACCCGTACGACGACACCCACCCGCCGGCGATCACCGTGCAGCCCGAGCCGGTGCCGCTGCTGCCCGGCGTCGCCTACTCCTACCCGCCCGGCACCCGCGTGGTCCGCGGCGCGGTCCGCACCGCCACCGGCGCGCCGGTCGGCAACGCGCTCGTCGAGGCCGCCGGCGAGGCCGCCGACGACGGCACGCCGTGGCGCGAGCGCACGCTGTCCGATGTGGACGGCACGTACCGGCTGTCGCTGCGCTGGGCGGGCGCGCGCGCCGACGACGGCGGGCCGGAGACATTCCGGCTGGTCGCCACCGAGCGACCGGGCCGCACCGGCGAGCTGACCATCCGGCTGCCCGACGACCTGACCCGGACGAACGTCATCGAGATCGGCGCGAGCGAGCTTGCGAGCGAGCCATCAGGCTCAGTGATCGACCAACGGCGCCAGCCCGCGCCACCAGACGGCCATAACTAGCGAGGAGTGCCGCGATGCCCGAGTACCTGAGTCCCGGCGTCTACGTCGAGGAGATCGCCGCGGGCCCCCGCCCGATCGCGGGCGTCAGCACCAGCACGGCCGGCATGGTCGGTGTGACCGCGCGCGGCCCGGCGGCCGGCAAGCCGCAGCTGGTCACCACGTTCCTGGAGTTCCAGGACACGTTCGGCGGCTTCCTGCCCGAGCCGGACGCGGGCGTCCGCGACCGGTGGGAGCAGGACGCGGCCGAAGGCGGCCGGTGGTGGCACTTCCCGCTCGCGGTGAAGGGCTTCTTCGACAACGGCGGCCAGCGCCTGTACGTCAAGCGGGTGGTCAGCGGCACCGCGGTCGCGGCGTCCGGCGCGCTCGGCCGCGGCCTGGTCAGCGAGATCACCCGCGACGCGGCGGCCGGCGCGTCGACCCTCGACCTGCGGCACCTGGTCGGTTTCAACGCCGGTGACACCGTCACGATCGTGCGCGGCGACACCGGCGACGAGATCGACTCCACGACCATCGCCGGATACTCCACCGCCGGGCCGCGGATCACGCTCGCCGCGCCATTGACCGCCGAGGTCCGCGCGGCGCGCGGCGACCACATCCGGATCGGTGGGCCGGTGTCCACCCCGCCCGCCGAGGGCACTCGCACGGTGAGCTTCGCCGCGGTCAGCCCCGGCGCGTGGGGGAGCACCCTCCAGGTCCGGGTCCGGCCGGTCGTCGGCGCCACGCTCACGCTGCTGCCGGCGGTCGCCGAGGGCCCGCTGTTCGTCACCCGGCTCGCCGAGGCCGCCGCACCGGACAGCGCGAGCGTGCTCGTCGACCCGGTCCCCGGCCTCGACGCCGGAGAACTGTCGGACGGCGCCTGGGTCACGATCGGCCAGGGCCGCTTCGCGGTCACCGTCGGCGCGCCCGACGACCAGGGGCGGATCCCGCTGACGTTCGCCTCCGGCACCACCCACCCCGCCTGGTCGCGCGGGCTGGGCGTGCGGCGCGTGCGCCGGGCCAACCCGGACGGCGCCAACGGCGAGATCCGCGTCGGCGGGGCATCCCGGCTGTACCCGGGAGCGGTGGTCCAGGTCGACAACGCCACCGCCCGGCCGGCACACTCGGTGACCACAGTGGACGGTGACAGGGTCACGTTCGACGCCCCGCTGGACGGCGACTTCTTCGAAGGCGACCGCGTCTTCCTCGCCGAGGCCGAGGTGCAGGTGCGGTTCACCGACGAGTCCGGCGACACCACCACCGAGACGTTCGGCAACCTGCGGCTGCGCGGCGACGAGCCGGGCAGCCTGGCCCGCACGGTCGCCGCCCGCTCGCGCCTGGTCCGGGCCACCGTGGAGCAGGAGTTCACCGGAAACCTGGACGAGTTTCCGTCCGGTCCCGGCGGCGGCTGGCTCACGCTGGCCGGCGGCGACGACGGCGACGACGGGCTGGACGTCGCGGACTTCGTCGGCGAGGACGGCGGCAGCGGCGCCCGCACCGGCATCGTCGCGCTCGAAGACATCGACGAGATCGCGATCTGCGCGGTGCCCGGCGTCTGGTCCGGCACGGTGCTGTCCGCGCTCGTCACGCACTGCGAGTCGCTGCGTGACCGGTTCGCCATCCTCGACCCGCGCAACGGGCTGAGCATCGAGGGCATCCAGGAGTTCCGCGAGCCGTACGACACCACCTACGCCGCCCTGTACTACCCGTGGCTGTTCACCCGCCACCCGGTCACCGGCGAGGACGTCGAGGTGGCCCCGTCCGGGTTCATGGCGGGCATCTACGCCCGCACCGACGTGGAGCGCGGCGTGCACAAGGCCCCCGCGAACGCGGTCATCCGCGGCATCCGCACCCGCGACGGCATCGCACAGGACGTCACCCGGCGCCACCAGGACCTGCTCAACCCCCGGGGCATCAACGCGCTGCGGTTCTTCCCCGGCGCCGGCCACCGGGTCTGGGGCGCCCGCACCCTCTCCTCGGACAGCGCCTGGAAGTACGTGAACGTGCGGCGGCTCTTCCTGTTCATCGAGGAGTCGATCGACGAGGGCACCCAGTGGGTTGTCTTCGAGCCCAACGCCGAGCCGCTGTGGGCGCTGGTCAAGCAGACGGTGGAAAACTTCCTCACCACCGTGTGGCGCTCCGGCGCGCTCGCCGGCACCACGCCGGACGAGGCGTTCTTCGTCGCCTGTGACCGCACCACGATGACCGAGGACGACCTGGCCAACGGCCGGCTCATCTGCGTCGTCGGCGTCGCGCCCGTCTACCCGGCCGAGTTCGTGGTCTTCCGGATCCAGCAGAAGACGCGGGAAACCCAGCTCGCCTGACCCTGACTCGTCGAAGAGAGGTACCACCGATGCCGCCCGTCATCCGGGACGACCCGTACGCCGTCTACAACTTCCAGGTCATCGTCACCAACGTCAGCGACGACGGGGTCGCGGTCTCCGGCTCCTTCAACGAGGTCAGCGGCCTGGAGCTGGAGATATCCCCGATCGAGTACCGCACCGGGTCCGAGGACATCACGATGCGGAAGCTGACCGGTCTGGTCAAGTACACGAACATCACGCTCAAGCGCGGGATCACCGGTCACATCGGCTTCTGGCAGTGGATCGTCGAGGCGCTCAACGGCCGGGTGCGGCGCACCTCCGGCTCGATCGTCATGCTCGACGAAAACCGGCAGGAGGCCATGCGCTGGAACTTCGACCGGGGCTGGCCGACCAAGTACACCGGGCCGACCCTGTCCGCCGGCAAGAACGAGGTCGCGATCGAGACCCTCGTGCTGGCCGTCGAGCGACTCGCGATCGCGCAGTAGCCGATGACCGCCGCCCTGCCCGGTCTGTCGCTGACCGCCGTGCCTCGCCGCGCCGAGCCGGAGCCGCTGCGCACCGACGTGGCCGCCCTGCTCGGACGCACCCGGCGCGGCCCGCTCGGCGTGCCGGTGCGGGTGGAGAGCTGGCCGGAGGCGCAGCGCGTGCTCGGTCCGCTGGACGGCGGCGCGGCCACACCGTACGCGCTGCGCGGGTTCTTCGAAAACGGCGGCCGCATAGCCTGGGTGGTGCGGGTGGCCGGGGCGAGCACCACCGCCGGTGCGCTGTGGACGGTCGGCGAGCCGGGCGACCCGGGGTGGCCGGCCCGGGCCGGTTTCCGCTACGCGCGCTACCGCGTGCGTGCCGCCAGCCCGGGCGCGTGGGCCAACAACACCCGGGTGTCGATCCGCTTCCGGGCCAGCAGCGTCGCCGGCCCGCCCGCGCTGACCGTGCGGGTGGCGCCGCCCGCCGAGCCGGCCGAGACGTTCACCGTGATACGGCCGGCCGACGTCGTGGAGGCGCTCGCCGGATCGCGGCTGATCCGCCTGGAGCCGGACGGGCCGCCGGCGCCGCCCGGGGCCACCGGCCCGCGCGGGCCGCTCGCGGCGGGCTGGGACGTGGTGCTCGGCACCGGCGACGAGCGGGGGACCGACGCGCCGCCCGGCCCGGACGACTACGCGCACGCCGTCCAAGCCGTCGCGGACCTGCCCGAGCCGGCCCTGGTCGCCCTGCCGGACCTCGGCGGCGACCTGCCCGAACCGGCCCGCACCGGCACCGCCCTCGCCCTGCTGGCGACGCTCGCACCGCTCGCCGACCGCCTGGTGGTGCTCGACGTGCCGGAAGACGACGCGGAGGCCGCACTGTCCTGGGTGGACGGTCTGGCCGCGACCGGCGACCCGGACCTGCTCGCCGCGGCGGCCGCCTACCATCCGCGGCTGGTCGTCCCCGACCCGGCCGGCGGGCCTGGCGCGCCGACCCGCGCGGTGCCGGCCAGCGGCCACGTGCTCGGGCTGATCGCCCGCCTCGACGCCGAGCGCGGCGCACCCCACACACCGGCGAACGCGGTGCTGCTCGACGCCGTGGACATCGCCGTCACGCTGCCCGATCCACAGCAGGCGCGCCTTTTCGAGGCGGGCGTCAACCTGCTCCGGTGCGCGCCCGGCCGCGGCCTGCGGGTGTGGGGCGGGCGGACGCTGGCCACCGCGCCCGGCCGCCGCTACGTCGCCCACCGCCGCCTCGTGCACTTGCTGGTCCGCGCGCTGCGCCGGGTCGCCGACCCGCTCGTCTTCGACGTCAACGGGCCCGAGCTGCGCCTGGCCCTCGTGCGCGGCGTGACCTCGGTGCTGCTGGAGGCGTTCCGCGGGGGCTCGCTCGCCGGCGCCCGCGCGGAGGAGGCGTTCCGGGTCACCTGCGACGCCAGCAACAACCCACCCACCCAGGACCCGGCGCTGGTCTTCTGCGACGTCGAGGTGGCGCCGGCGACGCCGATGGAGTTCATCCGGCTCCGGCTGGTGCTCGGCCAGGACCGCGGGCTGGAGGTGATCGAGGCATGACCGCGCCCGACCCGCTGCTCAAGTACCGGTTCCTGGTCACGCTCGACCCCGGCGACGCCTACCTGCCGCCGGCGCAGGCGCGGCTGCTGCCGATGGTCGCGGCCGGCGCGTTCCAGGAGGTGGCCGGGCTCGGCGGCCAGCTGGAGGTGCTCGCCTACGCCGAGGGCGGCCGCAACGACTCCACCCTCCAGCTGCCGGTGCGGCACGCCTGGAACAGGCTCACGCTCAAGCGCGGCGTGGCCCGCGACACGAGCCTGTTCGCCTGGTACGCGGCAGGCCTCGCCGACTCGCTCGGCGCCAGACGCGACGGCGCGGTGATCCTGCTGTCGCCGGACGGGGTGCCGGCGGTCGCCTGGGCGTTTCGCGGCGGGCTGGCGGCCAAGTGGTCCGGCCCCGACCTGCACGCCGAGCAGAACGGCGTCGCGGTCGAGGCACTGGAAATCGCTCACGAAGGGCTGACACAAGTGGGACAGGTCAGGTGACGCGGCCGTGGCAACGGTGACCATCCACCACCTCGAGGTGCGCTTCCAGGTGAGCGGCGACGACGACCAGGCCGTGTTCACCCGCCTCTTCGAGCGGCACATCAACGCCTGGTGCCGCGCCTACGAGGAGCAGTGCGCCCGGGAGAAGCGCGGCGCGATGGAGCGCGGCTTCGGCGACCGGAAGGCGAAGCGGTGACCGCGCCCGTCTCCGCGGCCGGCCGCGGCGCCGCCCTGGCCCGGCTGGAGATCGTGCGGCCGGAGATCGCCGACGAGCGGGCCCGCCGCGTGCCGCTGCGCTTCAACCCCACCGACTACAAGCTCAGCAAGGCCAACACGTTCGCCGAGATCGCCATCCCCGGGCTGGAGTCGCCGCCGATCCAGTACGTGCGCGGCGGCAGCGAGACGCTCAGCGTCGAGGCCCTGGTCGACACCTCCGACACGCTCGAAGACGTGCGCGCCAAGTACGTCGAACGGCTGCGCGGGCTGATGAGGCCGGACAGCCGCGAGCACGCCCCGCCGATCGTGCGCTTCGTGTGGGGCCGCTCGGTGTTCACCGGCGTGCTGGAGAAGCTCGACATCACGTACCAGCTGTTCCTGCCCGACGGCACACCGCTGCGGGCGAAACTTGACATCGGCCTCAAGGAGTACCGGCCGGCGGCCGTGCAGGCGATGGACCCGCCGCGCTCGTCGCCCACGGTGGAGAAGAGCTACCTGGTGCGCCGCGGCGACACGCTCAGCAGCATCGCCGCCGCCCTCTACCGCCAGCCCGACGCGTGGCGGGAGCTGGCCCGCGCCAACGGCATCACCGACCCCCGCGACCTGCGCCCCGGCCAGGTGCTGACGGTACCGAGGTTGCCATGACCGCACCGGCCAACCTCGTCGAGGTCGCCTCCCCGGACCGGTACGCGCCGGACTTCCGGGTCGAGATCGAGGGCCTCGAACTCGACCCCACCACCAAGAACGACATCATCGACGTCAAGGTGCACCGCGACCTGGAGGAGATGTCCGGCTTCGAGCTGACCCTCAACAACTGGGACGACGTGCTGCTGCGCTTCAAGCACAGCGACTCGCCACGGTTCACGCTCGGCCGGCGGGTGGTCATCCAGCTCGGGTACGGCGGCACGCTGCTCACCGTCGCCACCGGCGCGATCACCACGATCAGCCCCACCTTCCCGGACGCCGGCTCGCCGACCGTCGCGGTCAGCGGCGTCGACGGGCTGGTCAAGCTCAAGGACCGCAAGCCCGCCGGCACCGAGCCGAAGGTGTACCGCGGCAAGACCGACTGGCAGATCGCCCAGGAGGTCGGGCAGCGCAACAAGCTGCGGGTCGTGGTGACCGAGAGCGGGCCCGCGCACGAGCAGGTCGTGCAGAAGAACCAGGACGACGCCACGTTCCTGATGGAGCGGGCCAAGCGGGTCGACTTCGACTGCTTCCTGCTGCCCGACCCGGACAGCGGCCAGGACACCCTCTACTTCATCCGGCCCACCGACGGGCGGGACGGGCGGCCGGTGCGGGTCTACCGGCTCGCGTACGCCCCCGGTCTCGCCACCGGCCCGAGCGGCCAGCCCGCGGACCTGATCCCCAACCTGATCACCTTCACGCCCACGCTCACCGTCTCCGGACAGGTCGGCAAGGTGACCGTGCGCGGCTGGGATCCCCGCACCAAACAGGCGATCGCGTTCACCGCGGACGCCTCGCACGTGCCGCCCTCGGCGGACGGCACCGGCGAGAACGGTCCGTCCTCGGCCGACTCGGCGATGGGCGGGCGGCAGGACGTGGTCGTGGACGCGCCGGTCGCCAGCGACGAGGAGGCCCGCGAGCTGGCGGTGAGCCTGCTGCGCGAGCGGGCGTACGAGTTCGTCACCGCCACCGGCCGGGTCGCCGGCCTGCCCGAGCTGCGGCCCGGCGACAACCTGGAGATCTACGGCCTGGGCCGCCGCTTCTCCGGGAGCTACTTCGTCAAGCGGGTCGACCACACGCTCGACTCCGGCGGCTTCTTCACCGAGTTCACCGCCCGGCGGATCCACGATGGAGGGACGCGATGAGCTCGCTCGCCGCCCGACCGGTCCACGATGGAGGGACGCGATGACGTGGGTCGAATCGCGGTCGCGGAGCGCCGACCAGCGCTACTACGGCGTGGTGGAGGCGCTCGTCGAGGAGGTCGACGGCGACGACGAGGCGCGTGTGAAGCTGCGCTTCCCGTGGTTCGACGACGGCACCGTGACCGACTGGTGCCGGGTCAGCCAGCTCTACGCCGGCGGCGGCTACGGCGCGGTATTCGTACCGGAGAAGGGCGACGAGGTGCTCGTCGCGTTCGTACACGGCGACATGCGCTTCCCGATCGTGCTCGGCGGCCTCTACAACGGCGCCGACAAGCCGCCCACCAGTCGCCGCGACGGCCAGGACCGCAAGATGATCCGCACCCGGCACGGGCACGAGCTGGTCTTCGACGACCAGGAGTCGCAGGCCGCGGTCCGGGTCACGTCGGCGGCCGGGCACGTGGTCGAGCTCGACGACGCCGGCAAGGCCATCCGCGTCAAGGCGGCCGGCGGCGGCAGCGTCTCCGTCCAGGCCGACGGCGCGATCACCCTGGAGTCGTCCACCGCCATCACGCTCAAGGCGCCCACCGTCAACCTCGGCGACCCCACCACCGACCCGGTCGTGCTCGGCGGCAAGCTCACCCAGGCGTTCGCCAGCCACGTCCACCCGGCCGGCACGCCCAACACCGGCCCGCCGACCCCGCCGGCGCCGCCGTTCGTGTCCGGGGTGGTGAAAACCGCATGACAGACGATTTCCTGGGTACCGGCTGGCGGTTCCCGATCCTGCCGGACGAGGCCGGACGGCTGCCGTACGCCAGCGGCGAGGAGAGCATCGCCCACTGCCTGCGCGCGCTGCTGCTGACCGGGCTCGGCGAGCGGGTGATGCGCCCCGACTTCGGCACCCGCGCGCCGGACCTCGTGTTCGCGCCGGACAGCGTCCAGAACCTGCACGACCTGGAGGACTCGATCCGCGACGCGGTGCGGCAGTTCGAGCCGCGGGTCGAGCTCGACGACGTGCGCGCCGAGGTGTCGCCCGGCGAGGAGGGCGTGGTCACGGTCTCGGTGACGTACCGGATCCGGCGCACCAACACCCGCGCCAACCTCGTCTTTCCGTACTACCTCGGGCTCGTGGGGGGTTGACCGTGACCGTGCCGCTCCCGCGCCTGGACGACCTCACCTGGGACGCCCTCATGACGGCGACCCGGCAACGCATCCCCGCCGAGTCGGGCGGGGCGTGGACGCTGCACGCGCCCGCCGACCCCGGTGTGACCGTTCTCGAGGTCCTCGCGTACCTGCTCGAACAGCGCCTCTACTGGCTCGACCAGGTGCCCGACGCGCTGGTCGTCGCGGTGCTGCGCCTGCTCGGCGTGCCCGGCCCGGCACCGGCCCGGTCGGCGGCCACGGTGCTGCGGCTGTCCGGTTCCGCCCCGGCCGGCACCGTGTTCTCCCGCGACCCGCTCGAATGGGTGACATTCACCCTCGACGACGACGTGACCGCGGTGCCGGTCGACCGGGTCGCGGTCTGGGTCGACGGCCGGGACCACGGCGCCGACCTGGGCGCCGGCCGCGGCGTGCCGCTGCTGCCCGCCGGCGGCGGCCCGGGGGAGTTCCGGATCGCGCTCGACGGCGCGTCGGCCGCCCCGGGCGCCGTGCTGTCGCTGCTGTTCGACCTGGACACGCCGAGCGGCGTGTCTCCACAGTGGAGCGCGGATGCGGCCGACGTGCCACCTCCCGCGAAGCTGACCTGGTCGTGGTCCCTTGTGGACGACGGCACCGCCGGGCTGCGCCGCTCCGGCATCGTGCGGCTGCGGGTGCCCGCCGGCGGCGAGCTCGTGGTCCGCACCCGCGACGCGTCCTACGCCTCGCCGCCGGTGCTGCGCCAGCTCGTGCCCAACACCGGCATCGCCACCCACCGGGAGACCCGCACGGTCACCGGCGCCGACCTCGCCGACCAGCTCGACCGGTGGCTGCGCCTGCCCGGCCAGCACCTCGACCTGCCCGACGCGCGGGGCGTGCTGCTCGCCGCCGCGCCGCGCCTGCGCCGCGGCGGCATCGCGCGCGAGTGGAAACCGGTGCCGGACTTCACGTTCGCCGGTCCGGGAGACCCGGTGTTCGTGCTGGACCGGTCCGAGGGCGCGATCCGCTTCGGCGACGGCCTGACCGGCGCCATCCCGGTGCACGACCCGGTCGCCGACGACCCGGCCGCCGTCGAGGTCGAGTACGTGCGCGGCGGCGGCGCGGCCGGCAACGGCGGGCTGACCGGCAACTGGTGGGTCGTCGGCCGGCCCGACGGCGCGGTCACCGCCGCCAACGTGGTGCCGGCCGAGGGCGGGCGCGACCCGGAGACCGTCGACCAGGCCCGCCGCCGCGCCGGCGAGGAGCTGTCCCGGGTGACCCGCGCGGTCACCGCCGCCGACTTCGCTGAGCTGGCCGGCGGCACCCCCGGCGTCGCCGTCGGACGGTCCTATGTGGGCATCGGCGAGCACCCCGGCTACCCCCGCGACACCGTGCCCGGCGCGGTCACCGTGCGCGTCGTGCCGTCCGTGGCCGAGGGCACGCCCGCGCCGCGACCCGACCCGGGGATGCTCGTCGCGGTCCGGAAGCACCTGGAGCGGGCCCGCCTCGTCGGCACCGAGCTGTACGTGTGCCGCCCCCGCTACCGCGCCACCGCGCTGCGGGTCGACCTCGCCGCCAGGCCGGCCGACCCGGCCCGCGTGCGGTCCGTGCTGCGCAGCGCCCTGGGCCGCTACCTCGACCCGCTGCGCGGCGGCGACGGCGGCGACGGCTGGCCGTTCGGCGGGCCGGTACGCCCCTCCGCGCTGCTGCGCGTCGCCCAGGCCGCGGTCGGCGACACCGCGGAGGTCACCGCCGTCGCGATCGGCCTCGACGGCGCACCGCCCACAGAGGACTGCGCCGACGTACCCCTGCGCCCCGGCGACCTGGTCGCCCTCACCGACGTCACGATCGGGGTGGCCGCATGAGCGAGCGAATCATCGGGCACTGTGCGCTTGGCGCCTCGTGCCCGCCCGCGGCGAAGCGAGGACGGGCATGAGCGACACCATGTGGTGGGAGCGGGCCGCCGCGGAGGGCGAGGGGCGCACCGTCCCCGGGCCGGGACCGACCGGCACCCAACCGGAGCTCGTCGAGGCGACCCGCGAGCGGGTGCGGGCGCAGATCGGCGCGCGGCTGCCCGCGTACACCCCGGACTGGAGCAACCCCGACCGGGCCGACGCCGGCGTCGCGCTCGTGCGGCTCTTCGGGGCCCAGGCCGAGCCGGTGCTGCGGCGCCTCAACCGGCTGCCCGAGAAGCTGCTCGCCGCCCACCTCGGCATCGCCGGGGTGCGACCGCTGCCGGCCACCCCGGCGACTGCGCTGCTCCAGTTCACCGTCACGCCGCCGGACGGGGCGTCGGTGCTCGTACCGGCCGGCTTCCAGGCCAGCGCGGCGCCGGCGCCCGGCACCGCCTTCGTCCCGGGCCAGCAGGTCGTCTTCGAGACCGACCGCGACCTCTACGCCACACCCGCCACGCTCGGCGCGGTCGCCGTCGCCGAGTCCGACCGGCTCGCCCTCGTCCCCGGCGCCGCGAGCGGGCAGGGCCGGCCGTTCGCGGCGTTCGGCGCCCGCCCCCGGCCCGGCAACGCGCTCTGGATCGGCCTGGCCGGCGGCGCCGCACCGTACCCGCTGCTCTCGGTCGGCCTGGTGCTCGCCGCGCCCGGCGGCGCGGACCCCGCCCCGCTGCTGCGCTGGCAGATCCTCGACGGCGGCCGGTACCTTCCCGCAGAGGTCGCCCGCGACGGCACCGCCGGGCTGACCGCCTCCGGGATCGTCGAGCTGCGACTGCCGCGCACCTGGCGCCCGGCCCGGCCGCCCGGCCCGCGCCCGCTGCCCGAGCTGCGGTGGCTGCGGGTGACCGTCGCGCACGGCGTGTTCGCGGTGCCGCCTGTGCTGACCGCCGTGCGGCTCAACCTCGTGCCCGCCACGGCCGTGCGCACGATCCGCGACGAGGTGCCCCAGCCCGTCCAAGGTGGACCGGCCGACGGGCGCACCCGCATGCGCCTCACCCAGGTGCCGATCGTGCCCGGCAGCGTCGCGGTCACCGTCGACGGGGACGCCGAAGGCGACGTCTTCGGCACGACCGCCGCCACACCCACCCGCTGGCGCGAGGTGGAGAGCCTGGCCGGCCGCGGCCCCGACGCGCGGGTGTTCACAGTGGACCACGCTACGGGCGAGCTCACGTTCGGCGACGGCGTCGACGGCGCCCGGGTGCCACTCGGCTTCCGCAACCTCGTCGCCGAACGCTACCGGGTCGGCGGCGGCGCGGCCGGCGGCGTGCGGGCCGGGCAGGTGAAGTCGCTGGTCACCTCGCTGCCGTTCGTCACCGGGGTGACCAACCCGTTCCCCGCCGAGGGCGGCGCCGACGCCCAGCCGGCCGAAGACGTCCTGCGCCGCGGACCCGAGCAGCTCGCCGCCCGCGGCCGCGCGGTCACCTCGGCCGACTACGCGCTGCTCGCCCTCCGCGCGCCCGGCGCGCTCGTCGCCCGCGCGCACGGGGTACCGGGACTGGATCCCGCCCGCCCCGGCCGCCCCGAACCGGGCGTGGTCGGCGTGCTCATCGTGCCGGGCGGGCCGCCCGTCGAGGGCGACCAGCCGCCGGTGCCGGACCGGCGCACGCTCCGCGCGGTCGCCGACCACCTCGCCGCCGTCGCCGCGCCCGCCGGGGTGCGGATCGCCACCGGCGCGCCCCGCTACCACCGGGTGACCGTCGAGGCGTGGCTGGTGCTCGACCCCGCCCTGGAACGGGCCGACGTGCTCACCCGCGCCGCCGACGACCTCACCACCTACCTGCACCCGGTGCGCGGCGGCTACCCGTTCGGCGCACCGATCCGGTACGTGACGCTCGTGCGGCGCCTGCTGGCCGTCCCGGGCGTGCGGGCGGTACCGCGGCTGCGCCTCGTCGTCGACGGCGTCGCCGCCCCGCCCTGCGCGGACCAGCCGCTGAAGCCGAACGCGCTGCCGTGGCCGGCCCGCCCCCTGTTGGTTCCGGTGGACGCGTCCGTGGGAGGTGCGGCATGACCTGCGGACCGGCGAAGGCGACCTTCCGGCTGCTCGACGCCTACGTGGGCTGGGACGACGCCGGTGTCACCGGCCTCGAAGGCCTGGACGACCCGGCCGGGCTGCGACTCGAGACGATCGGCGGCCGGCCGAGCCGGCAGGAGCTGCTCCCGTGGTTTCCCGACCCGCGCCTCGCGCCCGGCTGCCGCGACGGCAGCTGGTTCCTGGCCACTTCGTCCACTGTGCTGCGCCGCGACGGCGTGGGCTGCCCGTGGCTGCCGGTGTGGCCGCCGCACTGCGCCCCATCCGGACGGCCCGCCGCGGTCGCGACCGCCGGCCGGTGGCTCGCCGTCGCGAACCGGCACGGTCCGGTCCGGGTGTTCTGGCGGGAGGGGGAGACGGTCGTCACCGAGGTCTCCGGCCCGGCGCGGGTGCTCGCGCTGACCCGGCGCGGCGACCTCTACGTCGCCCGGGACGGCACGACCGACATCCGGCGCTACCGGGCCGGCGGCACCGACTTCGACGTGATCCGCACCGGCGTCACCGGCCGGATCGACGGGCTGCGGGTCGGCCGGGACCGTCGACTGTGGATTCTCACCACCGGCGGCAACGGCCCGCGGATCTGGGTGGACGGCCGCGCCGCCACCCTCGCCGAGCTGGCCGACGCCTTCCCGCCCAGCACGCTGGCGTCCACCTGGGACGGTGGTTTCTGCCTCGGCGGCGAGTGCTTCGACTGGGACGGCGCGCCGCTCGACGGGCCGCCACCGTCGGCCACCGGGCTCCAGGTGCGGGGGCGCCTCGACACCGCCGCGATCGACAGTGGACTGTCCCGCTGCCGCTGGCACCGGGTGGCGCTGGACGCGGACGTACCGGCCGGGACGGCGATCCGGGTGGCCGTGGCGGCCGGCGAGGACAGGGGCGCGGTACCCGAGCCGGGGGACTGGCACGAGGCTCCGGCCGGCGCGCTCGACTTCCTCGTCGACCAGCCGCCCGGCCGGTACCTCTTCCTGCGCCTGTGGCTCACCGGCGACGGCACGGCCACGCCGGTGGTCCGCCGCGTCCGGCTGGACTTCCCGCGCGCGACGAGCGCCGAGCTGCTGCCCGCGGCGTTCCGCGCGGACCCGGCGGCCGACGACTTCACCGAGCGGTTCATGTCCCTGTTCGACGCCACGCTCGACGGCATCGACCGGGTCATCGAGCGCTACCCGGCGCTGCTCGACGTGCGCGGCGTGCCGGACGCCGCCCTGCCGTGGCTCGGCGGCCTGCTCGGGCTCGCGTTCGAGGGCGGGTGGAGCGCGGACACCCGGCGGGAGCTGCTGGCGGCCGCCCCCGAGCTGTACCGCCGGCGCGGCACGCCAGGGGCGCTGCGCGAGGTGGTGCGTATCGTCGCCGGCGTCGAGCCGGTCGTGACCGAGCTCGCGACCGAGCGGGCGTGGCTCCGCCTCGGCGCCGGCGCCGGCGCCGGCTCCTGTGGCTGTGCCGGTGCCGGCTCCGGCGGGCGTGACGGCGCGTGCTCCCGTGGGGGTGACGGTGCGTGCTTCGGCAGGGGTGACGGCGCGTGCTCTTGCGGGTGTGGTGGCCGCGGGCGGGAGCGGGGTGACGGGCGGCTCGGGAGCGTGCGGCTGTTCGGCCGTTCCGCGGCCCGCTTCCGGGTCGGCACCTCCGGCCTGTCCGGCGCCCCCGTGCGCGGCGGCGGCGACCCGCACACCGACCCGCTGGCCGCGCACGCGTACCGGTTCCGGGTGGCGCTGCCGCCGCACGCGCCCACCACTGTGGACGACGCGGCGCTGCGCCGGCTCGTCGACGCCCAGGCGCCCGCGCACACCGCCGGCACCGTCCACCGCGGCGGGCTGGGCTGGGTGGTCGGCGTGTGGTCGGCGGTCGGTGTGGACACCGCGTTCACGGCGTTGCCGGCGCCGGTGCTCGGGCCGGTGGACGGCGGTGCGGCGGGTCGCGGCCGGCCCGTGCGGTTGGGCCGCTCCAGTGTGGTGGCGACGAGCCGGCGCGGGCCGCACCGCGCCATGGCCGTCGGCGAACGGGCGACGCTCGGTGTGGATTCGGTGTCGTGGTGAGGAATGTCGCGGTGACAAAACGGGAGGAAGAAACGATGACGGAGACACGAACCGGGTTCGACGTGCCCGAGCTGCGGCGGTTGCGATACTTCCACGGCCGGCTCCTCGGGGCCCGTGACCTTCAGCGCGAGCAGGAGTACTTCCGGGACAAGCTCAAGCTGCGCATGCGCTACCTGCTCGGGTACGGCGTCGTATGTGGACTGTTCGTCGAGCCGGTCGCCGGGTCGAAGGAGGCCGACGCGTCCGCCGCGAAGACGACCGAACGCGTCGCCAAGGTGCGGATCACGCCGGGCCTGGGCGTCGACGCGTACGGCAACGAGATCGTGGTGCGGGACGCCTGCGAGCTCGACCTGTGGGACGCGCTCGCCGGCTCCGCGCACACCACCACGACCGACCCGAAGACCGTGTGGGTCGGCGTGGAGTACGAAGAGGACCCGGTCGACAAGACCCGCACCATCTTCACCTCCGACTGCGGCGACACCACCGACTGCGACTTCGGCTGGACCCGCGAGACGTACCGGATCCGGGTCACCGCCGACCGCCCGGAGGCCGACCGCCGCTGCGACACCTGCGGCGACCTCCACGGCGAGGGCAGCGGGATCCTGTGGCTGGCCCGGATCGACGACATCGACTGGCACAAGCCGCTGAAGGCCGCGCAGATCGACCAGAGCATCCGGCGCCCGTTCGGCCGGCGGGTGCCCACGGTCATCACCGGGATCAACTGGCGGCACGGCCACACCTACACCGTCAGCGAGGCCAAGGAGCTGCTCGGCACCGTCGACGACAAGGGCGGCCTCGTGATCCGCTTCTCCGACGACATCCGGGTCGACTCGCTGCGCCGCGGCGTCATCGACATCCAGGTGATCGAGGGCGGCGCGGGCAAGAACGCGGACTCCTGGTTCATGGGCGGCGAGTTCACCGGGCTGCCGAAGACCGAGTTCACCCGCGAGTTCCGCTTCCGGCAGACCACCCGGGAGACGCTCCAGGACGACGACCGCGTGCTCATCACCGTGCGCTCGGCGTTCCTGCTCGACCGCTGCTGCCGCCCGGTGGACGGCACGCACGTCGGTGGGAAGGTCCCCTACCTGCGGCCGCGGTCCGAAAAGGACGCCGACGCCGAGCCGGACGTGGACACCGCGACCGACGTCGGCTGCGCCCTGCCGCCGTCCGGCATCGGGCCGTGGACCTCCGGCGTGGGGCTCGGCGGGGATGTGTTCGAGAGCTGGTTCTTCGTGAGGGAAGGCTGACATGGCTGTCACGGCTCCGGCCCGGTCGGGCTGCGGGTGCGGGCGGTGCGGCGGTGCGGACACGCACCCGTCCACCGGCTTCACACGGCCGCGTTTCTACGCTGGCCAGCTGCTCACCGAGGACGACCTCCAGGCGCTGACCGGGTACGTCACCGGCAAGGACCGGCTGCGCAACAGGCTCCTGTTCGGACCCGGCGTGGTCTGCGGGCTGCACGTCGCCTGCGACCCCTGCGGCGGCGGTGTGGTCACCGTGCGCCCCGGGTACGCCATCGACCCGTGCGGCAACGACATCGTGGTCGGCTGCGCGGAGAAGGTTGACGTGGTCGCGCTCGTCCGCGACCTGCGGGTGCGCTCGCTCGGCGCGGACTGCGGCGACCCCTGCTCCGCCGACGGCGACCGCGTCTACGGGCTCTACGTGCGGTACACGGAGGAGGCGATCGAGCCGATCGCTCCATACGCGACGGACGAGAGCGCGCCGGGAGACGGCTGCGTGCCGTCCCGCGTCCGCGAGACGTACCGCTTCGTCGTGCGCTGCCTCGACGAGGATGGCGACCCGCGGTACACGCCCGGGAAGGCGATCGCCGCCCGTCTCGGCGACGCCGAGCCGCTGGCCGCGGAGCGGGCCCGCGCGGCCCGGCTCGCCGCCTACCGCCGGCCGCTGGGCGGGGCGGTGCGCGCCGCCGCCGCGCCGGTCCTCTTCGACGGCGACACCCGGGACCGCTGGGAGGCCGCCGCCCAGGACCTCGGCGGGCTCGGCTCACCGCCCACGCTCGAGCAGGCCCGGCTGGCCACCGAACACGTGCGGGTGCTCGCCGGCGCGGTGGCCGCCTTCGACACCTACGACCAGGCCAGCCAGGCCGAGCTGGTCCGCCAGTACGGGGTGGACGCCACGGCCGCCCGCGCCCTGCTCGCCTCCTCGGTGTCCACCTTGGACGGGCTGGACGCCGAAGCGGTGTGGCCCGACCCGGCGCGGCGCGCGATGGCCGCGGCCGTCCTGGCCGAGACCCAGGAGCGGGTCGTCGACCAGCGGGTCGAGGGCGCGCCGCTGGAGGCGCGGCTCGTGGCACAGGGCGCCCCGCTCAGCTACGCCATGCGGGCCGAGCTGATCGCCGACCTGGCCCGCACCCGGCACTGGCTGCTCGGCCGCCTCGACCGCGACCGGGAGCTGGCCGACTGCGGCATCCGCGAGGCGGTCGCCCGCGCCGACCTGCCGCCCGCGCTGCCCGACGAGCCGCCCCCGGGCCGGGAGGTGGCCGGCGCGACCGAGCTGAGCCTCGCGTCGGCGGCGGCCGGGCGGCTGTCCACCGCGCTGACCCGGTACGTGACCGACGTGGCCTGCGCCAGCGTGCTGCCGCCCTGCGCGCCGGCCAACGACGGCGACGTGCTGCTCGCCCGCCTCGAACTCAGCGACTGCGAGGTGCTCCGGGCGTGCGCCGCCGAGCGTCCACAGTGGCTGCCCGGCGGTCCGGGGTACGCGGCCTGGGCGCCGGTGCTGTACCAGGCGCGGGAGCTGGCGGAGGAGGTCTGCTGCGAGCCGCTGCCGGTCGCGGGCGACCCGCCGCCACCCGCGCAAGGGGGCGCGCCGGTCGCGCTGGAGTGGGTGCACGGCCTGCTCGACGGCCCGCCCGCCGACTCCAAACTGGACGAGCTGCTCGCCCTGCTGGCACCCGCGCCGGCGGTCCCGCCGGCGGCGGACGTCGACCTGCGGCGGGAGGTGGCCGAGCTGCGCTCGCTCGTCAAGTCACTGGCGTCGGCGGTGCGTTCCACATCGGTCCTCGACGCCGCGGAGGAGCCCGAGGCGACGCCGGAGCCCGAGCCCTCGCCCGAGCCCTCGCCTCCGGCGAAGGCCCAACAGCGGGCGAAGGCGGTGCCGGAGCCCGAACCTGAGCCGTCGCCTCCGGCGAAGGCGGTTCCGCGCAAGGCGACCCGGGGCCGGCGGACCGGCGGGCAGGAGGGCTGACCGCCATGACCGACCTCCAGCGGCCCGCCTTCTTCGAGGGCCAGATCCTCGCCGCCGCCGACCTCGCCGGCACCGTCGACCACGGCCGGGGCCGCGCCGCGCGGCACGACCGGTACCTGCACGAGTGGGGCATCGCCGAAGGGCTCGCGCTCACCGGCGAAGGGCAGACCGACCCGGACAGCGGCACCCGGTACGTGGAGGTGACGCTCCAGCCGGGCGTCGCCGTCGACGGCACCGGCCGCGAGGTGGTGGTGGCCGAGCCGGTCACCCTCCAGGAGACGCTCTTCCACGAGGTAAACGGCGCCGACCAGCCGACCGGGGACGCGTACCCGGTCTTCCTCGCCGGCCTCGACCGGGAGCCCGCCGCCGGCGCGCTGACCGCGGACCGTTGCGGCACCGGGGCCGGCGCCAGCCGGGTCGACGAGTCGTACCAGGTCCTCTTCGGACGGTTGGGCGACGAGCGGCTCGTCGCCGACCAGCGCCCGCCCGCCGTGGGCGACGGGCCGGGCGACGGCACCACCCCGTGGCTCATCCTGCTCGGCTACGTCACGTTTCGGGACGGGAGGTTTCGCGACGTGCTGCCGGACGCCGGGAGCGTGCTGCCCCGGTACGCCGGCGTGCGTGCCGACACCGTCGCCGCCCGCGCCGGCCACCTCGCCCTGCGCACCGCGCCGGCCGCGGCCGAGGGCGGACCGGTCGTCACGCTCGACCGGCAGGCCGGCCTGGCGTTCGGCCTCTACCGCGCCGACGGCTCCGTCGACGAGGTGCTCGCCGTCTCGCCGCGCGGCGACGTCACGATCCGCGGAAAGCTCTCCATCGGCACCACCGGCGGCGCGGTCGCGGCGGTCTCCGGCGTGGCCACCGACGGCGTCCTGCTGCCGCTGCCGGCCGGCGTGGCCGACGAGGACGTGCGGGAGGGGCGGGTCGTGCTGCACACCATGGTCAACCCACGACCGCCCACACTGGACGGTGTCTGGCTGAGCGCACCGGTCGAGTGCACAGTGGACGGCCAGCGCCGGGTACGCAGCCGGATGCGCAGCATGCGCCCGGACGGCGAGGTGCGCGACGACACCGTGCCGGTCGAGTTCCTGGTCCTGGCGGCGGCCGTACCGGACCCGGAGGCGAGCGGGGGGAGCGGCACATGAGCCTGACGGTGGCGTACGCGACGGACACCGGCCACGTGCTCGGCGCGATCGCGGCGTCCGGACCCGTGGCCTCGCGCGACCTCGTCGGTGACGGGCTGCCGCTGTGGGTGTCCCGCCAGGACGGCACGGTGGACGACCTCACCGTGCCCGCCGCGCGGCTGTCGGTGGCGGCGGTCGACGACGAGCCTGGCGCCCTGGTGGCGCCGCGCGACTACGAGGTCCCCGACGGGGCGGGCGCGTTGCGCACCCTCGCACCCTGGACCGGCGGCATCACCCTGGCCGCGGACGGCGTGACGGTCACCGTGTCCCGGCCGGTCACCGAGCCGGCGGCGGTGCTCGTCGCGCTCGCCGGCGTCCCGCCGCTCCTCGGCCGGATCGGGACGGGTGAGCGGGAGACGACCATCGGCGTGCGGGTCGGTGAGGGAAAGCACGGCGTGCTGGTCCTGGTGAAGGGCTGGGTGGGACGGCTGGAGCTGGTGGAGCGGACGTGAGCGAGGTGGCCGGCACCGGCGGCGGGCCCGACATCGTCGTGCGCCGCTGCGACGTCACGGTCGTACGCGACGGCGGGTGGAGCTGGGGTCCCGCCCCGCGCGACCTGGTGCGGCGGGTGGTGGAGGCGCTGCCCGCCCTCGTCACCGCCCACCTGGAACGCGACGAGGACTTCGCCGCCGCCGCGCGGACCACTGTGGACGGCGACGTCGAGATCACCGAACCGGTCCGGGTGGTGGTGTCGCTCTCGCTGGCCGACCTGATCGCCGGCCGCGTACCGTCGCCGACCGTCTCTCTGCCCGCGGGCCGGCCGTTCGCGCCCGAGGCCGCGCCACCCGCTGCCACGCCGTCGACTCCGCCGGCCGCGGCGACCACCCCGCCGGCGGTTTCCGCGGCGCCGGCGGTGGGAGCGGCCGTCGAGCCGCCGGCCGTACCCGGGCTCGAAGGGCTGACCCCGCTGCTGGCCGCGCTGGCCGACCGGGGCGAACTGGGCCACCTGCTCGACACGCTGCCGCCGGCCACCCGGACCGCCCTGGCCGCCACCACCGCGGACCCGACCGGCTCGGCGGCGCCACACCGCACGCCGCGGACGGGCGAGGTCGAGGTCGGCTCGGTGCTGCCGTTCCTTGTCGCGGCCGCACTCGACAAGATCGACCTGCTCGCGCCGATCGGTCCACTGGCCGGCGATCCGCGGACGTTCGCGGCCGGGCTGGCCTACAAGGTGCTGTCGCCGCCGCGGCACGGGTGGCGGCGCTCGACCGCCGACGTCGAGGCGGCGGCCGCTTTCGCCGGGCTGGACGGGTCGGTGCCGGACGACGCGCTGACCTCGCTCGGCCAGCGGGCGCGGGACACGCTGCCGGTACTCGACTCGTTGGTCGGGCTCGCGGTCTGCCGGGGGCACGACCCCGACCGCCCGCTCGCCGTCACCGCCGCCGGCGGCGGGTTGCTGCTGGTCGAGCCGGACGGGCTCTTTCCGGTCGCGTGGGAGGACGACGGGGCGGAGCTCGTGCCGTTCTGGGAGGCCTCCGGGCGCCCACTCCTGGTCGCCGCCGGCGATGCCGCCGTCGACGACCTGATGGCGGCCGGCGTGCCGCTGGTGACCGGCACGCCACCGGCCGGCGCCGGCTCGGTCCGGCACGCTGACCCGGGCCGGGCGTGGCGGCGGCTGCCGGGCGCCGGGCGGCGCTGGATCGCCGGTCCCACCGATGCCTGGGCCGGCGGGCGCCTGGCACTGCGGGCGGCCACCGCCGACCTCACCGGCCCGGCGGCCGCCGCCGGGGAGCTGATGGCCGCGATGGCCGCCCGCCCCGCCGCGCCCCGCGCGTCCCACCCCGGCCTGGAACGCACCCTCACGCTCCTCGCCACCGCCGGCCTCGGCACCATCGCCTGGCTGCTGTGGCGGCACCGCGAGCCGACCGACCCCCAGCTCGCCCTCACCCGCCTCGGCGACCTCGGCGGCCTGGTCCGCTTCGACGCCGACGAGGTACGGGTCCGCCTGCCGTACGGCCGCCGCCACGACGACCTCGCCGCGCACGGGCTGCTCGCGGACGTACCGGACGTGTCCTGGTTGGACGGTCGCACGCTGACGTTCGGGCGGGGGTGAGCGGATGACCGCCCGCACCGAACTCGCGCTCGCCCACCTGCGCCTGCGGTTGCGTGCCCCGCACCATGCCCTGCGCGCCGCGGCGGGGCGGCAGGCCGCGCTCGCCGCCCGCCTCACCCGGCCCGACCTGACCCCGTTCTGCGTGACCGACGAGCAGGCCGCGCTCCTGCTGGAACGGGTGGAAAGCTGGTCCGCGCCGACCGAACCGTCCACCGTGGACGACAGCGCCGAGCTGGCGGCCGAGCGCGACCTGCGCCGGGACGCGGCCGCCGCGGGGATCACGCTGCCGCTCGACGACCTCGCCGCCCGCTGCGGCCTCGACCGGGTCGAGCAGGACGCGTTGCTGCTCGTCGCCGGCCCCGAGCTGGACCCGGCCTACGAGCGGGTCTACGCGTACATCGTGGACAACCTCCAGCGCCGCCTACCCTCGGTCGAGCTGATCGCCGTCACGCTCGGCGGTGCCTCGGCCGAGGGGCGGCTCGCGGTGCGGTGGCTGCTCGGGCCGGCGGGGCGGCTGCGGCGGCACGGCCTGGTCGAGCCGCTGCCGGGTGCCGCCGTCGAGCTGGCCCGCGACCTCGCGCTCGGACCCGGCGTGTACGACATGCTGCTCGGCGTGGCCGACGCGGGCCTGGTCGGGCACGATCCGGGTGCCGTGGCCGCGCCGCCGGGGTACACGCCGCCGCCCCAGCTGGATCCGGACCGGCTGGCCCGGCTCGGGCGGGCGCTCGCCACCGGACAGGTCGACGTGGTGGGGTTGTGGGGCGCCGCACCGTCGGCACAACGCGACGCGGTGCTCGCGCTCGCCGCGCACACCGGCCGTCCACTGCGGACCGTCCCGGCGGGCGCCGACCTGGCCGAGGCGGTCCGGGTCGCGGCGGCCCTCGACGCCGTGCTGTGGCTCCCCAGCGGCGAGCCCGTAGATCCGGCGTCCACGGTGGACACACTGGTCCGAGCCCGGCTGCCGGTGATCCTGAGCGGCGAGTCGGCCTGGCGACCGGTGCCGCTGCTCGCCGCGCGCGCGTACGCGGAATGGGAGCTGCCCCAGCCCGACTACCGCCAGCGGCACGAAAGCTGGTCGGCCGCGCTGCCCGGCGTCGACCCGCCGCTGCTGGACGACCTCGCGGCCCGCTACCGGATGGGCGGCGACGAGCTGCGCGCGGTGGCCGCGGTCGCCGGGGCGGGCGCCCGGTTCGCCGGTAACGGCCGCCCGGCGCCGCTCGCCGACCACGTCCGCCCGGCGGTTGCCGCCGTGACCCGGGGCCGCACCAGCGGGTACGCCCGCACGGTCACCCCGCGCCGCACGCTCGACGACCTCGTGCTGCCACCGGAGCAGCTGCGTCACATCACCGAGATCGCCGCCGCGTTCCGGGACTGGCCGCGGGTGGCGGACGCGTGGGGCTTCGGCCGGCACCCCGGCGACGCGGGCGTGAAGGTGCTCTTCAGCGGCGAACCGGGCACCGGCAAGACGCTCTCCGCCGAGATCCTGGCCGGCACGCTCGGCGTCGACCTGCTCACCGTCGACCTCTCCCAGGTGGTCTCCAAGTGGGTGGGGGAGACGGAGAAGAACCTCGACGCGGCGTTCCGGCAGGCCGAGGAGAGCCGCGCGGTGCTCTTCTTCGACGAGGCCGACTCGCTGTTCGGCAAGCGCGGCGACGTGCGGCACGGCACCGACCGCTACGCCAACCTGGAGATCGGCTATCTGCTCCAGCGGCTGGAGTCGAGTGACGTGCTGGTGATCCTCGCCAGCAACCTGCGGGAGAACATCGACGCGGCCTTCACCCGCCGCTTCCACTTCGTCGTCAACTTCACCCGCCCCGGGCCGGCCGAGCGGCGGCGGCTGTGGCGGCTCGCGTTCCCGGCCGCCGCGCCGCTCGCGTCCGATGTGGACCTCGCCGCGCTGGCCCGGCTGGACATGACCGGCGCCGCCATCGCCGCGGCCGCCCGCAGCGCCGCGCTGATCGCCGCCGACGGTGGCGCCGGCACGATCACCATGCGTGCGGTGGTGGCCGGCGTGGCCCGGCAGTACCAGCGCGAGGCCCGCCTGCTCCGCCCGGCCGAGCTCGGCGCGCACGCCGGCCTGCTGGAGGCCGCCACCCGCCCGGCCTGAGCCGCGGATCAGCCCGCGCGGCGCGGTTGCGCGCTGGATAACCGTGGGCTAGCCCGGCGGCGCGGTTGCGTGGCTGGGGTGTGTGGGCTAGTCCGGCGGTGCGGTTGCGTGGCTGGGTGCGTGGCCTAGCCCCGCAGCGGGATTGCGTACTGGGTGACCGTGGCTCGGCCTGGCGGCGCCGCCGTGCGCCGGCGCCCCGGCTGAGCTGGGGCTCAGCCTGTGTACGTGGCGGCGCCGCTCTGCCAGGCTGTGCCGGTGCGCGAACGGAACCTCCTGCTGGAGGAGGGCGAGCGGCTGCGCGCCGAGGCACGGGCCCGGTCGGTGGCTTCCGTATGGCCCGCGTACGAGAAGCTCACCGAGCGTTACCAGGAGCTGCTGCCCGAGGTGCCGGTCGCGCGGTGCCCGTTCACCGACGCGCCGGTGTGGTGGCCGATCGACACGGCCGGGCTGGACGGGTGGTTCTGGGAGTACCCGAGCGGGGTGCGCCGCCACCCCCGCGAGCGGCCGCCGTCCTGGGTGGCGATGACCGGGGCGATGCGGCTGGCCGAGCCGGTCGAGCACACGCCTTTCGCGGTGGCCCCGGGGCCGGGCGCGCCGTTCGTGGTGCCGCGCCTGCTCGGCGCCGCGCCCGAAGTGCGGGCGGTGATCGCGCAGGTGCCGGTCGGGCGGCACACCGGCTGGGCGATCAGCTACTTCGGCCGGCCGGCGGCGGGCACCCGGCTGGTCAACCTGTGGGGTACCGGCTCCTACCCGGTGGTCGAGGACGGCCTGTGGACGGGCTGGGAGCGGGAGGAGTCGGGGGTCGAGCGGTACGACTTCGACCTCGAGCCGTGGGTGGGCACCGGCGCCCTCCTGTGGATAAGTCCCGGGGACGAGTCGGCGACCCTGCGCGAGGGTGTGGACGGCTGCCCCTACCTCGGCCTGCCCGGTCCGCGCCAGTTCGCGGTCGTCGAGCGCGGCCAGGTGCGGCGCACCGCGCGGTTGGGCTGACCCGCGGGCGGGTACCTCCCCAGGGAAATTTGAGGAGGTCGTCATGATGCAACCCTTCATCCCCTGGGCCTGGCGTGACCCGGCCCTGCTGGCGGGGCAGGACCCCGCGCTGGGCGAGCGGCGCGACGAGAGCATCGAGGCCGACGAGGAAGCGCACGCGAGCCTGGCCGGCTACGACGTCGAGGCCACCGACGGCGGCATCGGCTCGATCGACGAGGCCAGCTACGCGGTCGGCGAGTCCTACATCGTCGTGGACACCGGACCGTGGATCTTCGGCCGCAAGGTGTTGCTGCCGGCCGGCACGGTGCAGAACGTGGACCACGCCGAGCGCAAGGTCTACGTCGACCGCACCAAGGACCAGATCAAGGACTCGCCCGAGTACGACAAGGACACGTTCAGCAGCCCCGAGTACCGGGAGCGCGTCGGCACCTACTACACGGACAGCTACCGGGACTTCCCGCCGGTTATGTGAGCACCCAATCGGGTGTTTATGGGTGACTTGGGGCGTAACGGACTGATCTGATCGGGGGGCCCGGACCTTCCAGAAAGGCTGGACCCCCCGTGACGCAACCCTTCACGCTGCCCGCGTTCTACATGCCGCACCCGGCCCGGCTGAACCCCCACCTCGAACAGGCGCGCACGCACTCCAAGGCGTGGGCGCGCGAGATGGCGATGATCGAGGGCTCCGGCGTCTGGGACGAGGCCGACTTCGACAACCACGACTACGCGCTGCTGTGCGCGTACACGCACCCGGACGCCACCGCCGCCGACCTCGACCTGGTCACCGACTGGTACGTGTGGGTGTTCTTCTTCGACGACCACTTCCTCGAGGTCTACAAGAAGACCCGTGACATCCCCGGCGCCAAGGCGTACCTGGAAGGGCTGCGCGCGTTCATGCCGGTGAGCCTCGACGAGGGGATGCCGGAGCCGACCAACGCGGTCGAGGCCGGGCTCGCCGACCTGTGGCGGCGGACGGTGCCGGCCCGGTCGCCGGCGTGGCGCGAGCGCTTCGCGGACAGCACGCAGGCGCTGCTGGAGGAGTCGCTCTGGGAGCTCTCCAACATCAGCGAAGCGCGCGTGCCCAACCCGGTCGAGTACGTGGAGATGCGCCGCAAGGTGGGTGGCGCGCCGTGGTCGGCGGACCTCGTCGAGCACGCCGTACACGCCGAGGTGCCGGCCGAGATCGCGGCGAGCCGCCCGATGCGGGTGCTCAAGGACGCCTTCTCCGACGGCGTGCACCTGCGCAACGACATCTTCTCGTACCAGCGGGAGACGGAAACCGAGGGTGAGCTCAACAACGGCGTCCTGGTGATGGAACGCTTCCTCGGCTGCACCCCGCAGCGCGCAGCGGACACGGTGAACGACCTGCTCACCTCGCGGCTCCAGCAGTTCGAGAACACGGCGCTGACCGAGGTGCCGCCGCTGCTGGTCGAACACGGGGTCGACCCGGCGCGCTGCGCGGACGTGCTGCGGTACGTCAAGGGGCTCCAGGACTGGCAGGCCGGTGGGCACGAGTGGCACATGCGGTCGAGCCGGTACATGAACAAGGGCGGCACCGTCCACCTCGGACCGACCGGCTTCGGGACGGCGGCGGCGCTGCTGCCCGGCGTCGCCCTCCGGGCGCGCGGCCACTCCTACAAGCCGTACCTGCCGGTCGGTCCGGTCGAGCTGCCCGACTTCCACATGCCGTTCGCGGTGGGGACGAGCCGGCACCTCGACCGGGCGCGCGAGGCGTCGGTGGACTGGGCCCGCCGGATGCGGCTCGTCGACGCGCCGCCCGGCGTGCCCGGAGCCGGGATGTGGGACGAACGCAAGCTGCGCGGCTTCGACTTCGCGCTCTGCTCCGCCGGCCTCGACCCGGACGCCACGCCGGAGGAGCTGGAACTGTCCGCGCAGTGGCTGACCTGGGGAACGTACGCCGACGACTACTTCCCGCTGGTCTACAACACGACCCGGGACGTGGCCGGCGCGCGGGCCTGCCACGAGCGGATGAGGCAGATGATGCCGGTGGACGGCCCGGCGACGGCCTCACCGTCCACACCCCTCGAACACGGCTTGGCGGACCTGTGGACACGCACCACGGCCGGCATGCCTGTGGACAACCGGCGCCAGTTCCGCGCGGCGGTGGAGACCATGACCGAGAGCTGGCTGTGGGAGCTGTCCAACCACGTCCAGCACCGCATACCCGACCCGGTGGACTACATCGAGATGCGGCGGCGCACGTTCGGCTCGGACATGACCATGAGCCTGGCCCGCATCGGCCACGGCCGCCTGGTGCCGCCGGAGATCTGGCGCACCCGGCCGATCCGCGCGCTGGAGAACGCGGCCATGGACTACGCCTGCCTGACCAACGACATCTTCTCGTACCAGAAGGAGATCGAGTTCGAGGGCGAGCTCCACAACGGGGTGCTGGTGATCCAGCACTTCCTCGGCTGCGACCCGCCCACCGCCGTCGCCGTGGCCAACGACCTGATGACCGCGCGGATCCGCCAGTTCGAGCGGACCGCGCGGACCGAGCTGCCCGCCCTGTACGACGACTTCGACCTGGACGCGGAGGCGCGGTCCGCGCTCGACGCGTATGTGGGGGAGCTGCGGGACTGGATGGCGGCCATCCTGCGCTGGCACCGGCTCACCAGCCGCTACCAGGAGGCGGAGCTGCGCCGCGCCGGCCCCGGCGCCGGCGGCGGCTGGGCCGGCCCACTCGCCGCGCTCCCGGCCGCGGGCTCCCTGGCCGCACTCCCCGCCGGCTCGCTGGCCACGGTCCCCGCGGGCTCGCTGGCCACGCTTCCCGCCGGCTCGCTGGCCGCGCTCCCCGCGGGCTCGCTGGCCACACCCCTCGGCGCCTCGCTGGTTCCACGGCCTGGCGCCGCACCGGCGGTCGGAGGCGCTGCCGGCGCGCTACCCGCCGCCGCGGTCGCGACGGTGCCGGCCGACCCGCCGGTCGCGCCGCCGGGAGGCACGCTGGCGGGCGCGCCCACCGGGGGTTCGGCGGCGCCACCCGTCAAGGCCGCGTCCGGCCTGCGCGGTCCGACCGGCCTGGGCACGTCGGCGGCACGGATGTTCATGCGCCCGGTCGTTCCGGCGTCACCACCGTGACAAGGGAGAACCCGTCCCCGGCTTCAACCACGGCCCCGGGCGGACAATCGCCGCATGGACTACGTCTACTACGCCTCGCTGTCGGCCGGCCGGACGCGCGCGAACCCGGCCGGCGTGGTGCGCCGCCGCATGACCAGCGGCGTGCCTGTGGACGAGGCCTTCACCCGAAACCTGCGGTGGGAGCGCACGTGGGCCCTCTACGAGGCGGAGCGGCTCGGTGGCGACGGCGAGTTCGCGCCGATCACCGAGGCCGAGGCGGAGGCGTTCGTCCAGAGGGCCATCGCGAAGTTGAGCCCACCGCCAACCTGACGCGGTGGGCCCCAACCCCCGGCCCGGGTGAACCGCTCGGCCGGTGAATTTCGTGGCCACCGCACCAGGGGCACGCGCCGATACCCAAACCGCGCCCGCCGTCGTAGGATCGACGCATCGAGATGGATCGATCTCGAACCCGCCACCACGACGGAGGATGTCATGACCGTCACGACCCGGCCCACGGGCCGCACCGCGCCGCCCCGCCGCGCCCGCCGCGCCTGGACCCGCCCCGAGGTGCGGTGCCTGGAGACCCGCCCCGAGGTGACCGCGTACTCCGGCGACACCGGCCCGTGGCTGTAGCCCGGCCACGCGGCCGGGACGAGTTCGCCGAGGCTCTCCGGGGCCTCGGCGACCGCTACTGGGACCGGCACCCCTTCCACATCCGGCTGCACGCCGGCAAGTGCGAGCCGGACGAGGTCCGGTCCTGGGTGGCAAACCGCTGGTACTACCAGCGCTCCCTGTCCCAGAAGAACGCCGCCATCATCGCCAACTGCCCGCTGCCCGAGGTGCGGCGCCGGTGGGTCGAGCGGATCACGTTCCAGGATGGACACGAGGGGAGCGACGGCGGGCTCGGCGACTGGCTCGTGCTCGCCGACGCCGTCGGCCTCGACCGGGCCGACATGGTGGCCGAACGCCACGTGCTGCGCGGTGTGCGCTTCGCGGTCGACGCGTACGTCGCCTTCTGCCGCGACCGCCCCTGGTGGGAAGGGGCGGCCGCGGCCCTCACCGAGCTGTTCTCGCCGGACCACATGGCCGACCGGGTCTCCGCCTGGCGCCGACACTACGGCTGGATCGACCCGCACGGCTTCGCCTACTTCGAAAGCCGCATCCCGGTCGTCCGGGCCGACTCGGCGTACACATTGGACCTCGTGCTGGTCCACTGCGACACCCGCGAGCGGCAGGACGCCGCGCTCTCCGCGCTGGCGTTCAAGTGCGACGTGCTGGGCGCGATGCTCGACGCGATCGACTACCACGGCGGCCGGCGGTGAGCGCGGTGGACGCCGCCGACCGGCCCGGTCTGCGGCCCGGCGTCCGCCTGACCTACGACCCGGTGCGCGACCAGCACGCCCTGCTGTACCCGGAAGGTGTGCTGCTGCTCAACGAGACCGCCGCCGAGGTGCTCGCCCGGTGCGGCGGCGGCACCGTCGCCGAGATCGCCGCGCGGCTGTCCGAAGAGTTCGACGGTGTCCCGGTCGACGACGTCGCCGCGCTGCTGGACGACCTGGTGCGGCGGCGCCTCGTGACGGTGTCCGGCGACGGCCGGCCGGTGCAGCCGCTGGCCGCCCCGCCCGCGGAGTGGACGCCGCCGCGCGAGCCGGTGCCGGCCGGCATGCTGGCCGAGCTGACCTACCGGTGCCCGCTGCACTGCACGTACTGCTCGAACCCGACCACGCCGAGCGACCGGCCCGAGATGTCCACAGAGGACTGGTCGCGGGTCCTCGACCAGGCGCGGTCACTGGGCGTGCTGCAAGTGCACTTCTCGGGCGGGGAGCCGCTGCTGCGCGCCGACCTGGCCGCGCTTGTCGCCCGCGCGCACCGGCTCGGTCTCTATAGCAACCTCATCACCAGCGGCATCCCGTTCGACGACAAGGCCATGGGGTCGCTCGCCGCGGCCGGCCTCGACCACGTGCAACTGTCCATCCAGGACGCCGACCCGGCCGCCGGCGACGCGGTGGCCGGCCTCCGCGCGCACGACCGTAAGCGGGCGGCCGCCGCGCTGGTGCGCCGCTACGGGCTGCCGCTGACCGTCAACGTCGTGCTGCACGCCGGCAACGTCGACCGGCTCGCCGCCATCGCCGACCTGGCGGTGGAGCTGGGCGCCGACCGCCTGGAGCTGGCGCACACCCAGTTCTACGGGTGGGCCTGGCGCAACCGGGCGGCGCTGCTGCCCACCGCCGAGCAGCTGGCCCGCGCCGGCGCCGCCGCGGCCGGCGTCAAGGAGCGGTACGGCGACCGGGTCGAGATCGTGTACGTGGCCGCCGACTACCACGGCACCCGCCCCAAGCCGTGCATGCAGGGGTGGGGCCGCCGGCAGTTGGTCGTGGCGCCGGACGGGTCCGTGCTGCCCTGCCTTTCCGCGGCCCAGCTGCCCGGCCTCGGCGTGGTCGACGCCCGCACCGCCGACCTGGCCTGGATCTGGTACGAGTCGCCGGCGTTCAACCGCTTTCGCGGCACCGGCTGGATGCCCGCGCCGTGCCGCGACTGCGCGCTGCGCGAGGTCGACTTCGGCGGCTGCCGCTGCCAGGCGTACCAGCTGCTCGGCGACGCCGCGCTCACCGACCCGGCCTGCGACCTCTCGCCCCACCACGGCGTGCTCACCGACCTCATGACCGGCGCCGGCGAGCGCGCGGCGGCCGTGCCGCGGCGGCTGCGGTGAGAGTCCGCCTGCTCGGCACGGCGGCCGGCGGCGGTGTTCCACAGTGGAACTGCGCCTGCGCCGCCTGCGACCGTGCCCGCGAGGCCGGAGCCGTGCGCACCCAGGACTGCGTCGCGATCAGCGGCGACCGCCGCTCCTGGTACCTGCTCAACGCCTCGCCCGACCTGCGTGCCCAACTCGCCGCCGCGCCGGAGCTGGCACCCGGGCCGGGACCGCGCCAGACGCCGGTGCGTGGCGTGCTGCTCTGCACCGCCGAGCTCGACCACACACTCGGGCTGCTCGCCCTCCGCGAGGCCGAGACCGTCACCGTTTACGGCACGGCCGCGGTGCTCGACGCGCTGTCCGGCCCGTTCCCGGTGCGCGGCGTCCTCGGCGCGTACACCTCGCTGGCCTGGACACCGGTAGCGGTCGGCGAGCCGTTCGAGCTGGCCGGCGGGCTGACCGTCACCGCCGTGCCGGTCGGCGCCAAGCGCCCCCGGTACGCGGCCGGCGCACCGTCCACAGGCGACTGGGTGGTGGCGTACCGGATCAGCGACCGCCGGACCGGCGGCGTCCTGGTGTACGCGCCCTGCCTGCCCGCGCTCGGCGGGCCGTTCCACGCCGCGACGGCCGGCGCGAGGGCGGTGGTCGTGGACGGCACGTTCCTCTACGACGACGAGATGGCGCGAGCCACCGGCGCCGGCCGGACCGCGACGGAGATGGGCCACCTGCCGGTGAGCGCGTCGCTGCGCGACCTCACCCGGACCGGCGCGCGCGTACTTTACACCCACCTCAACAACACCAACCCGCTGTGCGCCGCCACCGCACCGGAACGGGAGACGCTCGCCGCGTACGGCGCCGAGGTCGCCGAGGACGGTCAGACCCTCACCCTCTGAGAGGCGGTTTCCGCCGGCCGTCCACCGCCGGGTCCGCGGGACAAGCCACTGGGGCGACGGATGGGGAGCGCCGGCGGCGCGTCGACTCCATCGAGGGTCATGGTAGGTTGCGCCCTGTGGTTTCGCATTCGCCCGAAAACGCCGCGTCCGAGCATGTCAATCGCGTAGCGGACTACTACGACGCCAACACGCGGCGCTTCCTGCGGTTCGGCGAGAGCCCGAGCAACGACGCCATCCACCGCGGAGTGTGGACGCCGGGCGTTACGAACACCACCGAGGCCGCGGACGCGGTCAACCGCCTGGTGGTCGAGCGGCTGATCGGCCACGTGCCGGCGGGTGAGGGGCGGGTGCTCGATCTCGGCTGCGGTGTGGGCGCGACGGTGGTCAGGCTGGCCCGGGAGGTGGACGCCCAGGTGACCGGCGTGACGATCAGCCGGGTGCAGGCCGAGATCGCCGAGCGGCGGCTGGCGGCCGAAGGTCTGGCCGAGCGGTGCCACGTCGCCTGCGGCGACTTCGCCCAGCTTCCCGCCGAGCCCCGCTACCACGCGATGGTCGCCATCGAGTCGGTGGTCCACGCGCCGTCGCTGGCGGAGCTGATCTCGTCGCTGGCCGCGCGCCTGTGTCCGGGCGGTCGCCTGGTCGTGTGCGACGACTGGATGACCGACAACGATCTGGGGCTTCCGGCCCGCGAGCGCTGCCTGGATCAGTTCCGCGCCGGCTGGCGGATCGGCAGCCTGCACACCGTGGCGGAGTTCGCGGCCATGGGCGAGGCCGCGGGCCTGCGCCTGCGCGAAGACCTGGACCTCACCGCCTACCTGCGCCTGGGACGCCCGCGAGACCGGGCGATCAACGTGATCCTGGGTGCCGCGGGTGTGGTGCCCCGGATGCTCGACCGGATGGTCGAGAAGCCCTTCTGGGCCAACATGATCGGTGGCTCGGCATTGCAGACGGGCCTCTCCCGGCGCTGGCTCGAATACCGCCTGCTGGTGCTCGAACGGGTCTGACCGCCGCGGGCCGGGGCCGCCGGCCGGCCGCGACGGCCGCGCGCCGAACGGATCTGACCGCCGCGGGCCGGGCCGCCGGCCGGCCGCGACAGCTGCGCGCCGAACGGATCTGACCCCCGCGACCGCGGCCGGTCTCCCCGCCGGCCGGCCCCGACGGCTGCGCGCCGCGCGGGCGTCCACCTCGGCCCGCGCGGGAGGCGCCCACCTCGGCGGGCGCCTCCGTCGCGGCGAGCGGCTCAGCGGGCGCCGGCTCCCGCCAGCTCCGCCTCGGGCTCGCGTGCCGCCGGGGCCGGCAGGTGTCGCTCCGGCTGGCCCTCGACGTGCAGCTCGGGCAGGAGCCGGCCGAGCCAGCGCGGCATCCACCAGTTGGCGCGGCCGAGCAGGTGCATGACCGACGGGACGAGCAGCATGCGTACCACGGTCGCGTCCACCAGGATGGCGGCGGCCATGCCGACGCCGATCACCTTGAGCACGAGGTCCGGGCTGGGCACGAAGGCCGCGAACACCGCGATCATGATGGCCGCGGCGGCCGTGATCACGCGGCCGGTGCCGGCCAGGCCCTCGGTGATCGCGCGGCTGTTGTCGCGGGTGCGGGTCCACGCCTCGCGCATCCGGCTGACCAGGAACACCTCGTAGTCCATGGACAGCCCGAAGAGGACGGCGAACATCAGCACCGGCACGAAGGCCGGCAGCGGCGTCTCGGTGTCGATGCCGATCAGCTGGCCGGCCCAGCCGCCCTGGAGGACGTACGCGACCACGCCATAGGCGGCGGCGACCGACAGCAGGTTCATCGCCGCGGCCTTGACGGCCACCGCCACGCTGCGGAACGAGGCGAGCAGCAGCACCATCGACAGCAGCACCACGCCACCGACGAGCAGCGGGAGGCGGCGCGCGGTGTTTTCCGTGCTGTCGATCGACGCCGCCGTCACCCCGCCGACCCGCACCGTTGGGCCCGAACCGCCGGTGGCGGCCGGGATCGTCTCGTCGCGCAGGCGGTGTACCAGATCCTCGGTCCTGGCGTCCTGCGGCCCGGTGGCCGGCAGGACGGTGAGCACCGCGGTGTCGCCGGCGGGGTTGAGCTGAGGCGGTGTGACCACGGCGACGCCCGGTGTTTCCGCGACGGCCGCGCGGAGGCCGTCGAGCGTGGCCGCGTCGCCCGGCCGGGGCAGCTCGGCGGTGAGCACCAGCGGGCCGTTGGCACCCGGGCCGAACGCGGCGGCCTGCATGTCGTACGCCTGCCGGGTGGAGGTCTCGGCACGGTTGTTGCCCGCGTCGGGGAAGCCGTAGCGGACGCCGAGGAACGGCGAGGCGAGCGCGAGCAGGATGCCCACACCGGCGAGCGCCGCGATCACCCGGTGGCGCTGCACGAGGCGGCTCCACGCCAGCCAGCCGCGGCCCGGCTCGATGTGCCCGCCGACCGCGACCTCGGCCGTGCGGCGGCGGCCGAGCGGCAGGCGCAGCCGGTCGACGTGCTTGCCGAGGTAGCCGAGCAGGGCCGGGAAGAGCGTCACGCTGGCGGCCATCACCACGAACACGCCGAGGATCGTGACCACCGCCGCGCCGCGCATGAAGGACAAGCCCATCGCGAACAGGCCGAGCATGCTCACCACGACCGTGCTGCCGGCGACCATCACCGCGCGGCCGGCGGTGTCGAGGGTGGCGACCGTGGCCGCCTCCGGGTCCAGGCCGGCGGCCCGCCACTCGCGGAAGCGGGTGACCATGAGCAGCACGTAGTCGATGCCGATGCCGATGCCCATCATGGTGGCGAGCGAGGTCGACCAGTCGGGCGCGTCGACGAAGCGCAGCACGAGACCGGTGAGCGTGCTGCTCACCGCGAGGCCGGCGACGGCGGTGAGGATCGGCAGGCCGGCGGCGACCACCGAGCCGAACGTGAGCAGCAGGATCACCGCCGCGGCGAGCAGGCCGATCATCTCCGAGCCGATCTCGCCCTGCTCGGCCAGCTGGATCGCCTGGCCGCCGAGCGCGACGTCGAGGCCGGGCCGCTCGGCGCTGTCCGCCACGGCGAGCAGCCGCTCGGTGTCGGCGACCGGCATGTCGTTGGGGTTGGTCACGTCGAGGCGCAGGTGGGCGACGAGCGTGCCGCCGTCCGGTGAGACGCCGCCGGGTGCGGTGAACGGGTCGTCCACGCTCGCCACGTGCGGCACGGCCCTCAGGTCGGCCAGCAGCGTCTGCACGTCGCCGCGCGCGCTGGCGACCCCGCCCTCGGCCCGGACCAGGACGTCGACGACCTCGCCGGACTGAGCCGGGAACCGCTCCCGCAGCAGGTCCTGCGCGGCCTTGGAGTCCGAGCCGGGCGCGGAGTAGTCGGCGGCGAAGTCGCCACCGAAGGCCGCCGAGAGCCCGGCGGCGAGCATGAGGGCGGCCAGCCACAGAAGCACGGTGCGGCCGCGGTTGCGGTAGGTGAGCCGGGCGAGCCGGCCGAGCGGTCCTGCATCGTTCATTGTCATTCCCCGAGTGAAGTCGAGTCAGCTCCGTTACGCTCCATAACAAACACGATGGAGTGTCACTTGTCAAGCGCCTTCACGTCTGTAACGATGCTTAACGCGACGCTTACAGGAGGAACACATGAGCCCGACCCCGCGGAGCGCCCCCCGCCGCGAGCGGGCGCGAGCAGCCACGATCGACGAGATCAAGCAGACCGCGCTCGCCCTCATGCGGGAGGGCGGGACGGTCGAGGTGCGGTTCACCGACATCGCCCGTGTCATGGACATGACGCCGCCCGCGCTCTACCGCTACTTCGCCGATCGCGACGAGCTGATCAGCGCCCTCATCCAGGACGCGTACAACGCGCTCGGCGAAGAGGTCGCCAAGGCCCGCGCCCAGGTGCCGCACGACGACGTCGCGGCCGCCTGGGTCGCCGCCGCGCAGGCCTACCGGCGGTGGGCGCACGCGGAGCCGCAGCAGTTCGCGCTGATCCTCGGCATGCCGCTGCCCGGCTACGCGGCACCGGCCGACGGCAGCACCAGCGAGGCCGCCGGCCGCGCGATGGCGCAGCTCTCGTCGCTGTTCGTCGACGCGCTGCGGCTGGGGCGGCTCGGCCCGCCGACGATCACCCGGATCCACCCCGCGGTGGAGGAGTGCGCGAAGCTGAAGCACGAAAAGCACGAGGTCGGCGTCGGACCGCTGCACTTCCAGGCGATGCTGCACGCCTGGGCGTCGCTGCACGGCTTCACGTCGCTGGAGGCCAACGGCCACTTCGCCTGGATGACCGAGGAGGCGCGCGACGCGCTCTTCCTCGGCCAACTCCGCCTCGCCGCGGAGGCGGCCGGCCTACCGGTGCCCGAGTAGGGCCTGTTACAAGATCCTTGCCGGGCTGCGCCGGGCCCAGACGACGACCAGCGGCGTCGGGCGAAAGGCCGCATACAACACCGGTGTGCGACCTTGCGCCCGCCACCACCGGACGCCGCCTGGACTCCGGCTCGCCTCGACAATCCTTTTGAAACAGGCCCTAGCCGGCGGTCGTCGCCACCGGGGTCGGCGGCAGCGGGAGCGGTACCCCCGGCAGGCCGTCGATGCTGGTGGCGATGTGGTCCTTCTTCGCGAAGTAGGCGCTCAGTGAGGCGTCGTCCTCGCGGGCGAACCGCTTGCCGTGCAGGTCGCGGTCCTCCTCGTACGACATCAGCGGCACCGCGTAGCCGCACGAGTCGCGGATCAGCTCGGCCCGCACCACGATGATCGCGCGGTGCCCGTGCCGGGTGGCGTCGATGTCCGGGAAGTGCGCCATCAGCTCGCCCCAGCGCGGGTCGTCGCGGAAGACCGGCTCGCCCCGCCCGTGCAGCCGCACGATGTTGGGCGGCCCCTGGAAGGCGCACCACATCAGGGTGATCCGGCCGTTTTCCCGCAGGTGGGCCACCGTCTCGGCGTTGCTGCCGGCGAAGTCGAGGTACGCGACGGTCAGCTCGTCGAGGATCGCGAACGAGCCGCGCAGCCCCTTCGGCGAGAGGTTGACCGTGCCGTCGGCGGCGAGCGGCGCGGTCGCGGTGAAGAACATCGGCTGCGCCTCGATGAACTCGCGCAGCCGCCCGTCGATGCGCTCATGAACCTTCCCCATGATCACGATTATGACCGCGGTACGCCGCCGGGTCGCCGGTGATTCCGCTGGGTGGACGCTCGCCCGCGACGATCGGCGGCAACGCGTCGAGCGTGTCGACGGCCGGGACGGCGGCCGGCGGCGGCGCCCCGCGCAGCAGGACGACGCCCCGGTAGCCGAGGTCGATGGCCGCGGCGACCAGGGCCGGATCGTCGTCGACGAACAGGCAGTCACCCGGGGCCAGGCCGAGCAGGTCGCTGCCGGTCGCGTACATCCGCGGGTCGGGCTTGCGGCAGCCCATCAGCTCGGAGATCACGAAGCCCTCGAAGTACCGCTCGATGTCGAGCTGCCGGTAGTGGGCCTCCAGTCCCGCCCAGTTGTCGGAGACCACTGCCATGCGGACGCCCCGGTCCTTCAGGGTGTCGAGGACGCGCCGGGTCTCCGGGAAGAGCTCCAGGACCGGGCCGTCCGCGGGCGCCTCCAGCTCGCGCAGCAGCGCGGCGGACGGCTCGCCGACGCCCAGCACCCGCAGCATGGCCCGGTGGTAGTCGGTGCGGGTGGCCGTCGTGGTCTCCGCGTCGAGCACACGCTGGCCGGCGGCGAACGCCTCCGGGAACGCCTCGACCCGGATCTCGGGGTGGTGCGCCAGGACCACGCGCTCGAAGTCGTACCGAGGGTTCCAGCGTCCGCCCCGCGGACCGACCAGGACCCCACCGGAGTCGAACAGGATTCCGCGAACGTGCTGGCCACGCGGCATGGCCGCAAACGGTACCGGTTCGGGACCACAGCCGCGGGGTAAGTGGGACAATACGGGCACGCGCACGCGGGGGTGGGTGATCGACGATGAGCGAGCCCTGGGAAGGTGAACCGGACACCGCGCCGGCGGAGCCGTCGGCGAAACCCGGCCGCTCCCGGATCGGGGGCGCGTGGGTGAGCCTGGTGCTCGGCGCGCTGGTGCTGATCCTGCTGCTGGTCTTCGTCCTGCAAAACCTGGAAGACGTCCGCGTCTCCTTCCTCGGCGCGGACGGCAAGGTGCCGCTGGGCGTGGCGCTGCTGCTCGCCGCGGTGGCGGGCGCGCTGGTGGTCGCGGTGCCGGGCAGCGCCCGCATCCTCCAGCTGCGCCGCGCCAACCGCAACGCCCGCCGCGCCCTGACCAACCGCCCCTAGTGCGGTGGCCACAAACGTTGGCCGGCCTCGCCGGCCGGGTGAGCGGCGGCCTTCGGCCGCCGCTCACCCGGTGAAGGTTTGTGGCCCACCGCACTAGCCGCGGCGGCGGGTGCCGGCCAGGGTCAGCGCGACCATCACGGCGGCGGTGAGGGCGAAGCCGATCGGGTACCCGGCGGCGCCGGCCACCACGCCGAAGCCGAGCGCGCCCAGCCCGTACCCGGTGTCGTAGGCGACGCTCCAGATCGCGGTCGCGGTGCCGTAGGCGGCGGTGGAGACGCGGCTGTACATCATCGCGAGGCTCGCGTTCTGGACGATGCCGAAGCCGGCGCCGAACGCGACCATCCCGGCCAGCACCGCGAGCGGGCCGCCGCCGGCCAGTACCAGTGTCAGGATGCCAGCGGCGGCGACCAGCGCGCCGGGTACGAGGAGCCGGGCGGCGCCGTGGCGGTCGCCGAAGCGGCCGGCCCACCAGCGGGCGACGGTGGTGGCGCCGGCCTGGGTGAGCAGCGCGACCGCGGCCAGGCCGCCGGCGCCGCCCGGGACCGCAGCCGGGACGAACGTGACCACGATGCCGGCGGCCATCGCGGTGCCGGTGAACACGATCGCGGGCCGGATCAGGGCGGGTGAGCGCAGGCCGGCGCCCATCCCGATGTCGCCGGCCGGGTCACCCGAAGCGTCGGTGCGGCCGGCGGGCAGGCCGATCACCGCGACGAGGCCGGCGAACGCGGCCAGGGCGCCGAGCGCGAAGACGGCCTCGGCGCCCCAGCGGGCCATCAGCCACACGCCGAGCGGGGTGGCGACGACCGCGGGCAGGCCGGCGACGACCCCGAGCACGCCGAGGCCCTCGCCGCGGCGCTCGGCGGGGATGAGCTCGGCGCCCCACGCGCCGCACACCACGAAGATCACGGCGAGGCCGAGGCCGCGCAGCACGCACACGGCCACCACGACCGGCAGCGCGGCCGAGGCCAGCAGCGCCAGCGCCGGCAGGGCGAGCAGGGCCAGGCCGGCGGCGAGGACGGCGCGGAAGCCGTACCGGGAGACGAGCCGGGGGATCGCGAACTCGCCGGCCACCGACGACAGCATCAGCACGCCGGTGGCGAGGCCCGCGGCGAAGCCGCCGGCGCCGGCCGCGGTCAGATGCGCGGGAACGACCGAGAGCAGCAGGTAAAAGCCGAACAGCCCGGCGAAGTCGGCCAGCATGACCAGCGCGAGCGGGCGGGAGACCAGGCGGGGGGCCGAGGGGGCCAGGGCGATCGTCGTCATGTCCTGAACGTATGGGCGCAGGCGGCCCCCGCTAAGCTCCAATTCCATGGCGATCGAGTGGGCCGGTTTGGGTCCGGAGGTGCTGCTGCGGCTCGACCGGGACGGGGCCGAGCCGCTCCGCGCCCAGCTGGAGGGCGGGCTGCGCGCGGCGATCCGGGAGGGGCGGTTGCAGGCGGGGGAGCGGCTGCCGTCCACGCGCGAGCTGGCCCGGCAGCTGGGCGTGTCGCGCGGCCTGGTGCAGGACTGCTACGGCCAGCTCTACGCCGAGGGCTACCTCACCGCGCGGGTGGGCTCGGCCACGCGGGTCGCGGCGGTCGCGGCGACCAGCTCCACAGTGGACAAGAGCCGGCCGGAGCGGCCGGCGCCGGGGACGGACTTCGCCTCCGGCGTGCCCGACCTCGCCAGCTTCCCCCGCGCCGACTGGGGTTGGGCGGTGCGCGAGGCCTGCCGCACCGTGGCCACCGCCGACCTCCACTATGGAGACCCGCGCGGCGACCGCACGCTGCGCCGCGTGCTGGCCGGCTACCTGCGCCGGGTGCGGGCCGCCGTCGCCGACCCGGCCGACATCGTGGTCTGCACGGGCTTCGCCCAGGGCCTCGGGCTGGCCTTGCGGGCCCTGTCCCGCCAGGGGGTGGGCACGGTCGCGGTCGAGGATCCCGGGTACGGCCGGGGGGAGACCCTCGACGCGGTCGGCCGGCTGGGCTTCGAGGTGGTGCCGGTACCCGTGGACGAGGGCGGCGTCGACGTGGCCGCGCTGGCCCGCACGGGTGCCCGGGCGGTCGTGCTGACGCCGGCCCACCAGTCGCCGACCGGCGTCGTGCTCGCCCCGGACCGCCGGCACGCGCTCGCCGCCTGGGCCGCGGAACGCGACGCGGTGATCGTCGAGGACGACTACGACGCCGAGTTCCGCTACGACCGCGAGCCGGTCGGTACCCTCCAGGGCATCGCGGCCGCGCGGGTGGTGCTGCTCGGCACCGTCAGCAAGTCGCTGGCGCCGGCGATGCGGCTCGGCTGGGTGGTCTGCCCGCCGCACCTGACCGCCGCGATCGTGGAGGAGAAGCGGCTCAGCGACCGCGGCTCGCCCGTCCTGGACCAGCTCGCCCTCGCCCGCCTGATCGAGTCCGGCCGGTACGACCGGCACCTGCGCCGCATGCGCGGCGTGTACGCGGCCCGCCGCCAGGCCCTCGTCGACGCCCTCGCCCGGCACGCGCCGGGGGTGCGGCTGACCGGGCTGGCGGCCGGCTTCCACGCGGTGGCCCACCTGCCGGCGGGCCGGCGCGAGGAGGACGTGGTCGCGGCGGCGCGGGAGCGGTCGGTCGGGCTGTACGGCATGAGCGCCTTCCGCATGTCCGGCGCCACGACGCCCGCGCAGCTGGTGATCGGCTTCGGCAACCTCGGCGAGCGCGCCATCGAGGAGGGGATCGCGGCGGTCGGCGACCTGCTGGGTACGAAGGGGGGGTGATCGCGGTCGCGGCCTTGTGGATCGGCTCGATCAGTTTGGCCATCAGGCGCCGAGCCGAACAGCACGCCGACACCCGCCGACCTGCTCGCCGCCATGCGGTCGATCACGCCATAGGATGCGGCGCCATGGGCAGATGGCGGCGGTGGTGGCGGATCGTCCAGCGGGTCGGGCTGGTCGCGCTGGCGGTGGTGGCCGCGTTCGCCGTCCTGGTCGGGCTCGTCTCGCTCTGGGCGGTGCGCCGCTCCTTCCCCGAGTACGGCGGGGAGAAGCCGCTGCCCGGGCTCGCCGCCGACGTGACCGTCTACCGCGACGCGTACGGGGTGCCGCAGATCTACGCGGGCAACGCCGCCGACATGTTCCGCGCCCAGGGGTACGTGCACGCGCAGGAGCGCTTCTGGGAGATGGACTTCCGCCGCCACGTGACCGCCGGGCGGCTGAGTGAGCTGTTCGGCCGCGACCAGCTGGAGACCGACACCTACCTGCGTACGCTCGGCTGGCGCCGGGTCGCCGAGCGGGAGTGGGGCATCATCGCCGAGGAGAGCCGCGGCTTCCTCCAGGCGTACGCGGACGGCGTCAACGCCTGGCTCGACCAGCACGGCGGCGGCGAGCCCGGCGCCGACGTCAGCCTGGAGTACGCGGTGCTCGGCCTCACCAACCGTGGCTACCGGATCGAGCGGTGGAGCCCCGTCGACAGCCTCGCCTGGCTCAAGGCCATGGCCTGGGACCTGCGCGGCAACATGTCCGACGAGATCGAGCGGGCGATCCTGGCCGGCAGCGGGCTCGCCCGCGAGCAGGTCGGCGAGCTGTTCCCGCCGTACCCGGAAGATCGGCACCGGCCCATCGTCGGCGGCGGGCGGGTCAGCGGCGGCGCGTTCCTGGCGGTGGACGCCGGCGGCGCCGGAGGCGGCTGGCTGCCGGCGCTGGCCGCGGTGCGCGACGGGCTCGCGAGCCTGCCGGTGCTCCTCGGCCGCCAGGGCACCGGCCTCGGCTCCAACTCCTGGGTGATCGCCGGCAGCCGCACCGCGACCGGCAAGCCGCTGCTCGCCAACGACCCGCACCTGTCGCCGAGCATGCCCGGCATCTGGTTCCAGGCCGGGCTGCACTGTGGATGCGGCTTCGACCTGTCCGGATTCACGTTCGCCGGGGTGCCGGGCGTGGTGATCGGTCACAACGACGCGATCGCGTGGGGCTTCACCAACCTCGGGCCGGACGTCACCGATCTCTACCTGGAGGACGTCGCCGGCGACAAGGTGCGCGTCGGCGCCGGCTGGCAGGACCTGGAAAAGCGCACCGAGAACATCAAGGTCGCCGGCGGCGGCACGGTGACTGTCACGGTGCGGTCCAGCCGCAACGGGCCGCTTGTCTCCGACGCCTCGAAGGAGCTGCGCCGGGCGGGCGACCGGTATGCGGTCGCGCTGCGCTGGACCGCCCTCGACCCCGGCCGGACGATAGACGCGCTCTTCGCGCTCAACCGGGCCCGCGACTGGGCCACCTTCCGCGCGGCGGCCGCGCTCTTCGAGGTGCCCGCGCAGAACCTCGTGTACGCGGACGTGTCCGGCAACATCGGATACCAGGCGCCCGGCCGCATCCCGGTGCGCGGCAACGGTGACGGGCGGTGGCCGGCGCCGGGCTGGGACACCAGCTACGACTGGCGTTCGTACATCCCCTTCGCCGAGCTGCCGAGCGTGCTCAACCCGGCACAGGGGTACGTCGTGACCGCCAACCAGGCGGTGGTCGGTTCCGGCTACCCGTACCTGCTCACCCACGACTGGTCGTACGGCTACCGCTCCGAGCGCCTCAACCAGCTCGTCGAGCAGGCCGGCCGCACGGTCACCGCCGACGACGCCGGGCGGATGCAGATGGACGGGTACAACGGGCTCGCGCCCATCCTGGTGCCGCACCTGCTGCGGGTTTCCTCTACTGTGGACGCCCGCGACCTGCTGCGCGGCTGGGACTACCAGCAGCCGGTCGACTCGGCGCCGGCCGCGTACTTCAACGCGGTGTGGCGGGCCCTGCTCGCGCGCACCTTCGACGAGCTGCCCGACGACTACGAGGCGGACGGCGGCGACCGGTGGTGGGAGGTCGTCCGCGGCCTGCTGGAGCGGCCGTCGTCGCCGTGGTGGGACGACCGCGCGACGTCCACTGTGGAAACCATGGACCAGGTGCTGTCGGCGTCCCTTGTGGACGCCGCCGACGAGCTGACCGACCGGCTCGGCGACGACCCGGCGGGGTGGCGCTGGGGCGATCTGCACACGCTGGCGCTGCGCAACGAGAGCTTCGGCGAGTCCGGCGTCGCCCCGGTCGAGTGGCTGTTCAACAAGGGTCCGGAGCCGGTGGCGGGCGGATCGTCCATCGTGAACGCGACCGGCTGGGACGCCGCCGACGGCTACGAGGTCGACGCCGTCCCGTCGATGCGCATGGTGGTCGACCTCGGCGACCTGGACGCCTCCCGGTGGGTGCAGCTGAGCGGCAACTCGGGGCACGCGTTCAGCGCGCACTACGCCGACCAGTTCGGGCCGTGGCGCCGGGGCGAGCTGCTACCGATGCGCTGGGACCGCGCGACCATCCGCCGCGAGGCCGCGCACACCCTGCACCTGACGCCGGCGTAGCGGGCGGCCGCGTCCAGCCGCGGGTGTTCGTCGCGTCCGGAACGCTCCCGCGAGCGCGGACGGCCCCGGGCCGACCGGGATGGCGGTCACTGGGCGTCGGAGAGCTTGGCGATCGTCGCGGTGGCCCTCCTGACGGTGCGGATCCGGCCCGACGGTATCGCCTCGTCGAGGAAGGCGTAGCGCTTGGCGACCTCGGCGTGGCCCCGTTCCTTGGTGGCACGCCACCAGTCGCCGATGTCGCCCCAGCCGGGCGCCGACAGGGAGCCGCCGAAGTGCTGCACCGACAGCGCGGCCACGAGGTTGGCGAACGCGAGCCGGTCGGCGAGCGGCCAGCCAGCGAGGGTACCGGCGATGAAGCCGGCGCCGAAGACGTCGCCGGCGCCGGTCGGGTCCAGGGCCTCGACCGGGATGCCCGGCACCGACGCCGCCTCGCCGGTGCCCGCGTCGAGGGCGAGCGCGCCGGCCGGGCCGCAGGTGACGACGGCGACCGGCACCCGTTCGGCGAGGGCGCGCAGCGCGCCGTCCGGTGTGTCGGTGTGGGTGTAGCGCATCGCCTCGACCGCGTTGGGCAGGAACGCGTGGCAGTGGTCGAGCACCGACAGCGCCTCGGCCGACCAGGAGCCGGTGGCGTCCCAGCCGGCGTCGGCGAAGACCAGCGTGCCGGCCGCGTGCGCGCGGCGCACCCAGGGCATCGGCTCCCGCTCCAGGCTGACGTACGCGGTGCGGGCCGCCGGCAGGTCGCCGACCAGCCCCTCCACGGTCGCCGGCGCCGGGTGACCGTGCGTGATCATGCTGCGGTCCCGCTCGTACGCCAGCGACACCGTCACCGGCGAGTGCCAGCCGTCGAAGCGGCGGGACGAGGAGAGGTCGACGTTCTCCTCGCCGGCGAGGATCTGCCAGCAGAAGTCGCCGTACGCGTCGGAGCTGATCGGCGAGCTCAGCCCGGTACGCACGCCGAGCCGGCTGGCCGCGACCGCCAGGTTGGCGATGCCGCCCGGGCTGGAGCCCATGCCGCCGGTCCACACCTCGGTGCCCGGCGCGGGCAGCGCGGGCAGGCCGGTGAAGATGATGTCGAGGTAGACGATGCCGGCCGCGAACAGGTCGAGGCGGGGCCCGTCCACAGTGGCCGACATCTGCCGATCATGCCACGGGCTGATCACCCTCGGCGGGAAGAGTCACGCGGACGAGCAGGCCGCCGCCGTCGCGGGGCTCGGCGGTGACCTCGCCGCCGTGCGCGCGGGCGACCGAGCGGACGATCGACAGGCCGAGGCCGGCGCCGCGGTCCCCGTCGACCCGCTCGGCGCCGTACCGGCGGAACGGCTCGAACAGCCCCGGGATCTCGTACCGGGGCACGACCGGCCCGGAGTTGCTGACCGTGAGCTCGACGAGGCCGTCGGGCAGCGTGCGGCAGGCAACCCGCACCCAGCCGTCCGGTCCGGTGTTGTGCCGGATGCCGTTTTCGACCAGGTTCTGCACGAGGCGTTCCAGCAGCACCGGGTCGCCGAGCGTGGGCGCGGGCGACGGCTCGCCGCCGACCCGGACGTCCGCCTTGTCCGCCTCCGCCGCCAGGTGGGTGACCGTGTGCTCGACGATGTCGGCCAGGTCGACCGGGCTCTTGTCGAGCATGTCGTTGTCGGTACGGGCGAGCAGCAGCAGCCCGTTGATCAGCCGCTCGTGCCGCAGGTTGATGTCGAGCAGCAGCTCGGTCAGCTGCCGCACCTCCGGCGGGAGGGCGTCCCGGTGCGCCGCGTACTCCAGCACCGCCCGGCTCAGCGTGAGCGGGGTGCGCAGCTCGTGCGAGGCGTTCGCGACGAAGCGGCGCTGGCCGTCGAACGAGCGGTCGAGCCGTTCCAGCATCGTGTCGAACGTGTCGGCCAGCTCCTTGATCTCGTCGCGCGGGCCGGCGAGGGCGATCCGCTCGTGCAGCCCCCGGTCGGCGGCGGGCGCGGCGGCGATGCGGTGCGCGGTCTCGGTGATCTGGTGCAGCGGCTGGAGCGCCCGCCCGGCCAGCAGCCACCCCAGCCACACCGCCACGGCGGTGACCAGCACCAGCGCGATCGTGCCGGTGGTGAGCATGTCCTGGAGGGCGGCGTCGCGCAGCTTCTGCGGCAGCTCCGACAGGTAGACCTGGTTGCCGTCGGGCATCGCCACCGGCTGGTCGGCGCCCTGCCCGCGGGTCTGCGTCGACAGGTACCGCACGGCGGTCGGCATCCGCTGGCCGACCAGCACGTAAGTGACGGCCAGCAGCACGATGCCGGCGGCCAGCAGCAGGCCGCCGTAGAGCACGGTCAGCCGCGCCCGGATGGTGAGGCGACTCATCGGATCACGTACCCGTCGCCGGGTACCGTCTCCACGACCGGCGGGTCGCCGAGCTTGCGGCGCAGTTTGAGGATCGTCACCCGTACCGCGGCGGTGAACGGGTCGGCGTGCTCGTCCCACACCTTCTCCAGCAGGTGCTCGGCGCTGACCACCGCCCCGTCCGCCCGCATCAGCTCGGCCAGCGTGGCGAACTCCTTGCGGGACAGCGACACGTACCGCCCGTTCCGGTACACCTCCCGCCGCGGCAGGTCGACGGTGATCCCGGCGCGGGTGAGCACCGGCGGCGCGGCCGGCCTGGCCCGCCGGCCGAGGGCCAGCACGCGGGCGGCGAGCTCGGCGAACGCGAACGGCTTGGGCAGGTAGTCGTCCGCGCCCAGCGAGAGGCCGGCCACCCGGTCGCCGATCTCGGCCGCCGCGGTGAGCATCAGCACCCGCGTCTCCGCGCCGGAGTCGACCAGCGCGCGGCACACGTCGTCGCCGTGCACCACCGGCAGGTCGCGGTCGAGCACCACCACGTCGTAGTCGTTGACGCCCAGCCGTTCCAGCGCGGTGTCGCCGTCGTACGCGACGTCCACCGCGTGGGCCTCACCCCGCAGCCAGCGGGCGATCAGGTCGGCGAGCAGCCGCTCGTCCTCGGCGACCAGTACACGCATCGCCCAATGATTACCGACCGTCGTGTTCGTTCCGCGTTAACGCCCGCGGAAACCGCCGGGTAACGCGCCGCCGCGTTCACTCGTCCACGGTCGCCGGCGCCGTTCGCCGGCCCGAACAGGAGTGACGGATGAGACGACGGATGGCAACGGTGTTCGCGGCGGCGGTGTTCGCCCTCGCGCTCGCCGGCTGCGGCGGCGATGACGGCGGCGGCGGGGTCGCCTCGGCGGGCGGCGACGGGAGCGCGGCACCGGGCGCCAGCCCTTCGGCGAGCAAGGACACCTACCAGGCGATGCTCGAGTTCACCGAGTGCATGCGCGGCGAGGGCGTCGAGATGCCGGACCCGGAGCCCGGCGGCGGCGTGCAGCTGCGGTTCCAGGGCAGCGACCCGAAGAAGGTCGACGCCGCGATGGCCAAGTGCCGCCACCTCATGCCCAACGGCGGCGAACTGCAAAAGGCCGACCCGGAACGGATCGAGAAGGCCCGCCAGTACTCCAAGTGCATGCGCGACAACGGAGTGACGAAGTTTCCCGACCCGGACCCGGAGACCGGCGGCATCATGCTGCGGGGCGGACCCGACAGCGGCCTCAACCCGAACGACCCGACGTTCGCCGCCGCGCAGAAGACCTGCGAGAAGCTGCGTCCGGTCCCGCCGGGGAGCGGCGGATGAGCAAGCGCAAACGCGGGCGCGCGCTGCTCGTCGCGGGGGTCGCGGTCGCCGCGGCGGGCGGCAGCGCGGCGGCGGTCACCCTCGACCGCGGCGACAGTGGAAAGGCCGGCGGCAGCACTCTGCCGCCGGCCACGGCCCAGGTGCAGCGCTCGACGCTGGTCGACGCCGAGACGGTGGACGGCACGCTCGGCTACGGCACGGAGACCGCCGTCACGCCACGCCTGCGCGGCACGGTCACCTGGCTGCCCGCGGCCGGCTCGACGGTCAAGCGGGGCGGGCGGCTCTACGGCGTCGACGACACGCCGGTGGTGCTGCTGCGTGGCACGCTGCCGCTCTACCGGCCGCTCGCGCCGGGCGTCGAGGGCGCGGACGTGAAGCAGTTCGAGCAGAACCTGTCCGCGCTCGGCTACGACGGCTTCACGATCGACGAGGAGTACACCGACTCGACCGCCGACGCCGTCCGCGAGTGGCAGGAGGACCTCGGGCTCGACGAGACCGGCACGGTCGAGGTCGGCCGGGTCGCGTACGCCGTCGGCGACGTGCGGATCTACGAGGTGGGCGGCCAGGTCGGCGACCCGGCGGGCGGGCAGCCGGTGCTGTCCTACACGGGTACGACCCGCGTGGTCACCGTCGACCTCGACGTCGACCAGCAGCGGCTCGCCGCCAAGGGCGCCGCGGTGAGCGTGGAGCTGCCGGACGGGCGTACCGCCGACGGCAAGGTCGCCTCCGTGGAGACCGTCATCGAGCTGGGCGGCGGCACCGGGCAGGAGCAGGAGCCGGAGACCAAGCTCGAGGTCACCGTGGCGCTCACCGACCAGAAGGGGCTGGGCACGCTCGACCAGGCCGCGGTGGACGTGTCGTTCACCGCGGAGAAGCGGGAGGACGTGTTGAGCGTGCCGGTCGCCGCGCTGCTCGCGCTCGCCGAGGGCGGCTACGGCGTGCAGGTGGTCGACGGCGCGTCGACCCGGATCGTGCCGGTGGAGATCGGCATGTTCTCTGCCGGCCGCGTCGAGGTCACCGGCGACGGCCTCGCCGAGGGCACGACCGTGGGCGTCGCGTCATGACCGGTCACCCAGTGGACGAGGACCCGGTGGGCGGCGCGGCGACCGGTCACCCGGTGGGCGGCGGCGGCGTGACCGGTCACCCGGTGGGCGGCGGCGTGACCGGTCACCCGATGGACCGCGTGACCGGTCACCCCGGGGCGCGGGCGACCGGTCACACCGCGGAGGCCGTGCCGCGTCACGTGCTGGAGCTGGTGGACGTCACGAAGACGTACCCGGGCGGCGTCGCGGCCGTGCGTGGCGTCTCGCTGGCCGTCTCCCGCGGTGAGATGGTGGCGATCGTCGGCCCGTCCGGCTCCGGAAAGTCGACGATGCTGCACCTGATCGGCACGCTCGACCGCCCCACCACCGGCACCGTGCGGGTCGACGGCTGGGACGTCGCCCGCCTCTCCGACCGGGAGCTGTCCGCGCTGCGGGCGAGCCGGATCGGGTTCGTCTTCCAGCAGTTCCACCTGGCGGCCGGCGTGCGCGCGGTGGACAACGTGGCCGACGGCCTGCTGTACTCCGGCGTCTCCCGGCGGGAGCGGCGCAAGCGGGCCGCGGCGGCGCTGGAGCGGGTGGGCCTGGCCCACCGGCTCGACCACCGCCCGCACGAGCTGTCCGGCGGTGAACGGCAGCGGGTGGCGATCGCCCGCGCGGTGGTGGGTGAGCCGGCGCTGCTGCTCGCCGACGAGCCGACCGGCAACCTGGACACCGCGTCCGGCACCGCCGTGATGGCACTGCTGCGCGAGCTGCACGCGGCCGGCACCACGATCGTCGTGATCACCCACGACCTGGAGATCGCGGCCAGCGTGCCGAGACAGGTGCGGATGCGCGACGGCCAGGTCGAGGCGCCGGTGGTGGCGGCATGACGACCACCACCCATCGGCTGGCGCCGGCGCGCATGCGGGCGTCCGACGTCCTGCTTGTCGGCGGGGCCGGGCTGCGGACCAGGCCGCTGCGGGCGTTCCTGTCCGCGCTGGGCATCGCCATCGGCATCGCCGCGATGGTCGCGGTCGTGGGCGTCTCCACGTCCAGCCGCGCCGACCTCCAGCAGACGCTCGACCGCCTCGGCACCAACCTGCTCACCGCCGGGCCGGGCAACGACATCTTCGGCGACGCGGCCACGCTGCCCGACGAGTCCGTCGACATGATCAGCCGGATCGAGCCGGTCACGCAGGCGTCCGCGGTGGGGAAGGTGCCGGACGCCAAGGTGTACCGCTCCGACCGCATCCCCGAGATCGAGACGAACGGCCTGCTGTGCCTGGCCGCCCGCGAGGACCTGCTCGCCACGGTCAGCGCCACGGTGGCCAGCGGCACCTGGCTCAACGAGGCCACCGCCCGCTATCCGGCGGTCGTGCTGGGCAGCGCGGCGGCGACCCGCCTCGGCGTCGGCGCGGCCGGGCAGGACGTCCAGGTGTACATCGGCGGCGAATGGTTCACCGTGATCGGTGTCCTGGACGCGGCCCCGCTGGCTCCCGAGCTCGACTCGGCCGCGCTGATCGGCTGGCCGGCCGCCGAGTCCTATCTGGACTTCGACGGCCATCCGACCACTGTGTACACCCGCGCCCGCGAGGAGCACGTCACGGCGGTGCGCGACGTGCTGGCGGCCACGGCCAACCCGGAGGCGCCGAGCGAGGTGGACGTCTCCCGCCCGTCCGACGCGCTCGCCGCCAAGCAGGCCGCGGACCGCGCGTTCACCGGCCTGCTGTTGGGCCTGGGCGCGGTAGCGCTGCTGGTCGGCGGCGTGGGCGTGGCCAACACGATGGTCATCTCGGTGCTCGAACGCCGCGCCGAGATCGGCCTGCGCCGCTCGCTCGGCGCCACCCGGGGGCAGGTGCGGGTGCAGTTCCTGTCCGAGTCGCTGCTGCTGTCCGCCCTGGGCGGCGCCGGCGGGGTGGTGCTGGGCGCGGCGGTGACCGCCTTCTACGCCGCCACGCAGGACTGGCCGGCGGTGATACCGCCCTGGGCGGCCGCCGGCGGCATCGGCGCGACGCTGGTGATCGGCGCCATCGCCGGCCTCTACCCGGCCATCCGCGCCGCCCGCCTCCCTCCGACGGAGGCGCTGGCCACGCCCTGACGGCGGGCTGTGCCGGCCGCCCGGTACCCCGGGCGGCCGGCCTACCCTTGACCGTCCAGGGCGGTGCCCGCCCGGGCCGGCGAAGCCGGGTGGTGGCGGCCCACCCGCGCCGGCGACGCCGGCCACCGCACCAGCCAACCTTTTGGAGGCCGCATGGAGAAGGTCGACTACGACGCACGCCTGCACGCCGTCTACGTCGACGGCCGGCAGATGTCATCCGAGGCGCTGGACACCTGGACGGCGGCGTTCGCCCGCCACCTGCCGCCGGCGCGGCCGCTGGTCTGGCTCGACCTGGGCTCGGGCACCGGCCGGATGGCGCCTTCGCTGGCCCGTGCCTTCGGCGGCCCCGTACACGGGGTGGAGCCGTCGGACCGGATGCGGGCCCAGGCCGTCGCCCGCGCCGGCCACCCCGCGGTCACGTACCTGGCCGGTTCCGCCGAGCGCATCCCGTTGCCGGACGCCTCGTGCGACGCGGCGTTGCTGTTCTTCGTCTGGCACCACGTGGCCGACCGCGCGAGCGCCGTGCGGGAGCTGCGCCGGGTGGTCAAGCCGGGCGGCACGCTCTTCGTCCAGATGAACTTTTCCGACCGGATGCCGGACGTCTGGTGGTTTCGCCTGGTGCCCGAGTGGCTGGACGCCGACCGGGCGCAGTTCCGGTCCGTGGCGGAGGTGAGAGCTGACTTCGAGGACGCCGGGTGGACGCTGGTCTCCCGCGACGAGGTCACCTGGCCCGCTCGGCGAGCCTGGCCGAAGACTACGAGAAGCTGAAGCTGCGGGCGGTCTCGGTCTTCGAGCACCTGAGCGAGGAGGTCGTCGACGCGGGCTTCGCCAGGATCGAGGCGGCCCTGCCCTCCCTCGACCCCGGGCCGCCGTACGAGACCAACGAGCTGCTCGTCTTCCGGACGGGTTTCTGACTGAACGCGTCATTTTTTCGCGTGTCGGGCGTTGGTACCGGTGGGGAGGTACCAGCGGATGGACGACGGGACGGGACGCCGGCCGCCGGCGTGGGTGACGGACCAGCGGTCGCGGTCGCTGCGGCGGCACCGCACGCCCGCCGGCGCGGTCAAGGACGCGTGGCGGGCGGCGATCGAGCACCAGGGCTGGGTGCGGCCGGAGGACTGGTGGCACCCGGCCGTCGAGGCGCTGGCCCGCGCGGTCGCGCGCCGGCAGGACGTGCGGCCGGCCGGCACCCGGCTCGGGCACGCGCGGGCGCGGGCGGGATGGGGGATCCGGCGGACCGTCGACGACGTCTTCGCGCTGTACCGGCGGATGCCTTTCACCGGCCCGCCTTCCCGGCTGGTCCGCGCGGTCGTCGAGGCGTGGGCCGAGGTGGCGCTGGCGCCGACCGACGTGACGCTCTGCGGCGACCCGCGCCGCGGGTCGGTGACGGCCAGCTACCTCGCCTCGCTGCTCGCCGGCGTCTACCAGCTCGGCGGCGAGGACGGGCCGCCGCTGTCCGACGAGTTCATCGTGCTCGTCGTCGACGTGCCCGCGCCGGAGGGCGGCACCGGCTGGGAGCCCGTCACGCTGCTGCTCGACCAGGGCGCCGCGCTGCTGCCGGTGCTGCCGGCGCACGCGCTGATCGTAACGTTCTCACCGGGGCGGGTCGGCACGCTGGTCCGCCGCGACGCGGCCCTGCGTCCCCTCGTGGCCAAGCTGACCGCGCACGCGGGGGAGGAGGGGAGCGTCGTGCTGACCGCGGAGATCCCCCAGGACGTACCCGCCGCACACCGCCTCCTCGACCGGGTCGCCGCGGGTTAGCCGACCTGTTCCAAGACATTTTCGAGCTACCGCGACGTCCGTCGTGGTCCCGACCGTCGCTCCCGCGGCCTCACCCGTCCGCCGCTGGTCGCGCTCACCCCGCGTGCCCTGCTCTCAAGAGGGCAGCCCTGTCACCGTCTGGGCGGGTATACGGGAGCCCTGTTGGGAATTACGCCCAAGAGGTCCGCCGCTGACGCGGACGCGGGCAAACATGCCTCGAAGGAACGCCACGACGAGCGGCGACCCTGACTATGAAAGGTCCGTATGGGGCGGGCCGGCACCGCCGGGGGCCATCGCCGTCGGTGCCGGCCCGGGTCTCACACGCGGCGCGTCAGACGGCGCGCCACAGGGCGGGGACGTTCGGGGGTTCCCAGCCGGGAAGCGCGGTGTGCGCCTGGAGGCACTGGTACGTCCGGCCGCCGTAGGTGACGCGCGCGCCCACCGCGTACGCCGTGCCGGCCGCCCACGTGCCGCCCTGGGACGGCGGTGGCGTGGTCGGGTTGGGCGGCGGCGTCGTGGGGTTGGGCGGCGGTGTGGTCGGGTTGGGGTTGCCACCGCCGACCTGGAGGTCGACGCAGGCGTAGAACGCCATCGGGGTGTCGGCGATGTTCCAGATCGCGAGCACGGTCTGGCGGCCGCTCGGGATGCCGCTGACCGTGTGCGACAGCGTGAACGGCGGCTGCTGGTTGTTCTGGTTGAACGTCGCCAGCAACCGGCTGCCCACCCAGTACTCCCAGGTGGTGGTGCGGTGCGCGGCGGTCAGCCGCCACGAGAAGGTGACCGTGCTGCCGGAGCTGGTCGCGGGGAAGCGGGAGCTGTCGTTGAGCACGGCGAACTGGGCCAGCCCGCCGTTGCAGCTGCGCAGGCCCTTCGGGCCCTCGACGCTCTGCGGCTCGTACTGGATCGGGCCGCAGTTGGCCACCCGGCCGGTGGCGCACATGTCCTGGCGGCTGGGCGGGGACGTGATCCAGCCGTGGGCGCTGGCCGGGGTGGACGGCAGCGCGACGAGCACCAGCGGCACGGCCGCGATGCCGCCGGCGAGGGCCGCCACCTTCCTTCGTAGGTTCATCCAGCTCTCTCCTTGTGGGGGATACAGGGGATTCGAGCCGTGGGTAGCGAGAGGTTACATCGGTGCGACACTATCTGTAAATATTGTTAAGAGAAGATGTGCGCCTTACTCTTAATCCTCTTTACGGTTGGGAGTGTCGATGTCACGTCGCGCGGTCGTGCTGGTGGTGGCGCTCCTGCTCGCCGGCTGCTCCGGGCCGCCCCGGTCCACACCGGACGTCCCGAGCCGGGGCCCGCTCAACAACACCGACGTCATGTTCCTCCAGATGATCCTGCCGCACCACCGGCAGGGCGTGGAGCTGGCCGCGCTCGGGCACACCAAGGGCGGGCGCGCCGAGCTGGTGCGACTCGCCGCCGCGATCGAGGCGACCCAGCGGGACGAGGCCGAGATGCTGGCCGGCGTCCTGGCCGACTCCGGCGCGCCGCCGAGCCCGGCGGCGACCGGCGGCGAGGACCCGCACGCGGCGCACGGCGGCCTCCCCGGCACCAGCGAGCTACAGGTCGCGGCGTTGAAGGCGACCACGGGCACCGAGTTCGAGCGCCGCTTCCTGAACACGATGATGGCCCACCAGGGTGACGCCATCCGGCTGGCCAAGATGGAGGTCGCCGGCGGCGCCGACAAGCGCCTGGTCGACCTCGCCCGACGGATCGAGCAATCCCGCACCGCGCAGATCGAACAGATGCAGAAGCTGCTCGACGCCACCCCGCGCTAGATTGGCGCTTATTTCATCGCGTGGTGGAAGTGCGGGGGGCCGGTGGACGCGAAGCGGGCGACGGTACGGGACATGCGCCGCCGCAACCGGGCGGTGTTGCTGTCCAGGCTCTACCACGACGGCCCGCTCAGCCGGCAGGACCTCACCGGCGCCACCGGCCTGAGCGCGGCCAGCGTCAGCAACCTCGTCGGCGAGATGCTGGAGCAGGGTCTGGTCGAGGAGGCCGGCGCGGTCGACTCCGACGGCGGCCGCCCGCGCACGCTGCTGCGGGTCCGGCCCGGCTACGGATACCTGGTGGGCGTCGACGTGGGCGAGACCCGCGTCCAGGTGGAGCTCTTCGACCTGGCGATGACCGGCCTCGCCAAGGCCGACCACCCGATCGAGTCGGCCAAGCCGGACCCGGACACCGTCGTGCGGCACATCCTCGCCGGCCTCGACGCGGTGACCGCCTCCGCCGGCGTGCCGCACGGCGCGCTGATCGGCGTCGGCATCGGCGTGCCCGGCGTGGTCGAGCAGGGCGCGTCGGCCACCGTCCACGCGCAGACGCTCGGCTGGGAGGCGGTGCCGCTGGAGGCGATGCTCCGGGCCGGCACCGACGCCCGCCTGTACCTCGACAACGGCGCCAAGACGCTCGGCCGCGCGGAGATGTGGTTCGGCGCCGGGCGGGGCGCGCGCCACGTGGCGATCGCGCTGGTCGGCTCCGGCGTCGGGGCGGCCGTCCTTACCGACGGCGTCAGCTACCGCGGCGTCAGCAGCAGCGCCAGCGAGTGGGGCCACACCACCATCGTGTACGGGGGACGGCGGTGCCGCTGCGGCGCGGACGGCTGCCTGGAGGCGTACGTCGGCGCGGAGGCGGTGCTCGACCGGTGGCGGGTCGCCCGCCGCGGCCGCGCGCTGCCCGGTCCGGACGAGGAGAGCGCGATCGCCGCGCTGGTCACCTCCGCGGAGCGGTCCGAGTCCGCCGCGCGCGTGCTGGAGGAGACCGCCGGGTACCTCGGCGCCGGCATCGCCAACCTGATCAACCTGTTCAACCCGGAGCGGATCGTGCTCGGCGGCTGGGCCGGGCTCGCGCTCGGCGGCGCGCTGCTGCCGCGGATCCGCGCCGTGGCGGCCGCGCACGCGCTGCGCCACCCGTACGGGCAGGCGTCGATCGAGCTGTGCCGGCTCGGCCCGGACGCGGTCTCGGTGGGCGCGGCGACGCTCCCCGTGGCCGAGCTGCTGGTGACCGGCGGGACTCGTTAACTTATTTCAATGCTTGTATTGACTATTAATAGTAAACCTTCCTAACCTTCGTGGCATCCACGCGGTTCGCTGTCGGCGGGCGGCCCGCGACCGGACGACTACCGGAAGGATCGTCGATGTCACGAAGGGCCCTCACCGCCATGCTCGGCGCGGCCGCGACCGTCGCCGCCGCCATGGTCGCGGTGCTCAACCCGTCCACCTCCAGCGCCGCCGTGCTGCCGAACGGCTTCAAGAGCGTCGGCTACATGCCGTCCTGGTCCGGCAACGTGAACAGCGTCCAGTACGGCAAGCTGACCCACATCAACTACTCGTTCGCGCTGCCGAACGCCAACGGCACCCTCCAGCCGGTGGAGAACATCCCGAAGCTCCAGCAGCTCGTCTCGCTCGGCCACGCCAACAACACCAAGGTGCTGATCGCGGTCGGCGGATGGAACGACGGCAACGACTCGGCGTTCGAGTCCCTCGCCGCGAACGCGTCGACCCGCACCACGTTCGTCAACACGATGGTCAACTTCGTCACCCAGTACAACCTGGACGGCGTCGACATCGACTGGGAGTACCCGGACCCGGGCACCTCGGGCAACAACTTCACCGCGCTGATGCAGCAGCTCAGCACCGCGATGCACAGCCGCGGCAAGCTGCTCACCGCGGCCGTCGTCTCCGGCGGCGGCACCGCGAACGGCGTGCAGCCGGCCGTCTTCGGCTACGTCGACTGGCTCAACATCATGACGTACGACGGCGGCAGCCCGCACGCCAACTACGACTGGGCGGTCAGCAACGTCAACGCCTGGAAGGCGCGTGGCCTGCCGGCCAGCAAGACCGTGATGGGCGTGCCGTTCTACAGCCGGCCGGGCTACTTCACGTACGCGAACCTGGTGTCGATGGACCCGGCCAACGCCAACCGCGACTGCACCACGGCGGGCGGCGCCCAGCAGTGCTACAACGGCCTGCCGACCGTGCGGCGCAAGACGCAGTACATGATGGCCAACGGCGGCGGCATGATGAACTGGGAGCTGTCCCAGGACGCCACCGGCGCCAACTCGCTCGTCAGCGCCATCTACGAGGTGGCCACGGGCGGGACCCCGCCGACCACGCCACCGCCGGGCGGCCGCACCGGCCAGATCACCGGCATCGCCGGCAAGTGCGTCGACGTGGCCGGCGCCAGCTCCGCGAACGGCACGGCGGTCCAGCTGTACGCGTGCAACGGCACCAACGCTCAACAGTGGACGGTCGGCACCGACGGCACGATCCGCGCGCTGGGCAAGTGCATGGACGTCGCGGCGGCCGGCACCGCCAACGGCAGCCTGGTCCAGCTCTACGACTGCAACGGCACCGGCGCCCAGGTGTGGCAGGCGCAGGGCAACCTGACGCTGCGCAACCCGAACTCGAACAAGTGCCTCGACGCCACCGGCAGCAGCTCGGCCGACGGCACCCGGCTACAGATCTGGGACTGCTTCGGCGGCGCCAACCAGCAGTGGCGCCTGCCCTAGCCGGCCCGAGTGTCCAGTTAGGACGTCGCGGGCTCCGCTCCGCGCCACCCCGACTGCGCCGGACTCGGCGGCATCGAAGGTAGCGACGCCATCCGTGGCGTTGCTACCTTCGTGCAGGCCGGAAGACAGCGCGTGTCTTCGATGTCGTGGGTGCGGGGAGCGGGTATGCGAACCATCGACTGGCAGCAGGACCGGGTCGTGGCCATCGACCAGACCCGGCTGCCGCACGAGCTCGTCCAGATGAGGATCGACACGGTCGAAGGCCTGGTCGACGCCGTCAAGCGCCTGGCCATCAGGGGCGCACCGGCGCTCGGTGCCGCCGGTGCCCTGGGCGTCGCGCTCGCCGCACGGCTCCACGCCGGCGACCCGACCACGGTGGGTGCCGCCGCGGCCGCCATCCGGAAGGCCCGGCCGACCGCGGTCAACCTGGCGTGGGGAGTCGACCGGGCCATGGGCCGCCTGCCGGAGGGCGCCGACGCGGTGTTGACCGAGGCGCTGGCGGTGCTGGAGGAGGACGTCGCGGCCAACCGCGCGCTCAGCGAGCGCGGAGCGCTCTGGCTGATGCGGCACGTCACCGGACCGGTCACCGTACAGACCCACTGCAACGCCGGCGCCCTCGCGTGCGTGGAATGGGGGACCGCGCTCGGCGTCGTGCGCGCGCTGCACGAACGCGGCGCGCTCGCACACGTCTACGCCGCGGAGACCCGTCCGCTCTTGCAAGGTGCCCGGCTCACCGTGTGGGAGCTGGCCCAGATGAACGTCGCACACACCCTCGTCGTCGACTCCGCGGCCGCCACGGTCCTGGCGCGCGGGCTGGCCAAGGCCGTCGTCGTCGGGGCCGACCGGGTGACCGCCAACGGCGACGTGATCAACAAGGTCGGCACCTTCCCGTTGGCGCTCGCCGCCGCGCACGCCGGTGTGCCGATGGTGGTGGCGGCGCCGGAGTCGACGATCGACTTGTCCACGCCCACCGGTGCGGAGGTCGACATCGAGATCCGCGGCGCGGACGAGATCGCCCGCTGGGGTGACGTCAAGGTCGCACCGGACGGCACCGAGACGCTCAACTACGCGTTCGACGTGACGCCGGCGGCGCTCGTCACCGCTATCGTCACCGAACGGCGCGTCATCCATCCCGCCCTGGGTGGGCGCCCGGACGACGATCCACCCGCCGCCGACCGATAGGGGAGCCAGATCGCATGCGCAACGCGTGGGACGCCGCCACCGCACCACCCGCCTCCCAGCCTCTGGAGCAGCTCGTCTACACCTCACGACTGCTCGGGCGGGAGCCGGCGCTCGTCCTCCACGGCGGCGGCAACACCTCGGTGAAGACCACCGTCACCGACCTGACTGGAGACGCGGTCGACATCCTGCACGTCAAGGGCAGCGGCTGGGACATGGCGACGATCGAGGCGGCCGGCTTCGCCCCGCTGCGCCTCGACCGGCTCCGGCAGCTGTTGACGCTCGACAAGCTCAGCGACACCGACATGATGAACGAGCTGCGCTGCGCGTCCGTCGACGCCGGAGCGCCCGACCCGAGCGTCGAGACCCTCCTGCACGCACTGCTGCCGCACACCGCGGTCCTGCACACCCACGCGGACGCGCTGCTGGCGTTGACCAACCAGCCCGGCGGCGCCGAGATCGTCGAGAAGGTGTTCGGGCGAAGCGTGGTCGTCGTCCCGTACACGATGCCCGGGTTCGACCTGGCGCGCCGGTGCGCCGACACGGTCCCCGGTCAGATCGGTCCCACGACCGTCGGCGTGGTCCTGCTGCACCACGGCTTGTTCACGTTCGGCGCCGACGTCGAGGAGGCGTACCGGCGGCACATCGAACTGATCAGCCGCGCCGAGCAGCACCTGGCCGAGCGCCGCCCGCCGGCCGTGCGCACAAGCCAGGCGGCGGCGCCGGTCGACCCGCTACGGCTGGCGCGGCTGCGGCACGAGGTCTCGGGCGCGGCCGGTGTGCCGATGCTCCTCACCCGCCACGGCGACCCGGAGATCCAGGCGTTCGTGTCCCGCCCCGACCTCCAGGAGATCGCGCGGCGCGGCCCCGCCACCCCGGACCACGTGCTGCGCACGAAGCGGATCCCGCTCGTCGGCGCCGACGTGGCCGGCTACGCGCGCGACTACCGGCGCTACTTCGAAGAACACCGGGAGCGGCGGGGCACCGCACTGACCATGTTGGACCCCGCGCCCCGAGTGATCCTCGACCCGGAGCTCGGCCTGCTGACCGCCGGACGCCGCGCCAAGGAAGCACACGTCGCGTACGACATCTACCGGCACACCATCGACATCATCGAGCTGGCCGAGCGGATCGGCACCTACCGCGCGCTACCCGCGGCGGACATCTTCGACGTCGAGTACTGGGAGCTGGAGCAAGCGAAGCTGCGGCGCGGACGCGCGGTGCCCGACTTCGCCGGCGAGGTGGCCCTCGTGACCGGAGCGGCCTCCGGCATCGGGCGGGCCTGCGCCGACGCCCTCCGGGCGCGCGGCGCCGCGGTCGTCGGCGTGGATGTCGACCCGGGGATAGCCGAGCTGGACGAGGACGACTTCCTGGGCGCCCACGCCGACGTCACCGACCCGGAGGCGATCGACTCCGCCGTCCGCCGCGCCGTCGACCGGTTCGGTGGGATCGACATGGTCGTGGCCGCGGCCGGCGTCTTCCCGCGGAGCCGCAGGCTGGCCGAGCTGGACATGTCCACGTGGCGCCGCACCATGTCGGTCAACGTCGACTCCATCGCCTACCTGTTCTCCCGCCTCCACCCCTTCCTGGCGCTTGCCCCCCGCGGCGGCCGGGCGGTCGTCGTCGCCTCCAAGAACGCGCCGGCACCGGGCCCGGGTGCGGCACCGTACTCGGCCTCCAAGGCCGCCGCGGTCCAACTGGCCCGGGTGGCCGCGCTCGAGTGGGCGGGCGACGGCATCCGCGTCAACGTCGTCCATCCCGACGCCGTCTTCGACACCGGCCTCTGGACCGACGAGATCCTCCAGCAGCGGGCCCGCCACTACGCCATGACCGTCGAGGAGTACAAGCGGCGCAACCTGCTGCACACGGAGATCACCAGCGCCCGGGTCGCCGACCTGGTGGCGGTGATGTGCTCCGACGCCTTCGGCGCCACCACCGGCGCCCAGATCCCCATCGACGGCGGCAACGAACGGGTCATCTGACCCCGTGCCACCGCCAGTCGTGGTCACCGTCGACCGGATGGCGAGTCCCACGCGTCGTGGGCGATTTCCACCCTGATTTTCCCCGGTCCGCGTCGGCTGCGGACCGTATGCTCCCGCGGGCACCGCTCCGGTCGGCGGCGAGCTGGCGCTCGCCGAAATCCCCGACCTACGCTGCCAGGTCCGCGACACAAGCCCTTCCCTCGATCGACGCAGACGCCGGCCGCCGCTGGTCACTCTCACCCCGAGGTCGTGCCGCGCACGGTTCGTTTGTCCACAATGCCGCGTGCCGAGTCGACGGGCCCCAGACCGGACAGGGGCACCGTCACCGCGAGTAACCGCCACAGCGATGTGAACGGCGTCCGATGCCAGATCTTGGAGAGTTAGGGCGCCATATCAACCCTAAGTCTCCTAGATCTCAAAGCCCGACCCCCCGACGCTGGTGACGCTGCGTCAGGATGCCGTCGGTAGGGGCTTGCCCCGCGGAGCTGGCAGTGGACGGCCGGGGATTTCGGCTCGCCCTGGCGAGCCGCCGGCCGGGAGCGGTGCCCGCGGGAGCATACGGTCTACCGCTGACGCGGACCTGGGAAAATTCTGCCTCGGAGGTAGCCCCATCTCCTTGTCGCACCAAGGTTTTCGAAACCACGGAGGGGCGACCCGGACCGGAAGCTCTCTACTCGTGGCCGGAGACGGCGTGTGGTACGTACGGGGCCTCGAGTGAGGCCGCCTCGTCGTCGGTGAGCTCGACGGCGGCCGCGGCTACCGCGTCCTCGATGTGCGGGAGCTTGGTGGCGCCGACGATCGGTGCGGTCACGGCGGGCTGGCGCAGCAGCCAGGCGAGCGCCACCTGGGCGTTGGGGATGCCGCGGGCGGACGCGACGGCGGTGACCGCGTCGACGACCTTGTCGTCGGAGGCGGCGGACGCCGCGTAGAGCTCGCGGACGTACTGGTCGCTGCCGGACCGGGTGGTGCCGGTGCCGCGGCCGCGGGCGAGCAGGCCGCGGGCGAGCGGGCTCCACGGGATGACGCCGACGCCCTCGTCGAGGCAGAGCGGCAGCATTTCCCGCTCCTCCTCGCGGTACATCAGGTTGTAGTGGTTTTGCATCGCCACGAACGGCGTCCAGCCGTTGGCCCGCGCCACCTCCTGGGCCTTGGCGAACTGCCAGGCCCACATGCTCGACGCGCCGATGTAGCGGGCCTTGCCGGCCTTGACGACGTCGTGCAGCGCCGACATCGTCTCCTCGATCGGGGTGTCGTAGTCCCACCGGTGGATCTGGTACAGGTCGACGTGGTCGGTGCCGAGCCGGCGCAGCGAGTCGTCGATCGAGGCCATGATGTGCTTGCGGGACAGGCCGCGGTCGTTGGGGCCGTCACCCATCGGGTTGTACACCTTCGTGGCCAGCACGTAGTCGTCGCGCCGGGCGAAGTAGGCGCCGAGCAGCTTGCCGGTCACCTCCTCGCTGCCACCCACCGAGTACATGTCGGCGGTGTCGAAGAAGGTCACGCCGAGGTCGACCGCGCGGCGCACGATCGGCTCGGCCGCGTCGTAGTCGAGCGTCCACTCCCGCCACGGCTTCGAGCTGTAGCTCATCATGCCGAGACAGATCCGCGAGACCTTGAGGCCGGTCGAGCCGAGTCGTACGTAGTCCATGATTCTCACCCTATGCCGGCGGCGGCGGCACGGCCGCGCCGCCGCCGGCACTTCGGGCGGGTTACGCCGGGGTGTACGCCTTCACTTCGAGCAGGCCCACCGAGTCGGCGGCGCTCTGGAGCACCACCCGCAGCTGGGTCGTGCTGATCGTGTTGAAGGTGACGTTGTTGTACTGGTTGGCCGCGACCGGATAGCCGCTGCCGCCGGGCACGTCCACGAAGGCGCTCCCGTTCCAGTACTGGAGCTTCCACGACGCGGGCAGGTCGATGCCCTGGCCGTCGTCGAAGAAGTAGACCTCGGCGCGGTTGAGGGAGACGGCCGACGACCAGGTCAGCTGCGCCCACTGTTCACCCTCGTTGGGCCAGGTGCCCCAGCGCGGGTTGACCGTGTCGTTGGACGACGGCGGGTCGACGTTGTCGTTGAGCGCCGCCACCGACTCCCAGGACGAGGTGTACGACGCGGTCGGGGTCGCCGACGGCGCGACGTTGCCGGTCGGCCCGGGCCCGGGGTCGGGGTTGGTGCCGCCCCGGTTGTACGCCTTCACCTCGGTCAGGCCCACCTTCGACCCGGACGCGTTGGTCATCTGGATCCGGATCCGCTGGGTGTTGACCGGCGTGAACCGCACGTTGTTGTAGTTGCCCTGCGGTGTCGCCGGTGTCTTGACCTGTGCCGCGACGTTGGTCCAGGTGCTGCCGTCGAGGTACTGCACGTTGTACGACGACGGCGCCCGGTAGGTGGCGTTCTGCGGCCGGCTGTCCCGGAAGTGGATCCGTAGCTCGTCCACCGCCCGCGACTGGCCGAAGTTGATCTCGTACCAGTCCTGGGCGTTCGGCGAGCCCGCCGCGCCCCAGATCGGGTCGTTGATCGTGAAGCCGTCCACCGCCGCGCCGGTCGAGGTGCCCGAGGCGGTGAACGACGCGGACGTCGACGCGCCCTGCGCCAGGTTGGGCAGCGTCGAGGTGAGGTCGACGCCGGCCTTGGCGAACATGTCCACCATGCGGGGCGAGTTCTGGTTGACCGCACCCGGCGCCTTCACCGACGAGGTGGTGTTGAAGCTGACCGCACCGCCGGCCGGCAGCGACACCGCGCCGGTCGCCGGGTTGTAGACCACGCGGGTCAGCCGGTCCACCGTGAACGCCCGCTGCCCGTTGACGAACACCGAGTAGCCCTGCGGCACGCCCGCGTACCGGGTCACGCCGTCGGCCGGGTCGTCCCACACGATCGACAGGTCGGTGTCGCGGTACCGCAGGTTGTTGACCGCGAAGTGCGACCAGCCGATGTTGATCGGCCAGAGCTCGACCTGCGCGTCGTTGCGCGGCCGCAGGCCGGCGACGTCCTCGATCACGGTCCAGTTGCTGCTGCCGAGGATGTTGTGGTGGATCCACGACCGGTACGTGATCGAGCTGCCGTTCCAGTTGGCCCAGAACTCGTTGGCGTCCGGCCACGCGGTGTTGCCGCCGACGTACTGCGCCCAGGCGTTCCAGTAGAGCAGCTTCTTGTACCACTCGGTGTTGATCCACTGGTTGGGGTAGTTGCGCAGCACCTGCGAGAGCAGTCTGAACTGGACGGTCGAGTTGATCGTGGAGAAGTTGTTGCTGCCCGTGCCGGACGCCGCCTTGTCCCGCTGGTTCGCGGTGTAGAACGGGAAGATCGGGTACTCGGCCGGGTCGTCGAACAGGCGCAGCGCCTGCTTGTACTGGTCGGTGTTGGGCATCAGGCCGACCGCGAACGGGTAGAAGTTGTTGATCTCCTTCCACGGCACGAACTCGTTGCTCGACACGTGGCGGTGCTCCAGCATCTGCCGGGACGGGTTCCAGAGCTGGTTGATGATGCCGTTGCGCACCCGGTCGGCGATCGTCTGCATCTCGTTCGCCTTGGCCGTGTTGCCCAGCGCCTGGTACGCCTGCACCGCGGCGAGCGCGTTGCTGTACACGTACGCGCCCTCGGCCCGGTCGAGCCAGCCCGAGCGCCAGTGGAACGACACCGCGTCGGCGTCGTTGCCGGTGAGCGCGCCCCAGTCGTACTCGATCACGCCGTCGTTGTCGTGGTCGTAGAAGGACAGCTGGCCCTTCACGTCCTGCTCGGCGTACCGGGCGAAGTTGGCGAGCATGGCCGGCTGTCCACCGTGGATCTGGTACGCCCGCCACCCGGCCTCGGAGATGTACTGGGTGTAGGAGTTGCTCCAGTTCGCCGGGTCGCCGGGGTTGTCCATGTAGCGGCCGTTGCGCGACACCGTGCCGACGTTGAGCCAGTCGCCGTAGGCGTAGGCCGGGTTGCGCAGGTACTTCAGGTCGTCGATGTGCATCGGCTGGGTCAGCACGATCGCGTTGTTGTAGCCCAGCGCGCCCTCGACCGACGACGGGAACTGGAAGGTCTGGCCGGGGATGTCGCCGTCGAAGTTGTTGTAGCGCATCAACCACCAGCGGTAGAAGATGTTCTTCTTGATCGCCGCCTCGGGGACGTCGATGTACGGCACGTTGTCCGCCCACCACTTGTTGTACGCGCGCACGTGGGTGGCGAAGGCGGTGGCGTTGTTGAAGCCGCGGTAGGTGTTGTACTCGGACAGCGACGCCGGGATCTCGTTGACCACCAGGCCCAGCTGCACCTTCGCCTCGACGGTTTGGCCGGCGCCGACCGTGACCGAGCGGTTGAGGCCGCCGCTGTTGACGGCGAACCCGCTGTCGCCGCTCAGCCGCGGGAAGAGCGTGGTCAGGCTGTTGTACGAGGCGCGGCTGCCGGTCAGCTCGGTGCCACTGGCGGTCGTCGCGTACGGCGAGGTGGCCCGCAGCTGGAGCGTCGTCGACGCCGAGCCGGTGTTGGTGATCGACAGGTTGGTCACCAGCACGTTGTTGTCGGTGATGAACTTGGTCTGGTTGATCCGGACCGAGCCGGAGGTGTGCACGCTTCGCCAGTGGCTGGGTGCCTGCCACCGCTGCGCGACCTGCTCGGTGAACGTGCCGGGGGTGACCGCGACCGTGTACGCGGCCTGGTCGCTGATGCTCTCGAAGTAGGCGAGCCGCCCGGCGAAACCGATGGTGCCGGGCGTGTGGATCTTCATGAAGGCACCACGGCCGCGGGTCATCAGGATGCCGCCGTCGGCGTCGGACGGGTCGCTGCCCGACCGGGACAGCAGGCGGTCGACCCAGAAGTCGGTGCCGCCGCTCTCCGCGTCGTAGATGGCCTGCATGGTGTTGCCGGTGTTGTAGCCGACCGGCGGCTGCGGGATCGACCCGCTGTTGCCGAAGCTCGGATAACCGATGGTTTGGGCGGCGCTGGCGGGGGAGGCCAGCAGCGCGGCCGCGAGGACAGCGACCACGCCCGCGGCTAGGGGTTTGCGCATCGCGTAACTCCTACGTGGGGGACCGGGCGTAACCGGTGCGAGACCGGTGTGAGCGACGCCGCCCGGCCGCGCTCACGTGATGCGTAGAGGCGAGCGTACATTACGCTCGGCCCGTGCTCTACCCACCGCGACGCCTCGCCGACGCACAGAAGGCCGTCAATGCCGCTGGCCTCGACGCGCTCCTGCTCACGCCCGGCTCCGACCTGCGCTACCTGACCGGCTACCACGCCCACGCGCTCGAGCGCCTGACCTGCCTGGTCCTGCCCGCGCAAGGGGAAGCGACGCTGATCGTGCCGCGCCTGGAGCGCCCGGCGGCCGAGGCCTCCCCGGCGCCCGGCACCGGGGTGCGCGTCGTCGACCACGAGGACGGCACCGACCCGTACCCCCTGGTGCGGAAGGCGCTCGGCGGACCCGTGCGTGCGGTCGGCCTGGCCGACCGGATGTGGGCCACGCAGGTCCTGGCCCTGCGCGACGCGCTGCCGGAGGCGCGGCAGCGGCTGGCCGGCGAGGTGCTCGCGCCCATGCGGATGCGCAAGTCGCCGGCGGAGGTGGCGGCGCTGCGCGAGGCCGGCGCGGCCATCGACGCGGTGCACGCGCGGATGGGCGAGTGGCTGCGCGCCGGCCGCACCGAGGCCGAGGTCGGCGCCGACATCGCCGGCGCGATCCGCGACGCCGGCCACGACACGGTCGACTTCGTGATCGTCGCGTCCGGTCCCAACGGCGCCAGCCCGCACCACGCCACCTCCGACCGGGTCATCCAGCCGGGCGACCCGGTGGTCGTGGACATCGGCGGCACCATGCCGTCCGGCTACTGCTCCGACTCGACCCGCACCTACGCGGTGGGCGCCGCGCCGCGCGAGTTTTCGGACTACTACGAGGTGCTGTTCGCGGCGCAGCGCGCGTCGGTGGCCGCGGTCCGCCCGGGGGTGCCGGCCTCGTCGGTCGACGCCGCCGCCCGATCGATGATCGCCGACGCGGGCTACGGCGAGGCGTTCCTGCACCGCACCGGCCACGGCATCGGCCTCGACGGGCACGAGGAGCCCTACATCGTGGCCGGCAACGACCTGCCGCTGGAGCCCGGGATGGCCTTCTCCGTCGAGCCCGGCATCTACCTGGCCGGACGCCACGGCGCCCGGATCGAGGACATCGTCGTCTGCACGGCCGGGGGCGTCGAGCGCCTCAACACGCTTTCCACGTCGTTGGTGGAGCTGTAACCCTAACGACCGTTAAGCTTAGGGGCATGGATCGGCTCCTGCCCACCCCCGAGGCGTACGACCTGCTGGAACTCACCCGCGAGCTGGCCGACGGGGAGCTGGCCCCGCGCGTGGACGACTTCGAGGCGCGCGGCGTCTTCCCGCGCGAGGTGATCCGCACGATCGGGCGCGCCGGCCTGCTCGGCCTGCCCTACCCCGAGGACGCCGGCGGATCCGGCCAGCCCTACGAGGTCTACCTCCAGGTGGTCGAGCTCCTCGCCAGTCGCTGGCTGGCCGTCGCGGAGGCCGTCAGCGTCCACACGCTGTCCTGCTATCCGGTGTACGCGCACGGCGGCGAGCAGCTGCGCAAGCTCCTGCCCGACATGCTCGGCGGCGAGCTGCTCGGCGCCTACTGCCTGAGCGAGCCACAGGGCGGCTCCGACGCGGCCGCGCTGGCGACCAAGGCCGTCCTCGACGGCGAGGCCTACGTGGTCACCGGCACCAAGGCCTGGATCACCCACGCCGGCAAGGCCGACTTCTACAACATCTTCTGCCGTACCGGCGGCCCCGGCCCGCACGGCATCTCCTGCCTGCTGGCCGACGCGGCCACCCCCGGCATCGTCCCGCAGGCCCCGGAAAAGACCATGGGCCTGCGCTCGTCGCCGGTCGCCCAGATCGCCTTCGACGACGCCCGCGTCCCCGCCGACCGCCTGGTCGGTTCCCTAGGTACCGGCTTCCGGATCGCGATGGAGGCCCTCGACTCGGGCCGGCTGGGCATCGCCGCCTGCGCGGTCGGCCTGGCCCAGGCGGCCCTCGACTACGCGGTGGGATACGCCCGCGAGCGAGCGCAGTTCGGCACCTCCATCCTGGACTTCCAGGGCATCCGCTTCATGCTCGCGGACGCCGCGACGGGCATAGCGGCGGCGCGCGCCCTGGTGCTGGCGGCGGCGAGGCTCAAGGACGCCGGCCGCCCGTACTCGTCCGAGGCCGCGAAGGCCAAACTCTTCGCGACGGACATGGCCATGCGCGTGACGACCGACGCGGTCCAGGTGCTCGGCGGTTACGGGTACGTGTCGGACCATCCGGTGGAGCGCTACATGCGCGAGGCCAAGGTGCTCCAGATCGTGGAGGGCACCAACCAGATCCAGCGCCTGGTGATCGCCAAGTCCCTGTAGTCGCGCGCCGGTCAGGGGCGCCGCCCGTCGTGGCTTTGCTTCGAGGCCTATTCGTCCGCGTCCGCGGTCGACGGAACGCTCCGCGGGCACCGGCGGTGGACGGGTGAGGCTCGCCGGCGCGGGTGCGATGCGGCCGCGTTACGTCGGCCGGTCCGGTTCGGCCGCGCGTCGGTGCAGGATCCGGGGTTGGTGGAAGTCGGTGTTGTCGAGCAGGACCGTGGCCCGTCGCTGTGGGGTGCAAGCGGCGAAGTAGATGCGCTGGGCCTCCACGTACCGGCGCACGTCGGCGTGGTCGGGGTCGGGGTTGGTGCCGTCGCGGAGCGCCATCCGCCGGACGGTCACGGCGAACGGCACGTCGAGGAAGACGGACAGGTCCCAGACGTTCGCCAGTTCGTCGCGGTGCAGAAACAGGCCGTCGACGACGAGCACCGCGCCCTCGGGGGCGAGTCGCGGCTCGGGGGTCAGGACCGCGTCGGTGGCGAGGTCGTGCGCGGCGGCGCGGTAGCGGCGCGAGCCGCCCGGTCCGAACGGGTCGAGGACGTCGGCGCGGAACCGGGCGTAGTCGTAGGAGTCGCGCCAGAAGCCCTCCGGGGAGTCGCGGCCCCGGCGGTAGCGTACGGCGCGTACGTTGTGGAAGTCGTCGAGCGAGATGCGGACGACCGGCCGGCCGCGTTCGCGGAGCAGGGCGGCCAGGTCGTCGGCGAACACGGTCTTTCCCGAGCCGTCGGGGCCGTCCACGCCGACGCGTACGCAGGCCCGGTCCGGTGGCTCGGGCACGCGGTCGGCGACGGTGGCGAGGACGCGGAGTCGCACCGGTCAGGGGGCGCCGGCGGCGGCCAGCAGGGCGTCCGCGGTGCGGGTCGCGGCGCCGTCGAGGCCCGTGCCGCGCATCACCGCGCGTACCGAGGCGCCGTCGAAGACCATCGTGAGCTGGACCGCCAGCGCCTCCGGGTCGGCGACGCCCAGGGCGGCCGCGTGGGTCGCGAAGTAGGCGGCCAGCTGCTCCTTGAAGCCGCGGGCGACCACCGTCGCCGGGTGGTCGGGGTCGCGGGTCTCGACCGCCGTGTTGACGAACGGGCAGCCGTGGAAGCCGGGCGTGCCGCTCTGCTCGTCGAGGCGCTGGAACACGTACCGGATCCGCTCCCGCGGGCTCAGTCCGGCGTCCGCGGCGGGGAAGTAGTCGGCGACGATGGCCGGGCCGTGCGTGCGCAGGGTCTCCGCGACGAGGTCGTCCTTGGTGTCGAAGAGCTGGTACATCGAGCGCTTCGACACGCCCGCCGTCTGGCACAGCCGCTCCACGCCGACGGGGGCGACGCCTTCCCGGTAGAAGAGGTCGGCGGCGGTGCGGAGCAGGCGCTCGCGGGTGGTGGGAACGGTCACGCCAGCAGCTTAACGCGATCCCTTGCGCTCGAAAACCGATCGGTTTACGGTGGCCTGGAAACCGATCGGTTTACCGCATTCGAGGGAGCAGAGAATGAAGATCGAGAACTCGGTCGTACTGGTCACCGGTGGCAACCGCGGGCTCGGCAGGGCGTTCGTGGAGGAGGCCCTCGCCCGCGGCGCCGCCAGGGTGTACGCGGCCGCCCGTGACCCGCGCGCGGTCACCACGGCCGGCGCGGTGCCGCTGGCGCTGGACGTCACCGATCCGGACTCGGTGGCCGCGGCCGCCGCGACGGCCGGCGACGTGACGCTGCTGGTCAACAACGCCGGCGCGCTTGTCGCCGCCAACTTCCTGACCTCACCCGTCGATGACGTGCGCCGCGAGTTCGAGGTCAACTTCTACGGCCCGCTGCTGGTCACCCGCGCGTTCGCCCCCGCCCTGGTCGCCAACGGCGGTCACGTGCTCAACGTCCACTCCGTGCTGTCGTGGATCGCGCTCAACGGCTCGTACAGCGCGACGAAGGCGGCGCTGTGGTCCATGACCAACTCGCTCCGCCTGGACCTGGCACCCAGCGGCGTCGGCGTGACCGGCCTGCACGTCGGCTACGTGGACACCGACATGGCCGCCGCGGTCCAGGCGCCCAAGAGCGACCCGCGGGAGGTGGTGCGGCAGGCCCTCGACGGCGTCGAGTCGGGTGCGCACGAGGTGCTGGCCGACGAGGTCACCCGGGACGTGAAGCGGGGCCTGGCGGCCGAGGTGGCCGCGCTGTACCCCCAGCTCGCCGCTCAGCCCGCCTGACCGCGGCGCCGGGCGGGTAGCGGGTGGGGCGGGTAGCCTGAACGGAACGTCTGCTCCGGACCTCGGCGGCGTACCCAGTGCCGCTTGCCACGAGGAGACCCGTGAGCACGTTCGAGTCCACCGTCACCCTGCCCCGACCGCGTACACGAAAGCGCGGCAGCGACTACGCCGACTTGCTGTCCCGCGTACGCGAAGCCGGCCTGCTCGACCGGCGGCCCGGCTACTACGGCGCCAAGATCGCCGCGACCCTCGGCGCCATGCTCGCCGGTTGGGTGGCCTTCGCGCTGCTCGCCGACTCGTGGTGGCAGCTGCTCACCGCGGCGTTCCTGGCCGCCGTGTTCGCGCAGACCGGGTTCCTCGCGCACGACGCCGGGCACCGGCAGATCTTCCGCACCCGCCGGGCCAACCAGCTCGTCGGGCTGGTGGCGGGCAACCTCGCGATCGGGCTGGTGTTCGGCTGGTGGGTGGACAAGCACCACCGCCACCACGCCCACCCCAACCAGGAGGGGCTCGATCCGGACATCAACGGGGACAACCTGGCGTACACGGACGGGCAGGTGGCGGCCCGGAAGACGTGGTTCGGCCGGCTGGTCGTGCGCCACCAGGGCTGGCTGTTCTTCCCGATGCTCCTGCTGCTCGCGATCGACCTGCGGGTGACCGGTCTCAAGGCGCTGGTACGCCCCGGTTACCGCGCCCGCGTCCCCGAGGCGGTGCTGTTCGCCGTGCACGTCGTGGGTTACCTGGCCGCGCTGCTGCTGGTGCTGTCGCCGTGGCAGGCGCTGGCCTTCTTCGTGGTGCACCAAGGCCTGCTCGGCCTCTACCTCGGGTCGGTCTTCGCGCCCAACCACAAGGGCATGCCCATCCTGGCCCGCGACGACGACAGCGACTTCCTGCGCCGCCAGGTGCTCACCTCGCGCAACGTGCGCGGCGGCCGCGTGCTCGACTTCCTGCTCGGCGGGCTCAACTACCAGATCGAGCACCACCTGTTTCCCCACATGCCCCGGCCGGCCCTGAAGCACGCCCAGCCGCTGGTGCGCGCCCACTGCCGCGAGTACGGCCTGCCGTACCTGGAGACCGGCCTCTTCGACTCCTACGCCCAGGCGCTGGGCCACCTCGAGCGCGTGGGCCGCCCGGCCCCCGAGCCGGTCGGATAGTCTTGGGGCCGAAGCGGCCACCAGGGCCCCACGCCGGGCCGTTCACTTCCCAACGTTCGGAGACCATATGGCGGTCCGCCGCCCTCGTTCCACCGCACCCTCCACCACGTTCGCCCAGCTCGGCGTGCCCGCCCGCCTCGTCGAGGCGCTTGCGGCGGGTGGCGTCACCGCGCCGTTCCCGATCCAGTCGGCGACGCTGCCCGACGCCCTCGCCGGGCGCGACGTCCTCGGCCGCGGCCGCACCGGCTCCGGCAAGACCTACGCGTTCGCGCTGCCGCTGCTCGCCCGGCTGGCGGCGGCCTCCGCGCCGCGCCGTCCAGGCCGGCCGCGGGCCCTGGTCCTCGCGCCCACCCGCGAGCTCGCCGCCCAGATCGAGGCGTCGATCGCGCCGCTGGCGGCCGCCATGTCCCTGCGCACCCTGACGGTGTTCGGCGGGGTGGCCCCCGGCCGCCAGATCGCCGCGCTGCGGTCGGGCGTCGACGTGCTCATCGCCTGTCCGGGCCGGCTCGAAGACCACGTCGAGAGCGGGCACGCCAGCCTGGACGCGGTCGAGATCACCGTGCTCGACGAGGCCGACCACATGGCCGACCTCGGCTTCCTGCCGGCCGTGCGGCGGCTGCTCGACGCGACCCCGAGGCGTGGCCAGCGGCTGCTCTTCTCGGCGACGCTCGACGCCGGCGTCGACGTCCTTGTCCGGCGATACCTGACCGACCCGGTGACACACAGCGTCGACGCCGCGCCATCCCCGGCGGCCGTGCCGCACCACATGCTGCACATCGCCCACCACGACCGGCTGGCCGTGCTGGTCGACCTGGCCGCCGCTCCGGGCCGCACGCTGGTGTTCGCCCGCACCAAGCGGCGGGCCAAGGCGCTGACCCGCCAGCTCGTCGAAGCCGGCGTGCCGGCCATCGAGCTGCACGGCAACCTGGCCCAGGCCGCGCGCAGCCGCAACCTGACCGCGTTCGCCGCGGGCAGCGCGACCACGCTCGTGGCGACCGACATCGCCGCGCGGGGTATCCACGTCGACGACGTCGCGCTGGTCGTGCACGCCGACCCGCCCGCCGAGTACAAGGCGTACCTGCACCGCTCCGGCCGCACCGCGCGCGCCGGCGCGACCGGCACGGTCGTGACGCTGATGACCGACGACCAGGTCGACGGCGTCCGCCAGCTCGCGCGCCAGGCCGGCATCGCCCCGACGACGACGCGGCTGCGGCCCGGACATCCGCTCCTCGACCAGATCGCCCCCGGCCCCCGTACCCTCGTCGATCCGCCGCGGGTGGCGCGCGTCGAGGAGGCCCGGCCGGCCCGCGGCGGCGGTGCCCGGCGGCAGGCCGCACCCGCCGCGGCCAAACCCCGCCGCCAGAGCCGTTCGAGCGGTGGCCGAAACGCGGCGCCACCGGTGTCCGGCGCGGCCGCCTTCTCCGCCGGCAGCCGGGTCGGCGCGACCCGCCGATCCGGCGGACGATCCCGCTAGGCCTCGACTCCGGCCCGCCTCGCGCCCAGATCGTCGCCCGCTGGTCACGGCCTTTCCCGGGCAGCGCGGGGCCAGGTCTGTCCACATTGCTCAATGCCGAGGCGGCGGCGGGAGACCACCCTCGCGTTTGGTCGCGGTCAACCCCCTATGGCGCCGGCGGGATCTGCTCGCTACCGTCGACCACGGCCTCGGCCACGTCGGACAGCCGCCGGTTGGTGGTCGCTACCCCTACCCGCGCCCGCCGCGCGGAGGCGTCAGTTGGACCGGGCCTGCCCCTGCCGGGACCCGTGGATCGAGACCCGGACCCCTCCGGTGGTCTCCGTGACCACGAAGCGCTCGCTCTCGCCGCTGTCGGGCATCATCGCGTCGTAGAGCTCCTCGTTGCTGATCTCGACCGATCCGCCCGACCGGGCGACGAGCACGACCAGGATCGCGCGCAGGTTGACGTCGCTGAGGTAGGGCATGAGGTGGTGCTCCCGTCCGGTGGGGAACCTCAGCCTACGCGCGCGGAGGTCGAGACGGTCGGCGCTCAGCCGGCGAGCAGGGACATGATGTTCTTCTCGGTGATGTCGGTGCCGGTGAGCTGGCTGACGATCGCGCCGTCGCGGAGCACCACCACGCGGTCGCAGGTGCTCACGATCTCGTCGAGGTCGGACGAGATCAGCATGACCGCCAGGCCGTCGACCGCCAGGTCGTCGATGAGCGACTGCACCTCGGCCTTGCTGCCCACGTCGATACCGCGGGTGGGCTCGTCCAGCATGAGCACCCGGGGATGGGTGGCCAGCCACCGGGCCAGCAGCACCTTCTGCTGGGTGCCGCCGGACAGCTCGGACGCCGGCTGGTGCGGGCTGGTCGCCTTGATGCGCAGGCGGCTCATCAGCGCGCCGACCACCTTGTCGAGCCGCGCCTCGGACACGATGCCGGCGCGGGCCAGGCGGGGCAGGGCGGCGAGCGCGATGTTGTCGCGGACCGACAGCGTGCCGACGATGCCCTCGGCCTTGCGGTTGTCGGGCAGCAGTCCCACGCCGGCCCGGATCGCGCCGGCGATCGAACGCCTGCGTAGATGGGCTCCGGAGACCGTCACCTGCCCCGAGTCGAGCGGCAGCGCGCCGGCGATCGCCCGCGCGGTCTCGGTGCGGCCCGCGCCGAGCAGCCCGCTGAGCCCGACCACCTCGCCGGGGCGCAGGTTGATGGAGACGTCGGTGAGCACGTGCCGGCGGGTGAGCCCGGTCGCCTGGAGGATCGGCTCGTCGGCCGGCTCGTCCGCGGCCGCGCCGAGCACCGCGGTCGGCCCGGGGGTGACGCGGCGGCCCAGCATCAGCGACACCAGCCGCAGCCGGTCGAGGCCGGCGACCGGTCCGGTGTGGACGATCCGCCCGTCGCGCAGCACGGTTACCCGGTCGCAGACGGCCTCCACTTCGGACAGCTTGTGGGTCACGTAGACCACCGAGCGGCCTTCGGCCCGAAGAGCCGCGATCGCCGCGAAGAGCCGGCCGGCCTCCGCGGCCTCCAGGCCCGCCGTCGGTTCATCCAGGACGACCACGGGGGTACCGGCGGAAAGCGCCCGGCCGACGGCCACCATCTGCCGGACGCCTGGTTCGTACGCGCCGAGCGGCCGGCGCACGTCCACCCGCAGTCCGAGCCCGGCGACGATGTCGGCGGCGAGCGCGTGCATCCGGCCGACGTTGATGAGGCCGGCGCGGCGGCGCGGCTCGCGGCCGAGGAAGAGGTTGCGGGCGACGCTCATCTGCGGCACCAGGTTGGCGTCCTGGTGTAGGGCGCTGATCCCCGCCCGCTCGGCGTCGCGCGGCGAGGCGAAGCGGATCCGTTCGCCCGCCACGCGCAGGATCCCGGCGTCGGGCTGGTGGACGCCGGCGAGCACTTTGACCAATGTGGACTTGCCGGCGCCGTTCTCACCGACGACCGCGTGCACCTCGCCGCGGCCGAGGGTGAACGAGACGTGGTCGAGCGCGCGGGTGCCGGGGAAGTCCCGGACCACACCCGCCATGTCGAGTATCGCGTCCACCACGGGTGCCCCCTCTATGACACCGGCCCTCGCTCCGCGAGGGCGGCTCGGGTGCCTTGGATGCCGCCCTGTAGACCCCGGTCGCTCCGGTCGCTGCGCTCCCTTCGCTTGGTGGGGTCTGCGGGCGGCGGCACCCTCGCAGAAGACTGACCGAATGATTCCCTATGCGAGCGGAATCGTAAAGAGCCCTTTACAAGCGGGCGACGTGCAGGCGGACCGCGCGGTTGGCCAGCTCGTCGAGCACGTCGCGGGGTGCGTCGTCGTCGGTGACCAGGTGGTCGATCTCGTCGGTGGGTACCGTCTGGACCATCGTGTCGACGCCGATCTTGGTGTGGTCGGCGAGGACGACGATCTCCTCGGCGGCCGCCGCCAGGGCCCGGTCGATGCTGGCGACCTGCATGTTCGGGGTGGAGACGCCGCGCTCGGGGGTGAGCCCGTTGCCGGAGATGAACGCCCGCCGCACCCGCAGCCCGGCCACCGAGCGCTCGGCCGCGCTGCCGACCAGCGCGAGGATCGAGCCGCGCAGCGTGCCGCCGGTGAGCACCACCTCGATCCGCGGCGCGGCGGCCAGCGCCTGGGCGACCAGCAGCGAGTTGGTGACCACGGCGAGCTCGGTGTGCCGGGCCAGGTGCTGGGCGAAGACCTGGGTGGTGGTGCCGGCGCCGATCACGATCGCGTCGCCGTCCTCCACCAGCGACGCGGCGAGCTCGCCGATCGCGGCCTTCTCGGCGGAGGCGACGTGCGCCTTCTGCGCGTACGTGGGCTCGCGGGAGAGGGCGCCGGGCAGTGTCGCGCCGCCGTGGTGCCGGTTGAGCAGCCCATCCGCCTCCAGCACGCGCAGGTCGCGCCGGACCGTGACCTCCGAGGACTGCACCGCCTCGGCGAGGTCGCGCAGGGAGGCGGCGCCGTTGGCCCGCATCACCTCGAGGATGCGCTGGCGCCGCTCGGCGGCGAACATCGCCCGCCGCGTCTCCACCGGTCCCCGGGAGTCGTCCGCCGCCACGCTCCACCCCTTGTGATCGGATGACTTCGGTTCTGATCGTACTCAGGTCCGTGAGGCGACCGGTCACACCACGCCCGCGATCGGTTCCGATCGGATTCGCGACCGAATCTGATCGGTTGGTATTGACTTTGTTCGGCGCCGGGTGCTTGATTGAGTCCAACCGATGGCGCGCGTCGGCCCCCCACCACGAAAGGATCACCATGGCCAGAACACGTGGATGGGCGGCGCTCGCGATGGCCGCCCTCCTCGCGACCGGCGCGTGTGCCAGGGGCGAGGACACCTCCGATACACCGGCTCCGGTGGGCAGCGAGGGCCAGCAGGTGGCGCAGAGCGCCGCGGCCGACGGCCCCACCTGCACGCTCCAGGCCTTCGGCGGCCAGGCGTTCGACGTGAAGACGGCGACGGTCGGCTTCTCCCAGTCGGAGAAGGAGGCCAACCCGTTCCGGATCGCCGAGACCCAGTCGATCAAGGATGAGGCGAAGGCGCTGGGCGTGGCCAACCTGCGGGTCACCAACGCGCAGTCCCAGTTCTCCAAGCAGATCTCGGACGTGCAGCAGCTCATCGCGCAGGGCGCGAAGCTGCTGGTCATCGCCCCGCTCAACTCCGACGGCTGGGAGCCGGTGCTCAAGCAGGCGGCGGAGAAGAAGATCCCGATCATCACCATCGACCGGAAGATCAACGCCAAGCCGTGCACGGACTACCTCACGTTCATCGGCTCGGACTTCTACGAGCAGGGCAAGCGGGCCGCCGACCAGATGATCGCGGCCCTCGACGGCACCGGCGAGGTGGCGATCCTGCTCGGCGCGCCGGGCAACAACGTCACCACCGACCGCACCGCCGGCTTCAAGGACCGGATCGCGGAGAAGGCGCCCAACATCAAGATCACTTTTGAACAGACCGGCGAGTTCACCCGCGAGAAGGGCCAGCAGGTCACCGAGCAGCTGATCCAGTCCCGGCCGACCACGAGCGGGATCTACGCGGAGAACGACGAGATGGCGCTCGGCGCGGTGACCGCGCTGAAGGGCGCGGGCAAGACCGCCGGGCAGGTCAAGATCGTGTCGATCGACGGCACCCGCGCGGCCGTGCAGGGGATCGTGGACGGCTGGCTGTACTCGGTGATCGAGTCCAACCCGCGCTTCGGGCCGCTCGCCTTCCAGACCGCCCAGAAGTTCGTCGCCGGCGAGGCCATCCCGGCCACCACCATCATCAGCGACCGGGAGTACACCACGGCGAACGCCAAGGACAGCCTGGGGCACGCGTACTGATGAACGGCGCGACTCCCGTACTCGAGGCCCGGGGAATCTCAAAAGGGTTCCCCGGCGTCCTCGCCCTGGACGGCGTCTCCTTCGCCCTCGGCGCGGGCGAGGTGCACGCCCTGGTCGGCGAGAACGGCGCCGGCAAGTCCACCCTCATCAAGGTCCTGACCGGAGTGCACCAGCCGGACCGGGGGGAGCTCCGCCTGCACGGTGGGCCGGTGTCGTTCGGCACGCCCTTCGAAGCGCAGCGCGCCGGGATCTCCACCATCTACCAGGAGGTCAACCTCGTCCCGCAGATGAGCGTGGCGCACAACCTGCTGCTCGGCCGCGAGCCGCGCGGCCGGCTCGGGGTCATCGACGTGACCGGTCTCCACGCGCGCGCCGCCGAGGTCCTGACCAGCCTGGGACTGAAACTTGACGTGCGCCGCAGTTTGCGCTCGCTCGGCATGGGCGCGCAGCAGATGGTGGCGCTGGCCCGCGCGGTCTCGGTCGACGCGCGCGTGGTCATCATGGACGAGCCCACCTCCGCCCTCGAACCGCGCGAGGTCGACACCCTCTTCGGGGTGATCGCCCGGCTGCGCGCCGACGGCATCGCGGTGGTGTACGTCAGCCACCGCCTCGAGGAGCTGTACCGGATCTGCGACCGGGTGACCGTGCTGCGGGACGGGCGGGTGGCGCACTCCGGCCCGCTCGACGAGCTGGAGCGGGTCAAGCTGATCGCGCTCATGCTCGGCCGCGACACCACCGACGTGCGGCTGCGTGGCCAGACCGAGTTCTCCGGTGAGCACGCCGCCAAGAACGGGCAGCCGGTGGTCGAGGCCCGCGCGCTGTCCCGGCGCCATCAGCTCCACGACGTCTCCGTCCGGGTACGCCCCGGCGAGGTCGTCGGCCTTGGCGGGCTGCTCGGCGCCGGGCGCAGCGAGACCGCGAAGGCGATCGCCGGCGCGCTGCCGTTCGACGGCGGGGCGGTGGTCGTGGCAGGCCACCCGGTGCGCAAGGGCTCGCCGGCGGCGGCCATCCGGGCCGGCGCCAGCCTGCTGCCCGAAGACCGCAAGGCCGAGGGGATCGTGCCGACGATGTCGGTCCGCGACAACATCGCGCTCGCCGCGCTGCCCCGCCTCTCCCGGGCCGGGATCGTCTCCGAGGCCCGGGTCGACCGGGTGGTCGCGACGCTGATGAAGCGGCTGCGCATCAAGGCGACCAGCCCGCACCAGCTGGTCTCCGAGCTGTCCGGCGGCAACCAGCAGAAGGTGCTGCTGGCCCGTTCGCTCGCCACCGGCGCCAAGGTGCTGCTGCTCGACGAGCCGACCCGGGGCATCGACGTCGGCGCCAAGGCCGAGGTGCAGGCGCTGATCGACGAGCTGGCGGCCGAAGGGCTCGGCGTGCTGCTCATCTCCTCCGACCTGGAGGAGCTGGTCGAGGGCTCGGACCGGGTCGTGGTGCTGCGCGACGGGGTGGTCGTCGGAGAGCTCCTCGGCGCGGAGGTGACCGAAGAGGCGATCATGAACGCGATCGCGGACGGGGGAGGGGTCGATGGCTGAGACGACGGCGGCGGCGGCCCTCCCGCAGCCGCTCGGGAGCCGCACCCGCGTGCTGGCCTGGCTCCAGCGGTACGGGGTCTACGCCTCGGTGCTCGCGCTGCTGCTGTTCAACGTGGCGTTCACCCCGCACTTCCTGGAGGTCGCCAACTTCCGCACCCAGCTCATCCAGGTCGCCCCGATCGTCATCACCGCGCTGGGCATGGCGCTGGTCATCGGCACCGAGGGGATCGACCTGTCGGTCGGCTCGGTGATGGCGCTGTCGTCGGCGATGGTGGTGCTCTACCTCGGCTACGGCGCGCCGGTCGCGATCGTCGCCGCGCTGGTGGCCGGGGCGGTGGTCGGCGCGGGCGGGGGAGCGCTGGTCGCCTACGCCGGGGTGCAGCCGATCGTCGCCACGCTGGCGTTGCTGGTCGGCGTCCGCGGCCTGGCCAACGTGCTCGTCCCGCAGCTCACCGAGTTTCGCAACCCCACGCTCATCACGCTCGGCAGCCGCTCGGTCCTCGGCCTGCCGCTCGTGGTGATCATCGCGGCGGCGCTCACCGCCGTCGTGGCGTTCGTCGTGAAGCGCACCATCTTCGGCCGCCAGCTCGTCGCCGTCGGCGGCAACCGGGCCGCCGCCAAGCTCTCCGGCCTCCCGGTACGGCGCATCCTCGTCACCGTGTACGTCCTGAGTGGACTGCTCGCGGCGATCGCCGGCGTGCTCGCCACGGCCCGGCTCCAGGCCAGCGACCCCACCTCGCTCGGCCTGCTCATGGAGCTGTCCGCCATCACGGCCGTGGTGGTCGGCGGCACCCCGCTCACCGGCGGGCGGGTGCGGGTGCTCGGCACGGTGATGGGCGCGCTGCTCATCCAGCTGCTCCAAGCGACGCTCATCAAGCACAACCTGCCGCAGTCCTGGACCCAGATGGTGCAGGCCGTCATCATCCTGGCCGCCGTCTACGCCGCTCGGGGGAGGAAGAAGTGACGACGACCGTCGAGGCGGCTCCGGCCGCGCCGGCCCGGGGCGAGCGGGCCAGCCAGATCCTCCAGCACCACGGCGCGCTCATGGTGCTCGCCGCGACCGTCCTCATCGGAGGGATCGCGTTCGACTCGTTCGCCACCCCGCGGAACGCGGCGAACATCGCGGTCTCCTCCTCGTTCGTCGCCATCATCGCGATCGGCATGACGTTCGTGATCATCAGCGGCGGCATCGACCTGTCGGTCGGGTCGTCGTTCGTGCTCGCCGGCGTGCTCGCCGCCTACGGCTCGCGGTACGGCGTGCTCGTCGCGCTCCTGCTGCCGCTCGCCGTCTGCGGCGCCATCGGCCTGCTCCAAGGGCTGATCATCGCGCGGACCGGGATGGCGCCGTTCATCGTCACGCTCGCCGGGCTGCTCGGCATGCGCGGGCTCATGCTCGCCGTGTCCGGCGAGGGCGCCAACACCTACCTCGTCGAGTCCGACGCGTTCGCCTCGCTGGGCCAGGCGTCGTTCCTCGGCCTGACCGTGCCGGTGTACATCACGCTCGGCCTGTTCGTGGTGGGCGCGATCCTGTTGCAGCGCACCGGTTTCGGGCAGACCGTGTACGCGATCGGCGGCAGCGAGGAGGCGGCCGCGCTGATGGGCGTGCCCGTGGCGCGGGTGAAGGCCACGGTGTACCTCGTCTCGGGGCTCCTGGCCGGCCTCGCCGGCGCGCTCAACGCGGCCCGGCTCTCCTCCGGCGTCACCATCCTCGGCGCCGGGCTGGAGCTCGACGTCATCGCCGCCGTCGTCATCGGCGGCACCCTGCTGACCGGCGGCGCCGGCGGGCTCACCGGCACGATGGCCGGCGTGCTGCTGCTCGGCGTCATCCAGAGCCTCATCAACCAGGTCGGCACCCTCACCTCCTCGTTCCAGCAGGTGGTAAGCGGTGCCTTCCTCGCGCTCGTCGTCGTGGTGCAGCGGCTGCTGCACCGTGCCCAGCGCCTGTCCTGACCCGATCTCCGCCCGCCGCACGGGCGGAGCTCTACCCCGAAGGGATCTGGACATGTCAATCCGTCGACGTCATCTGCTGGCGGTCGCGGGCGGCGCCGCCGTCGCCGCGGCCGTCCCGGGCGCGCCCGCGTCCGCCGCCACCCACTACCTCGCCAACCGGGCCCCGCTGCGCCCGGCCGCGTTCCTCCGCCTGCCACCCGGCGCGGTCCGCGCCCGGGGCTGGTTGAGCACTCAGTTGGCCAAGCAGGTGAACGGCCTCAACGGGCGCCTCGCCGAGGTGTCCCGCTACCTGCGGTACGACGGCACCGGCTGGACCAACCCGGCGCTCGGCGGCTGGGAGGAGGTGCCGTACTGGTTGCGCGGGTACGTCGACCTCGGCTACGTCACCGGCGACCCGACCGTGCTGGCGGCCGCCCGCCGCTGGATGAACGGGGTCATCGCGACCCAGGCGGCGGACGGCTTCTTCGGCCCGGACGCGCTGCGCACCACGCCCGCCGGCCACCCCGACCTGTGGCCGCACATGCCGATGCTCGCCGCCCTCCGCTCGCACGCCGAGTACACCGGTGACCCGCGGGTCGACCCGTTCCTGACCCGCTTCTTCCGGTACCTGGACGCGCAGCCCACCGCCGTCTTCGGGTACAGCTGGGGCGCCTGGCGCTGGGGCGACACGATCGACGTCGTCTACTGGCTCTACAACCGCACCGGCGCCGCGTTCCTGCTCGACCTCGTGCGCAAGATCCACGCCAACTCGCCCAGCTGGCGCGCCGGGCTGCCCAACCGGCACAACGTCAACGTCGCGCAGGGCTTCCGCGAACCGGCGCAGTACTGGGTGCTGTCCGGTGTGGACGGCGACCGGGCGGCCACCTACGGCCTCTACGACGCCATCCAGCGCGACTACGGGCAGTTTCCCGGCGGCGGCTTCGCCGGCGACGAGAACATGCGGCCCGCGCTGGTCGACCCGCGGCAGGGGTTCGAGACCTGCGGGATCGTCGAGTACATGCTCAGCCACGAGATCCTCACCCGGATCACCGGCGACCCGGTGTGGGGCGACCGCACCGAGGAGCTCGCGTTCAACTCGCTGCCCGCCGCGCTCGACCCGTCCGGCCGGGCGGTGCACTACGTCACCAGCGCCAACAGCGTCGACCTGGACAACGTGCCGAAGACGCAGGGGCAGTTCGACAACCCGTTCGAGATGCAGTCCTACCGGCCCGGGATCGAACGGTACCGCTGCTGCCCGCACAACTACGGCATGGGCTGGCCGTACTACGTGGAGGAGATGTGGCTGTCCACCCCGGACGGCGGCCTGTGCGCGGCGCTGCTCGGCCCGTCGACGGTGACGGCCCGCGTGGGCACCGGGGTCTCCGTCACCGTCACGGAGGACACCGCCTACCCGTTCGGCGACACGGTCACGTTCCGGCTCCGCGCGCCGTCCGCCGTCGGCTTCCCGTTCTCGATGCGGATCCCCGGCTGGTGCCTCGATCCCGAGCTGCGGATCAACGGCGCGGTCGTGGCCGCCGGCCCCGGCCCGCGCTACGTGACCGTCCACCGCACCTGGCGCGACGGCGACACCATCACCCTGCGGCTGCCGATGCGGCCGGTCGTGCGCACCTGGCCGCGGCAGCACGGCGCGGCGTCCGTCCACTATGGCGCGCTCGCCTTCTCGCTGCGGATCACCGAGCAGTGGGCCCGTACCGGCGGCACCGACCAGTTCCCGGAGTACGACGTGCACGCCGGCTCGCCGTGGAACTACGGGCTCGTGCCGGGCGCCGCGGTCACGGTCACGTCCGGCGGCGGCAGCCTCACCGACCCGTTCACGGTCCCGAACGCGCCGGTGCGGTTGACCACCAGCGGGCAGCGGATCGCCGCCTGGCAGGCCGACCAGCAGCGGGTGGTCGCCCCGCTCCAGGACGGCCCGGTCGCCTCGACCGCGCCGGTCGAGCAGGTCACGCTCATCCCGATGGGCGCGGCCCGGCTGCGGATCACGAGCTTCCCGCAGACCGGCGGCACCCGCGCGTGGCAGCGCCCGGGTGCCGCCTTCCGGATCTGGAACAAGCACTCGGGCAAGGTGCTCGGCGTCGACGGCATGTCACACGGCGACTCGGCGAACGTGGTGCAGTTCGCCGACAGCGGCACCGCCGACCACCTCTGGCGGATCGTCGACGCCGGTGGCGGGTACGTGAAGCTCCAGTGCGCCAACTCGGGCAAGGTGCTCGCCGTGGAGGGGATGTCCACGGCGAACTCGGCCCGCGTGCAGCAGTTCGCCGATGTGGGTTCGGCGGATCAGAGGTGGCAGCTCGTCGACAGCGGCGACGGCCACTTCCGCCTGCGCAACGCCAACAGCGGCAAGGTGATCGGCGTCACCGGCATGTCCACGGCGGACTCCGCGCAGGTGGTGCAGTTCGACGACAACGGGACCGCCGACCACGAGTGGCGGCTCGTACCCGACGGCCCGGTCAAGATCCTGAACGGGCACTCGGGGAAGGTGCTCGCGGTGGAGGGCACGTCCACAGTGAACTCCGCGCGGGTCCAGCAGTACGCGGACACCGGTGGCGCCGACCACGTCTGGGCGTTCCTGCCCGACGGGGACGGCTGGTACCGGATCCGCAACCAGCACTCCGGAAAGGTGCTCGGCGTCGCCGGCATGTCCACCGCGGACTCGGCGCAGGTGGTGCAGTTCGACGACAACGGCACCGCGGACCACCAGTGGCGGCTGCGCGTGGTCGCCGGCGGGCCGGGCACCGTCCGGATCCAGAACAGGCACAGCGGCAAGGTTCTCGCCGTACACGACATGTCCACGCTGGACTCGGCCAACGTGGAGCAGTTCCAGGACAACGGCACCCCCGACCACGACTGGTTGATCCTCTAAGGACGGCCCCCATGAGACGACCCCTGCCCGCCGTCATGATCCTGGTGGCCGGCCTGCTGGCCATCCCCTCGCCCGCGCAGGCCGCACCCGCCAAGACCCCGCCCCTCACGACCCCCTGGACCGCCCAGGCACTCAACGGCACACCCCTGCCCGAGTACCCCCGCCCGCAGATGACCCGCCCCGACTGGCTCAACCTCAACGGCGAGTGGCAGCTGCGCCAGTCGGCCACCAACGACGCCCCGCAGTTCAACACCACCCTGCCCGAGCGCGTCAACGTGCCGTTTCCGGTCGAGTCGGCGCTGTCCGGCGTGATGCGCGCGGCCAACGACAACCGCAACTACCTGTTCTACCGCCGCACGTTCACGGTGCCGGCGGGCTGGTCCGGCCGGCGGGTGCAGCTGCATTTCGGCGCCGTCGACTGGCAGGCCACCGTGTGGGTCAACGGCACGCAGGTCGGCACGCACAGCGGCGGCTACGACGCGTTCACCTTCGACGTCACGCCGCAGCTCAACGGCGGCACCAACGAGGTCGTCGTGAAGGTGTGGGACCCGAGCGACACCCGCCAGAACGGCAGCCTGCCGCCGATCGGCAAGCAGACCAAGACGCCCAACGGCATCTTCTACACGCCCAGCTCCGGCATCTGGCAGACGGTGTGGCTGGAGCCGACCCCGGTCTCGTCGATCAGCCGGGTCGACCTGTACCCCAACCTCGCCAACAACACGATCCGGGTGCGGGTTTTCACCCGCGGTGACGTGACCGGTCACAGCGTGCTCGCCGAGGCGCTCAACGGCGCCACGGTGGTCGGGAGCGCGACCGGCGGCTTCGCCGAGTTCGCCGTGCCGGTGCCGAACGCCCGCCGCTGGACGCCGGACGACCCGTTCCTCTACAACCTGCGGGTCAGCCTGCGCAACGGCTCCGGGTCCACGGTGGACCGGACCACGCACTACTTCGGCATGCGGCAGGTCGGCGTCGGCATGGTCAACGGCGTGCTCCGGCCACTGCTCAACGGACAGTTCGTCTTCCAGACCGGCACCCTCGACCAGGGGTACTGGCCGGACGGCGTCTACACCGCGCCCACCGACGCGGCCCTCGCCTTCGACCTCCAGAAGCACAAGGACCTTGGCTTCAACATGGTGCGCAAGCACATCAAGGTGGAGCCGCAGCGGTGGTTCTACCACGCCGACCGGCTCGGGCTGCTGGTCTGGCAGGACATCCCGTCGCTGACCGCGCAGGACGTCAACGCCGACAACGCCCAGCAGGCGCAGTTCGAGGCGGAGGCGCGGGAGATCGTCGACGAGCACCGTAGCTCGCCGTCGGTCGTCGCGTACACGGTGTACAACGAGGGCTGGGGCGAGCGGGCCCTCGCCGACACCCAGCGGGTCGGCAACGCGGTCAAGAGCCAGGACCCGACCCGCCTGGTCAACGTCCACAGTGGGCACAACTGCTGCCAGTCGCTGGGCAACCCGGGCAACGGCGACATCGACGACTGGCACATGTACCTCGGGCCCGCCTCGCCGCTGCCGTCCGCGACGCGGGTCGCGGTGCTCGGCGAGTTCGGCGGGCTCGGCCTGCACACGCCCGGCCACGAGTGGAGCCCGAGCGGCGGCTTCTTCGCGTACGAGTGGCAGACCGACGCGACCGCGCTCACCAACCGGTACGTCGGCCTCGTGCAGGGCGTGCGAAACCTGATGATCGGCAAGGGCCTGAGCGCCGCGGTCTACACCGAGATCACCGACCTGGAGGGCGAGCTCAACGGCTTCCTGACGTACGACCGGCAGGTGGTCAAGATGGACCAGGCCCGGGTGCGGGCGGCCAACCAGGCGCTGATCGACGCGTCCCGCGCCCTGCCGAGCACCGCGCGCGTGCAGCTGCCGGTAGGCGGCCGGGTCTCGTTCCAGGTCACCACGCCCGGCTTCACCAACCGGTACCTGCGGCACCAGAACAGCCTGGCGTACACGGACGTGGTCGACGGGGCCAGCCCCGCGCCGCTGAAGAACGACGCCACGTACACCGTGCGGGCCGGCCTCGCCGACGGGAGCTGCTACTCGTTCGAGTCGGTCAACTTCCCCGGACAGTTCCTGCGGCACGCCGACTCGCGGGTGCGAAACTCGGTCGACGACGGCAGCGCGCTGCTGCGGGCGGACGCGACCTGGTGTGCCCGCGGCGGGCTGACCGGGAGCGGCGTCTCGCTGGAGTCGTACAACTACCGCGGCTCGTACCTGCGGCACGCGAACGCGGAGGTGTGGATGAGCGACGGCGCGGGCGGCGCCGCCTGGAACTCACCCACGCCATGGGCCGCCGACGCGACGTGGAACGTCGTCGCGCCCTGGGCGCCCTAGGGTGACCGCCCGCCGCCCCGGCTGGTGACCGGGGCGGCGGGCCTCTCCTACGGGTAGCGGCCGGCCGTGACGTTGACCCGCAGCGTGTACACGGCGCTGGTGGCGGTGACGAACAGGTCGTTGCGGCGCGGCCCGCCGAACGTCAGGTTGGAGACGATCTCCGGCACCAGCAGCTTGCCGATGAGCGTGCCGTCCGGCGCGAAGACGTGCACGCCGTCGTGCGCGGAGACCCACACGTTGCCGCGGTGGTCCAGGCGCATCCCGTCGAAGCTGCCGGCGGTGCAGGTGGCGAAGACCTCGCCGCCCCGCAGGTCGCCGGAGTCGCCTACGTCGAACACCCGCACGTGCTTCTCCCGGGTGTCCACGATGTACAGCCGGCGCTCGTCCAATGTGAACGCCAGCCCGTTCGGCCGCACGAAGTCGCCGGCGACGAGCCGCACCTCGCCGCTCGACGGGTCGACCCGGTAGACGTTGCAGGCGTCGATCTCGCTCTCCGACTTGTATCCCTCGTAGTCGCTGTCGATGCCGTAGCTCGGGTCGGTGAACCAGATCGAGCCGTCCGCCCGCTCCACCACGTCGTTGGGGCTGTTGAGCCGCTGGCCCCGGTAGCGGTCGGCGAGCACGGTGACCGAGCCGTCGTGCTCGGTGCGGGTCACCCGCCGGTTGCCGTGCTCGCAGGTGACCAGGCGGCCGTGCCGGTCGACGGTGTTGCCGTTGGCGTACCCGGACGGTGCGCGGAAGACGCCGACCGCGCCGGTCGTCTCGTCCCACCGCAGGATCTGGTCGTTGGGGATGTCGCTGAAGACGAGGTAGCGCCCGGCGGCGAAGTACGCCGGCCCCTCCAGCCAGCGGCCGCCGGTGTGCAGCCGGGTGAGGTAGGCGTCGCCGCCGTAGCCGGCGAAGCGCTCGTCCAGGATCTCGAAGCGTGCCTCGATCAACTCGCTCATGCGTGCGAGCCTGCCATGCCCAGGTACTTCCCGGTCCGCGACCCACTGGCCGCGATCCGCTCGGGCGGACCCTCGGCGACCACCTCGCCGCCCGCGGAGCCGCCACCGGGCCCGAGGTCGACCACCCAGTCGGCGGCGCGGACGACGTCGAGGTCGTGCTCGATGGTGAGCACCGTGTTGCCGGCGTCGACGAGCCGCTGGAGCACGCCGAGCAGCCGGGCCGTGTCCGCCGGATGCAGCCCGGTCGTCGGCTCGTCCAGCAGGTACAGCGTCCGCCCGGTCGCCCTGCGGGCCAGCTCCTTGGCCAGCTTGATCCGCTGCGCCTCGCCACCGGACAGCGTGGTCGCCGGCTGCCCCAGCGGCAGGTAGCCGAGCCCGACGTCGGCGAGCAGCCGCAGCCGGGTGGCCGCGCCGGGCACGTCCGCGAAGACGTCGAGGGCGTCCGCGACGGTCATGTCGAGCGCCTCGGCGATGTCGTGGCCCCGGTACTTCACGGCGAGCACCCGCCGGTTGAAGCGCCGCCCCCGGCAGGACGGGCAGCGTACCTCCACCGCCGGCAGGAAGTGCATCGAGACGCTGAGCACACCCGCGCCGGTGCACCGCTCGCACCGCCCACCCGCCACGTTGAACGAGAAGTGCCCGGCGGTCAGCTTGCCGTCCCGCGCGCCGGCGGTCGCCGCGAACGCCTCCCGGATCGGCGTGAACAGGTCCGAGTAGGTCGCCGCGTTCGACCGGGGCACCCGGCCGATCGCCTGCTGGTCGATGGTCACCACCTTGTCCAGGTGCTCCCACCCGTCGATGCCGTCGTGCGGGCCGGGCGGGTCGCCGGCGCCGTGGAAGTGCCGCCGGGCGGCCCGGTCGAGCACGTCGAGCAGCAGCGACGACTTGCCCGAGCCGGACGGGCCGGTCACCGCGACGAGCACGCCGAGCGGCAGCCGCACGGTGACGTCCTTGAGGTTGTGGGCGCGGGCGCCGCGGACCACCAGGGCGCGGTCGCCGGGCACCCGCCGGGCCGCGGGCACCGGCACGCTCCGCCGGCCCGCGAGGTGGTCGCCGGTCACCGAGCCCGCGGTGGCGGCCACCTCTTCCGGGGTACCGGCGGCGACCATCCGCCCGCCGTCGCGTCCCGCCCCGGGCCCGACGTCGACGATGTGGTCGGCGGCGCGCAGCACGTCGAGGTCGTGCTCGATGACCAGGACGGTGTTGCCGAGGTCCCGCAGCCGCCGCAGCACCTCGACGAGCCGCTCGGTGTCCGCCGGGTGCAGGCCGATGGTGGGCTCGTCGAGCACGTACAGCACGCCGGTGAGCCCGGAGCCGAGCAGCGCGGCCAGCCGCAGCCGCTGCGCCTCGCCGGCCGAGAGGGTGGGCGTCGAGCGGTCCAGCGTCAGGTACTCCACGCCCACGTCGACCAGGCGCCGCACCCGCTCCCGGAGGTCCTCGACGACCGGCTCGGCGAAGCGCCGCTCCTCCTCGCCGGCGGCCGCGCCGATCGTGGAGATCCACGCGGCGAGGCCGTCCAGCGGCATCCGGGTCGCGTCCACGATGGACAGTCCGGCGACGGTGACCCGGCGGCTCTCCGGCCGCAGCCGGGTGCCCGCGCAGTCCGGGCAGGTCTCGGTGGTGAGCACCTGCTCCATCTTCTCCCGGTATGCGGTGTCCTCGATCCGGTCCGCGTACCGGCGCAGCACGTTCGTCAGCACCCCCTCGAAGCGGCCCTTGGCGGCCGTCGCGGGTGGCGGCGTGTCCGGGAAGTACCGGCCGAACTCCGCCGAGCCGACGCCGTGCAGCAGCAGGTCGCGGGCGGCCGGCGCGAGGTCCTTGACCGGCACGGCGGGGGAGAACGCGAAGCCGTAGTGGTGGGCCGCGGCCCGCAGGACCCGGACGTTGTGCTCGACGAGCGCCGGCGGCCAGCCGCGCACCGCGCCCGCCTCGACGCCGCGCTCCTCGTCCACCAGGCGGTCGGCCGCCGCGCGGTGCACGGTGCCGATGCCGGTGCAGGTGGGGCAGGCGCCGGCCGGCTTGTTGAACGAGAAGTCGCCCATCACCAGGCCGGGCACCGGCGCCGCGCAGTGCGGGCAGGGCAGCGCGCCGGCGTCCGCCTCGTCCCAGTCGTCGTCGCTGGCCACGTCGTACGCCGGCGGCACGTCGCCGCCGCACTCCGGACACGGCCGGTGGCCGATCCGGGCCCAGAGCAGCCGCAGGTAGGTGAACACCTCGGTGGCGGTGCCCACGGTGGAACGCGGGCTGCGGTTGGTGAGGTGCTGGTCGATGCTGATCGAGGGGGAGAGCCCGGTGATCGAGTCGACGGCCGGCTTGCTCACGAACGCGGTCACCATGCCCAGCGACTCCATGTACTGCCGCTGCCCTTCCCGGTGCAGGGTGTCGAGCGCGAGAGTGGACTTGCCCGAGCCGGACAGTCCGGTGAGGACGACGAGCTTCCGCTTGGGTACGGCCAGCGTGACGTTCTTGAGGTTGTGCAGCCGCGCCCCGGTAACCGTGATCCATTCCATGCTTAAAGTCTCTCATTGAAGCTCCTGTAGAGGGTTTTCGCGAAAAGTGGCCGTATGCTGTGCACCAACCCTCAACTCCCGTGGTGAAGGAGGCGGTGGCGTGCGGACGGTCGACCTGGCGCGCGCGGCGGGCGTCTCGACCCAGCAGATCCGCAACTACGAGGACGCCGGCGTGCTGCCCCCGGTGCCCCGCACCGGCAGCGGCTACCGCACCTTCGACGAGCGCCACCTGCGCGCGGTGCTCGCCTACCGCGGCCTGGCGGCCGGCCACGGCCCGGAGCCGGCGCGCGCCATCATGCGCGCGGTGCTGGCCGGCGAGGTGCCGCGGGCGCTCGCGCTGATGGACGCCGGCCACGCCGCCCTGCACCAGGAACGCGTCGCGCTACAGACCACGGCCGCCGCGCTGGAGGCGGTCCCTCCGGTCCCGGCGGACGCCGGCGGGCCGGAGCTGAGCGTGGGCGAGCTGGCCGCCCAGCTCGGCGTGCGGACGTCGGCGTTGCGCGTGTGGGAGGCGGCCGGCCTGCTGGCGCCGCGCCGCGAGCGGGTCACCGGATACCGCCGCTACGGCCCGGCGGAGGTGCGGGACGCGCGGATGATCCGGATGCTGCGCCAGAGCTGGTACCCGCTGCCGCGGATCGGCCCCATCCTCGACGGCCTGCGCCGCACCGGGAGCAGCGCTGCGCTGCGCGAGGCCGTCGCCGGCCGCCAGGCCGAGCTGACCCGCCGCTCGGCCGCCCTCCTGGACGGCGCCGCCCACCTGAGCCACCTCGTGTCGCCCACCGCGGAGAGCCGACCCGCCGAGCCCAGCGCGTGAGCCGCCCTCGGCGACCGCGACCTCGTGCCGGACATCCAGGTCACGGTGGCCGGCCGCGGCCGCTCCGCTCCGCCGGACCCCGCCGCCCGGCGGGCGCAAGATCGCCGGGGTGGCGGCCGGTGGATAGGGTGTGGCGCATGCCGCCTATAGCCCGACTTGTCCCCACCGCCGCCGCCGTGGTCCTCCTGGCCGCGGGATGCGGCGGCGACGACGCCGGCGAGCCGCCCGCCGCGGCGGACCCGCCCAGCGTGGCCGCTTCCTCGCCGAGCGCCTCGGCGGCCCCGTCCACGCCCGCGGCCCGGCAGCCGCACATCCTGGTCGTCACCGCGACCGGCACCGCCCGGGTCACGTCGCTCACCTACGCGCTGGACGGCAAGCCCACGAAGGTGAACACCGTGAAGCTGCCCTGGCGGATGTCGATCGACGTGCCCTCCGACGGCCTGCGGCACACGTGGCGGGTCGAGGTGATCCACGGCAAGGGCAACGTCGACGTGCGGGCCATCTTCAACGGCCAGGTCGTGGGCACCGCCCGCGGCAGCACGTCGGGCGTCGGCACGGCGAGCGCCAGCGGCTCGGTCCTGGGCTGACCACCGGCCCGGCCGGGCGCCGGCGGTTCGGTCCTGGGCTGACTACCGGCCGGGCCGAGCGCCGGCGCCAGGTTGTCGCGGCGCGGGCGGGTCAGCGCGGGCCGGCGTCGTGGCGCCACCAGTCGATCATCGCGAACGGGTCGCCGCCCTGGAAGGCGAACGCCTGGATCAGCAGCTTGTCGTCGGTCCACTCCAGCCAGCGGTTGCCGTTCTCCGCCGTGCCGCAGCGCAGCCGGCCGGTGGCGGCGCCGCGGCGGTACGAGGTGTGGGCGCGGAAGCCGTCGGGGAGCGCGGTGCACGGCTCCTCTGTGGACTCCGCGTCGCCGAAGCTGCGGCGCATCGCGTCCCGGTCGGCGAACTTGTAGTAGAAGACGATCGCCGCGCCGCTGGTCGGTCCGCACACGACCGCCACGACCTGCTCCTCGCCGACGTTCTGGCGTTTCTGCTCGGGTGAGGGGCGCAGGCAGTTGTTGCGGGAGCGCGCCGGGACGCGGTCGAGGAGAGCCCGCTCCGGTGCCGTCGGAAACGGCGGTGTCGAGGCGGCGTTGACGGCCTCGACGACGCGCGCGGGCACCGGGCGGGAGTCGTAGCGCCACCAGCCGGCGAGTGCCTTCGCGTCGGTGCCCACCGCGCGGCCGGCCAGCAGCAGCGCCTCGACGCTCCACTCCAGCACCAGTGTGCTTTGTGGACCCTGGTAGCAGACGAGCACGCCGATGTCAACGCTGCGCAGGTCGTAGCGGCGGCTGCCACGGAACCCGTCCGCCTCGCCGTCCTGGCATTCGACGCCGGCCGGCGCCCCGGTCCGCGCCGCGCGCGCGTCCATCGCGCCGCGCAGGCCGTCCAGGGTCTCGAACCGGTAGAACGAGACCGCGCTCGCGCCCGCGCCGGTGGGCCGGCACGCGACGCCGGCCACCGCGCCGTCGAAGTCGTCCAGGTCGGCGATCCCGGCGCGGCGGCAGTCGGCGAGGCCGACGAGGTCGGCGACCTCGCGCTCGCCCGCCGTGGGAAACGCCGGCCGGCCGGTCCAGGACAGCCACGCCTTCCGGAGCGCGGCGGCGTCCCCTGCGGACGACACGGCGCGGGAGAGGGTGGCGGTGGTGTCGTCGGTCCAGACGACGGTCGCCGTCTCGCCGTCGCCGTAGCAGAGCACCCGGCCGCGGGCCGGACCGGCGTCCGGATAGCGGTGCTCGCCGCGCGCCCCGGCCACGCAGTCGCCTTCGCCGGTGGTCGCGCCGGCCTCCCGTACCACCTTGTCGTAGGCGGCGCCGACGGCGGCCCGGTTGGCGAAGAGCCCGACCACCGCGTCGCCGGCCGGGCTCGGGCAGCGCAGCGCGGTGGCGGCGCCCGGCACGTCGGACGCCGTGCCGCGGTGGCAGGTGGCGGCCAGCTTCTGCGGTATCCGCCCCAGGTCGACGCCCGGGGCCTCGCGCCACCGGTGCAGCAGCACGATCGCGCTGGTGGCGAGCAGCGCGATGGCGAGCCCGGCCGCGGCGAGCACCCGCGGCGACAGCCACCGGGACGGCTCCACCGGATCCGGCGGCGGCGGTGGCTCGTCCGGCCAGACCGGGCCCTCCGGCGGTCGCGTGCCCGCCGGCCGGGCCCGCAGGCTGCCCTCGGCCACCACGAGCTCGGGCTGCTCGACGACCGTCGGCGCCACGCCGAGGTGGCGGTGCAGCAGCATCCCGGCCAGCGGCATCCGGCTCGAACCGCCGACCAGGAACAGCCCGGCCAGCTCCTCCGGCGCGACGCCGGCCGCGGCCAGCACCCGCCCGCTCAGCGCGACCGTGCGCTCCAGGACCGGGCCGGCCAGCTCCTCGACCTGCTCCCGGCCCAGCGGCGCGTCGTCGTCGAAGATCGGCACGTGCACGGTCGTGCGCGGCACCCGCGACAGCATCTCCTTGCCGGCGCGCACGTCGTCCCACAGCGTCCGCGCGGCCCGCTGGTCGGCGCGGTCGACAGGCCCGGCGAGCCGCGCCCAGGCGGCCGGATCGCGCTCGCCGTACGCCTCGCCGAGCGCCGCGAAGACGGCCGCGTCGATGTCGAGCCCGCCCACGTCGGGCAGCCCCTCGGCGGCGAGCACCGCGAAGCCGTCCGCCGTGCGCCGGACCACCGACGCGTCGAAGGTGCCGGCGCCCAGGTCGTACACCATCAGGCTGGCGCCGACCGGCACCCGCTCGTGCGCGACGACGTCGACGAAGTAGGTGGCCGCGGCGACCGGCTCGGCCACCAGCGTCACCTCGCCGAACTCGGCTCGCGCGGCGGCCAGCAGCACCTCCCGCCGCGCCGCGCCCCAGCCGGCCGGGCAGGTGAAGACCGCCCGGGACACGGGTCCGCCGGCCACCCGCGCCGCTTCCCCCGCCACCCTCCGCGCCACCGCCCGGATCATCTCGGGTACCGGCACCGGCCGGCCGCCCAGCAGGACCGTGCCGTCGTCGACGCAGCGCTTGGGGTGCGGCTCGAAGCAGTCCGGGCGGGTCCGGGCCGCGTGCGTGGCGTCGCGACCGACCAGCAGCCCGGCCGACGGGTCGGCGCAGACGGCGGACGGGAGCAGGGGAGAGCCCTCGAACAGCAGCGGGCGCACCCGCCCGTCGGGGAAGGACAGCACGGCGGCGGTGTTCGAGGTGCCGAAGTCGACGCCGACCCGATACCCCTCGCCCCCCACAAAGCCACCCTAAACGGTGTCGACCACTGCGCGGGAAGTCGGTAGCGCCACCGGGCCGGCTGGGACTACCGTCCCGCATCGTGGACAGTACGGTGCGGCTGGTGCTCGTCGACCGGGCCGGCGAGCCACTCGGCGCGCTGCCGCCGTTCGGCCGGCCCGAGCCGTGGTGGCAGGAGGTGGGCGGCGTCGTCGCCGAGGCACACGCCCGGTTCGGCGTCCGGGTCGCGGTGCTGCGGCTGCTCCGCGCGGAGCTGCCCGAGCCGCCCGGCGGCGCGCTCACGATGCTGGCCGAGCTCGACGGGCCGCCACCGCCCGACCTGCTGCCGGTCGACGGCCTCGACCTGTCGCCGCACCCGCTCCGCGCGCCCTACGCCGAGCCGGGCGGCCCGGCCCGCAGCGTCGCCTGGGCGACCGCCGCGCTCGCCGGCGCCGGCTGGTCCGGGGTGACCGCCACCCAGGTCCGCACCTGGAACCTCTCCGCGATCTGGCGCCTCGACGAGTGCGCGGGCGAGCGGGGGTTCGACGAGGTCGACCGGCCGCGCCGGGCCTGGCTCAAGCAGGTGCCGGCGTTCTTCGGGCACGAGGCGGCGGTGCTGCGCTGGCTCGGCGAGGCCGTGCCCGGGGCCGCGCCGCCGCTCGCCGCCGCCGGCGACGAGGGGCGGATCCTGATGCACGACGTGCCCGGCGAGGACGGGTGGAACGCCAGCCCGGCCGAGCGGGAGGCGATCGCCGCCGCCCACCACCGGATCCAGCTGGCCTCGCTCGGCGCGGTGGACGCGCTCGCCGCGGCCGGCGTACCCGACCGCCGCGGACCGCTGCTCGGGCGGTGGGTCCGCGAGCGGCTGGCCGCGTGGCGCCCGGCACCCGGGGAGGTGGTGCCCGACGTCGCGGCGCTGCTGTCCGACATGGACGCCCGGATCGCGGCGATGACCGCCTGCGGCCTCCCGGACGCCCTCGTGCACGGCGACCTGCACCCCGGCAACACCCGCCTCGGCGGCGGCCCGCCCGTGGTCATCGACTGGGGAGACTCCACTGTGGGCAATCCGGCCGCGGACATCCTCCGCCTCGCCGACCGCCTCGACCGGGCCGACGAGGCCGCGCTCGTCGGCCCGTGGGCCGCGCGCTGGCGTGGCGCGGTGCCCGGCTGCGACCCGGAACGCGCGGTGCGGCTGTGGCGGCCGGTGGCCGAGCTGTACCTGGCCGCCGTCTACGCCGCGTTCCTGGCGCGGATCGAACCGTCCGAGCGTCCCTACCACGCCGGCGACGTGGCCCCGTGCCTGCGCCGCGCGGCCGCGTACGCCCGGTGAGCGCCGCGGCCGCGCGGGTACACCTACGCGCAGGCGCGGCGACCACAGGCGGCGGCCGGGGGTGCCGGCGGTGGTGGCACGGCGCCAGCTAGCCGCGCGGCTCGGCCTCGATCAGCGTGAAGCGGTCGCCGCACGGCGTCAGGGCGGTCACCGTGAAGCCGCCGGCCGCGAGCAGGTCCGCGTACTCGCCCTCGTCGCGGTCGGCCCCGCCGGCGATCACCAGCATCTCGATGTCGTCGAGCTTGGCGTAGTGCGGGCCGTCGCCGGCCGGCACGACTGTCTCCGCGACGAGCAGGCGGGCGCCCGCGGGCATGGCCCGCCGGATCACCCGCAGCAGGGCCACCGCCTGGTCGTCGGCGAAGTTGTGCAGGCAGCTCTTCACGAGGTACGCGTCGGCGGCGGGCACGCCCGCGAAGAAGTCGCCGGCGACCAGGTCGACCCGGCCGGCCAGCTCGGCGAGGGTGGTGCGGGCCCGCTCCACCACCTCGGGCAGCTCGAACAGCACGCCCCGCACGCCCGGATGCCGGCCCAGGATCGCGGCGAGCAGCGCGCCGGTGCCGCCGCCGACGTCGACCACCGTGCCGTAGCGCGACCAGTCGTGCCCGGCGGCGATCTCCTCGATGCCCTGGCCGTGGAACGCGGCGGCCGCCGCACCGAAGACCGCCGCGTGCTCCGGGTGCTCGGCCAGGTAGGCGTAGACGGTCGTGCCGAAGGCCTTGTCGAAAGCGGGCTCGCCGGTGAGCACGCTGTGGCGGATGTGCGCATACGGCGACCAGAACGGCTCCAGCGCGAACATCATCGCCGCCGGCCGCAGGCTGCCCGGCACGTCGGACCGGAGGCACTCGGCGGTCGGCGTGAGCCCGAAGCGGCCGGCACCGTCCTGTGTGAACAGTCCGAGGCCGGCGGCCGCGCGCAGCACGCGGTGCAGCGCCCGCGGGTGCGCGCCGACCGCGCCGGCCAGCTCCGCCGCGGTGCGCGGGCCACCGGTCAGGTGGTCGGCCACGCCGAGCTCCGCCAGCACGGCCACGACGGGTGGCTGCCACTTGGCGGTGAGCATGCGCATCAGCTCGTCACGGGCGGCGGTGGTGGTGGTCATGCGAGCGTCCTAACGGTCAGGTTACCTGACTCAGGACGGTAAGGTAACCTGACCACCATGTCAAGCGTTCGCACCGGCCGCCGGCTGGGTCTGCTCCGCGTCGCCCTCGATCAGGCGCTCGACGCCGTGCTGGCCGGCGTGGGACCGGCCCACCCCGCGCTGCGGCGGGCGCATCTGCTGCTCTTCCGGTTCGACGGGATCGAGGGCTCGACGACGGCGGAGCTGGCCGTCCACGCCGGGATGACCAAGCAGTCCATGCACGAGCTGGTCGTCCACCTCGAGCGGCACGGCTACCTCGGCCGTGGCCCCGACGCCGCCGACACGCGGGCCCGCCCGCTACACCTCACGCCGGCCGGGCGCGCGCTGGAGCGCGACGTCCACCGCGCGATCGCGGCGGTGCTGGAGGGGTGGCGCGACCGGGTCGGCCAGGTGCGCTTCGACGCGCTGTGGGAGACGCTCCAGGAGCTCACCGGCGAGCGCGGCCCGCTGCCCGACGTCGCCGAGATCGGCACCCGCCGGCACCGCTGAGGGACCTCGCGCCCACGATCTCGCCCCGGCGGGCCGGGGCGGCGGAGGTCGTCGCGGGAGGGCTCGACCCGCCGACCTCCGCGGTGCCCGCGGGTTTAGGAAAGCTCCGACTTGCTGCCCTGGGTGGGCACCGCGACCGTCGCTTCTTCGAGCGCGGCCCGCGGGTGCTCCTCCTCTTCGTCGTACTCCTCGAAGCCCTCGATCGCCTCGGTCTCGACCCGCGGCTCGTCGACCCACAGCGAGCGCAGCTGGTGCTGCATGAACGAGGTGAGCCGGGCCCGGTAGTCGTGGTCGAACTGCTCGAGCGCCTCGATCTGCCGCTGGAGCGCCTCCCGCTTGGCGGCCAGGCTGCCCACCACGTCCTCGTACCGCTGGTGTGCCTGGTGCTTGAGCTCGTCGGCGTTGGCCTGCGCGGCCTTGACCAGCTCGTCGGCGCGTTCGCGGGCGTCGCCGAGGATGTCGTCGGCGCTGCGCTGCGCGGCGTCCGAGTGGGCCTGCGCCGCCTCGGTGATCTGGGCGGCCGACGAGTGCGCGTCGGCGAGCGCCTTCTCCGCGTCCTTCTGGAGGACCTGCGCGTGCGACTGCGCGTCGCGCATCACCTGCTCGGCCTGCGCGCGGGCCTCGGCGATGATGCGGTCGGACTCGCGCCGGGCGCTGGCGATGTGCTCCTCGCCCGTGCGCTGGGCGAGCGTGAGCACCTGTAGGGCGTGATGCTGGGCGTTGGCGTCGTTGGGGTTGGGAGACACGTCCATCGGCTCCAGGGTGTCGTTGACGAAGGGCGTGGGCCCGCCGAGTAGTCCTTTCACACGACCTCTCATCCCACTGTCAGTCATTGCACGACCTCCTGGATCCCAGGCGTGAGAGCGGCAGATTACCAGGCGTGAGAGCGGCAGATTACCAAGCTCACAGGCCGCTAGGGAGGGGGAACGCGAACTGTAGCCGGAGGACCACGGCCAGTTCGGACTACTGTCCACTATGGTCAGTTTGCCCGACTCGTCACTATCGTATCCGCGTGCGCCGTGGGGCGGTCAGCGCGGCGTATGCCGCCCGCCCCTCGTCGGTGTCCCGGCGCCAGACCGGCTCGAGCACCGCCGTCCCGCCGGCGATCGCGTCCGCGACCCGTTGCACGTCCACCGCGCGGTACTCCCACCAGCTGGTCTGGCCGCCACCCGCGGTGGAGGAGCGGCGCAGCTTGGTGCGCACACCGTTGGCCTCGGCGACCTTCGACACGTGCCACGCGACCGGCCAGGCGAGGCCGAGCTCGGTCAGGGACATGTAGCCCGGCATCGGCGCCAGCAGGCGGCGGTCGCGCCGCTCCATGACCTCCAGCACCACGCCGCCGCGGGGCAGGACGTCGTCGGCGACCTCCGGGTCGTAGAGGCCCGGCCGCTCGGTCTCCACCCGCACCGGTACGCGATCGCGGGCCAGCAGTGCGCGCACCCGGTCGCCCAGCGCGGGCACGTCGAAGTCGGCGGGCAGCGACGCGCGGACGGTGCCGCCGTCGAACACGAGGTGCAGCTCCGCGTACCCGAACGGGCGCAGCGTGAACGGGTACGTGGGGGACTGGTGGACCTTGTGCCGCAACAGGATCCGGCGCAGCCGGGTGACCGGGTACTCGTCGGCGCCCACGCTCCGCACGACGCGGACCAGGTCGGGCGCGTCCGGCGGCCGGAACTCGATCCGCCGGATGCCGGACAGCGTCTGCCAGACCAGCACGGGCGTCGCGATCGCGAAGACGCCGCCCATCGTGCCGAGCACGGCCACCCACGAGAACTGGCCGAAGAACAGCGTCACGGCGGTGACCAGGCCGCCGCAGACGAGGGCCGCCACCGCGGCGATGAGGGGGTCGAAGCTGACCTCGCCACGCAGGCCGCGGCGGCCGATGTCGGCGATCACCAGGTCGACGGATTCCGGTCCGGTACGCAGGGGGAGGCCGGCGCGGTCCATGCCGCGACGGTAGCGAGCCAGATCAACCCGCTGGGATAGGGTGGCCACTGTGGACGCACGAGAGATGTTGATCGAGGCGTTCGACCGGCTTCCCGACCTGGTCCGATCCGCCGTCGACGGGCTGACCCCCGAGGAGCTGCACTGGGTGCCCGCGCCGGGTGCCAACTCGGTGGGCTGGCTGGTCTGGCACCTCACCCGGATCCAGGACGACCACGTCGCCGACCTCATGGGCGAGCAGCAGCTGTGGGTCCGCGACGGCTGGGCGCGCCGCTTCGGGCTCGACCCCGACTCCGGCGACACCGGGTACGGGCACAGCGCCGCCCAGGTCGACCGGGTCCGCCCGGAGAGCGCGGAGGCGCTCGTCGCGTACTTCGACGCGGTTTCCGCCCGCACCGCCGACTTCCTGCGCGGCCTGTCGGCCAAGGACCTCGACCGGGTCGTCGACGAGGGCTGGGATCCGCCGGTGACGGTCGGCGTGCGCCTGGTCAGCGTGCTCAACGACGACGACCAGCACGTCGGCCAGGCCGCCTACGTGCGTGGGCTGGTCAAAGCCCGCTAGCCGCACCCGGGCGCAGCACCCTCAAGACCCATATCCTGTGAACGGACAGGGAGGGAGGTGCGCGATGAGTGTCGACGAGAAAGAACTTGTCGCCTCCGTACCAGATGGGCTTTTCATCGGGGGTGAATGGCGGCCGGCGTCGGGCGGCGAGTGGGTCGACGTGGTCGACCCGGCGACCACCCGGCCCCTGACCCGGGTGGCCGACGCCACCGCGGACGACGCGGTGGCCGCGCTGGACGCCGCCGCCGGCGCGCAGTCGTCGTGGGCGGCCACCCCGCCCCGGCAGCGCGGCGAGATCCTGCGCCGCGTCTTCGAGCTGATGAACGAGCGGGTCGACGAGCTCGCCGTGCTGGTGACCCTGGAGATGGGCAAGCCGATCGCCGAGGCGGCCGCCGAGGTGAAGTACGCGGCCGAGTTCTTCAGATGGTTTTCCGAGGAGGCGGTGCGGATCAGCGGCCGCTGGTCCGACGAGCCCAACGGCGCCGGCCGCCTGCTCACCATGAAGCAGCCGGTGGGGCCGTGCCTGCTGATCACCCCGTGGAACTTCCCACTCGCGATGGGCGCCCGCAAGATCGGCCCGGCCGTCGCGGCCGGCTGCACGATGGTGGTCAAGCCCGCACAGCTCACCCCGCTGTCCAACAACCTGATGGTCCAGCTGTTCGTCGAGGCGGGCCTGCCGGCCGGTGTGCTCAACGTGCTCACCGCCTCCTCGGCCAGTCGCGTGGTCAAGCCGATCATCGGCGACCGCCGGCTGCGCAAGCTGTCGTTCACCGGCTCGACCGAGGTGGGCAAGACGCTCGTCGAGCAGTCCGCCGGCAACCTGCTGCGGCTCTCGATGGAGCTGGGCGGCAACGCGCCGTTCCTGGTCTTCGAAGACGCCGACCTGGAGCTGGCCGTCGAGCAGGCGGTCATCGCCAAGATGCGCAACATGGGCGAGTCGTGCGTGGCGGCCAACCGGTTCTACGCGCACGAGTCGGTGGCCGAGGAGTTCGCGCAGCGGCTCGCCGCCGCGCTCGCCGACATGCCCGTCGGCCGCGGCACCGAGCCGGGCGTCAAGGTCGGCCCGCTGATCGACGAAAAGCAGCGCGGCAAGGTGGTCGAGCTCGTCGACGACGCGGTACGCCGCGGCGCCCAGGTGCTCACCGGCGGCGGGCCGCCCGAGCGCGACGGCTACTTCTTCACGCCCACCGTCCTCACCGGCGTGCCGACCGAGGCCGACATGCACCGCGAGGAGATCTTCGGGCCGGTCGCGCCGATCTACCAGTTCCGCACCGACGACGAGGCGCTGCGCCTGGCCAACGACACCGAGTACGGCCTGGTCGCCTACGCCTTCTGCCGCGACCTCAAGCGCTCGCTCCGCGTCGTCGAAGGCCTGGAGAGCGGCATGGTCGGCCTCAACAAGGGGTTGGTCTCCAACCCGGCCGCGCCGTTCGGCGGCGTCAAGTGGTCCGGCATGGGCCGCGAGGGCGGCGCCGAGGGCATCGACGAGTACCTGAACATCAAGTACGCCGGCATCGCGACCTAACCCGGTCCGGGAACCGAGGGCCGGCGGCGCGCATCCAACCCGGTATGCGTGCGCGGCGGACCTCCGTGACCCGGCCCCTCCTCCTCGGCTTCGCGGCCGTGCTGGTCGCCACCTGCGCGGCCGCCGCCGGCCCGGTCACGGCCGCGCCGCGGGGCCTCGTCACCGCCGACCTGGCCCGGCAGGCGCCCCCACCCGGCGGACCCGCACCGGCCGTCGTCGACGGCCTCACCGATGTCGGGTACCAGCTGAGCCGCCGCGCGGCCGCCCCCGACGGCAACTGGGTGATGTCGCCGCTGAGCATCGCGTGCGCGTTCGCGATGGCGCGGGCCGGCGCGGGCGGCGAGACGGCCGCCCAGCTCGACCGGATCTTCCACTTCCCGCCGGCCGGCACCCACGAGGCGTTCAACGCGCTCGACCGCCAGCTCGCGCCGGACGGCGGCCCGCTGCGGATCGCCAACGCGCTCTGGGCCCAGCCCGGCCTGCCCATCGGAAAGCCGTTCCTGCGTACGCTCGCCGAGCAGTACGGCAGCGGAGTGCGCACAGTGGACTTCCGCTCGCCCGGTGCCACGGAGGCGATCGACGCCTGGGTGCGGGAGCAGACCAACGGCCGCATCCGCAAGCTCTTCGACCGGCTCGACCCGGACACCAAGGCGGTGCTGGCCAACGCGATCTACTTCAAGGCCGACTGGCGCACGGCCTTCCTCAGCACCGATCCGGGCGCGTCGTTCACCCGGCCGGACGGGAGCACCGTCAAGGCGCCGATGATGAACCAGGTCGCCTCGCTGGCGTACGCGGAAGGGCCGGGCTGGCGCGCCGTCGAGGTGCCCTACAAGACCGGCGACTACGCCATGTGGGTGCTGCTCCCGGAGCCGTCCGGCGGCGCGCCGCTCGACCTGCTCGCGCCGGACACCCTGGCCGCCGTCGGGAAAGGGCTGCGCCCCGCGTTCGTCGACATGACGATGCCCAAGTGGGAGTTCGACGCCAGCTTCGACCTGCTCGCCGTGATGCGCGAGCTGGGATTCACCGCTGTCGGCGACTTCTCCGGCATCAACCCGCACCTCTACCTGGGCCAGGCCGTCCACCGCGCGACCATCACGGTCGACGAGGAAGGCACGGAAGCGGCCGCGGTGACCGGTATGGCCATGCCGGTGTCCGCCGGCCCGCGGCCGGAGGTGACGTTCCGCGCCGACCGGCCGTTCGCGTTCGCGATAATGCACACGCCCACGCGGACGCCCGCCTTCATCGGCACGGTCACCGACCCCACCGCCTGACCGGCGGCCGTGTCGCGAAAGCGACGCGTGACCAACAGCGGATGGGTGAGGCCGCGGGAGCGACGGTCTGGACCACGACGGACGTCGCGGTAGCTCACGTTTTCGGTCTGGAAAAGCCCGAGACAGGCTGCCCATCCCGACGGTGGTGGGGCCGGACCAGGCGACCGGTCACCCTGGCCATATCGGTTCAGATGCGGACACCGCGTGCGACGCCGCGGCCGGCCCGGCACGGACCCTGGCCGGCATGAACAACTACCCGGTGCCCGGGCACACGGGCGACCACCGGCTGTCGCTCGACCTCGTGACCGACGTGCGCGCGGTGCTGGTCAAGCACGGCTACCCCGAGCTGACCTACGACGACCTCAACCTGCTGCGCGCGATGCTGGCGCGCTTCATCTACAAGCCCGACACCGCCGCCGGCGCGCGGGCCGGCGGCGGTGTGCGGGAGGTCGAGCCGCCCTCAGGCGACGGTGCAGGCGGTGCCGTTGAGGGTGAACGCGGCGGGCCGTCCGGTGTTACCCGTGTGGGTGGCCTGGAAGCCGATACCCGTCGACGCGTTCGGCGCCAGCGTGCCGTTGTACGTGGCGTTGCGGGCGGTCACCGCCCCACTGTTCGGTGAGTAGGACGCGTTCCAGCCGGACGTGATCGTCTGTCCACTGGGGAGGGTGAAGGCCAGCGTCCAGCCGTTGACCGTGCTGGTGCTCGTGTTCGTGATGGTGATGGACGCGGTCAGGCCGGTGTTCCAGGAGTTGACCGTGTAGCCGACCCGGCAGGCGCCACCGGTGGGCGGCGGCGACGTCGTGGGCGGCGGGCCAGTCGTGGGCGGCGGGCCGGAGGTGGGCGGCGGCGGCGACGTCGTAGGAGGCGGCGTCGAGGTGTTGAGGCCGAAGAAGCGGATCGCCTCGGCCGCGTTGACCGGGAGGTTGTGCGGCACGCCCTGCATGCTGATCGCCTCGACCGGCGCCTGGCCGCCGCTGCCCCCGTACCGTGTGCGCGTCTGGCCGGAGGACGGCGTGTCGGTGAACGTGGGCGTCTGGCTCAACCCGTGCAGGTTGGTCCACTGCTTGATCTCTTCGCCGAAGTTCGGGTAGCGCAGCGTCTCGTCATTCGTGCCGTGCCACAGCTGCATCCGCGGCCGCGCGCCGGTGTAGCCGGGGAACGCGTTGCGGACCGTGTCGCCCCACTGCTGCGCGGTGCGGATGATCTGGCCGTTGGCGCACTGGCTGTTCCAGGTGGAGCCGTCGGTGGTGGCGAAGCAGCCGAACGGCACGCCGGCGAAGGCGGCGCCGGCCTTGAACACGTCCGGGTAGAGGCCGAGCAGCACGTTGGTCATCATGGCGCCCGAGGAGACGCCGGTGGCGAAGATTCGGTTGGGGTCGGCGTTGTACCGCTGCTGCACGTAGCTGACCATCGAGCGGATCGAGACCGGGTCGCTGCCGCCGTCGCGGCGCAACGCCTGCGGGGAGTACACGTCGAAGCAGTTGCCGCTGCGGGTCGCCGACGGGTAGATGACGATGAAGCCGTACTGGTCGGCCTGCTGGGCGAACTGGGTGCCGGAGTAGAACGCCGGCCCGTTGCCGGTGCAGTAGTGCACGGCCACGAGGATGCCGGGGCGGGCCTGCACCCGGTCCGGCACGTACAGGTGCATGCGCAGGTTGCTCGGGTTGGTGCCGAAGCCGGTGACCTCGACGAGCGACGCCGCCGATGCCGGTGGGGCGAGGGTGAGGGTGGCGGCCACGAGCGCGGTCGCGAGGCCCGCGGCGGCGATCATGATGCTTCTGAGTCTCATGCGGGGTGGTCCTCCCGAACCGTCGATGCCCAGAGCGCTGAAACATTCCGTAGTATGTACCGGAACGCATCAACGCGCAAACATGCATCTATATGCTCTGCTCGGGGGCGGTGACGGCGTCGTTCTGAGGTTCCGGAGGTGGTGTGGAAGGGCAACGTTTCTGGCGAGTTCCGGAAAGACGGCCGCAAGGCCCGCATCGTACAATGCCGGGCGTGACCGGGATCGGCGCCGCCGCATCCGTCGGCGACGGCCGTCGCCGCGGCAAGGTCACCGTGGCCACGATCGCCCGGCTGGCCGGGGTCTCCGCGCCCACCGTCTCCCGCGTGATCAACGGGCAGGCCGGCGTCGCGCTCAGCACCCGCCGGCGGGTCGAGGCGGTGCTGCACGAGCACGGCTACCAGCGCGGCGACGCGGTCACCCAGGCGCCGCTGATCGAGCTCGTCTTCCACGCGCTCGACAGCCTGTGGGCGCTGGAGATCATCGAGGGTGTCGAGGAGGTCGCCCGCGACCAGAAGCTCGCGGTCGTCCTCACCACCATGCAGGGCCGCCTCACGCCCGGCGCCGGCTGGACCGAGCAGGTCCTCTCCCGCCGCCCGATGGGCGTGATCGCGGTGATCTCCGAGATCACCGCGCACCAGCAGGCCCAGCTGGCCACCGGCTCGATCCCGCTCGTCACGCTCGACCCGACCGGCGAGCCGCTGCACGACACGCCCTCGGTCGGCGCGGCCAACTACAGCGGCGCGCTCGTCGCCACCCGCCACCTGATCGAGCTCGGCCACCGCCGCATCGGCATGCTCTGCGGCAACCTGAAATGGCCCTTCTGCCGGGCCCGGCTCGACGGTTTCCGCGCCGCGATGGACCAGGCGGGCGTGCCGGTCGACCCCGACCTGGTCCGGGTCGGCCCGCTCTACGTCGAGGGAGCGGCCCGCGAGACGGCCGTCCTGCTCGCACTGCCCGAGCCGCCGACCGCCATCTTCGCCACCAACGACCTCCAGGCGCACGGGGTCTACGAGGCGGCCCGCCAGGCCGGCGTGCGTGTGCCCGACGACCTGAGCGTCGTCGGCTTCGACGACCTGCCCTTCACCCGGTGGGCCGGGCCGCCGATGACCACCGTGCGGCAGCCGCTCAAGCGCATGGGCACCACGGCCGCCGCGATGCTCGTCGCGCTCGCCTCCGGGCAGGTGCCCCGCGAGCGCCGGGTCGAGCTGACCACCGACCTCATCGTCCGGCAGAGCACCGCGCCGCCGCGCACCCGGTAGGGGCTAGGCCTGTTCAAAGGATTGTCGAGGCGAGCCGGAGTCCAGGCGGCGTCCGGTGGTGGCGGGCGCGAGGTCGCATAACGGTGTTGCATGCGGCCTTTCGCCCGACGTCGCTGGTCGTCTGGGCCCGGCGCTGCCCGGCAAGGATTTGTCAGCAGGCCCTAGGCGCCGACGCCGCCCCACGGGCCCGGGTCACGGGCGGTGCGGCCCTGGTCGGCGATCCGCTCCGACTCCTTCGCCGCCCGCTTCGCGGTGCGGTCGGCCATCGCGGCGATCTTCGCCGCGCGCTTCTGGGCCCGACGGGCCTTCCACTCGCGTAAATTGAACATCCATTCAGCGTAGGACCCGAAGTCTAGGGGAAATATGCCACTGCTCTTCTCGTACGGCACCCTCCGCGACCCCGCGGTGCAGCGGGCCAGCTTCGGCCGCGAGCTCTCCGGGCGGGAGGACGACCTTCCCGGGTACCGGCTGGAGCTGCTGGAGATCAGCGACCCGCACGTGCTCGACCTCAGCGGCCTGGCCGAGCACCCGATCGTGGTGGAGACCGGCGACGCGCGCGACACCGTGGCGGGCGTGGTGTTCGAGGTGACCGACGGGGAGCTCGTCTCCGCCGACGAGTACGAGGTGGACGACTACGAGCGGGTGCTCGCGCGGCTCGGCTCGGGCGCGGAGGCGTGGGTGTACGTGAAGGTCACCTGAGGCCGTCGTAGTAGCCCTTCAACGCGGGGTAGTAGTCGTCGAACGCCACCGGCGGCGCGTCGTTTCGGGCCGCCACCAGCTGGTCCAGGTAGAACTCCCAGCCCGGGCCGACGTCGCCGAGGCCCTCGGTCGTGTCGAGGTGGTGCGTGAAGCGCAGCTCCGTGCCACCGTCCACGTCGGACAGCTGGAGCTCGGTGCGCCAGCTGCCGGCCTCGTCCACAGCGGACAGTGCCAGCCGCCGTGGTGGCTCGCAGGCCTCGACGCGCATGTCCATCCAGGGCTTGCCGTCCTCGAACTCGAGCCGCACCTTGATGGACCGCCCCGGCGCGGCCTCGCCCTCCCACGGCCCGAACCACCGCGCCGTGCGGGCCGGCTCGGTGAGGCTCGCCCACACGTCCTCGGCGGGCGCCCGGAAGGTGCGGGTCAGGACCAGGTCGGTGCCGAACAGCCGGCCGGTGGGTACAGGGCTCATGCGCTGCGTTCCTCTCGTGCGGTGGTCTCGGCGGCGGCGGCGCCGCGCCGCTCGCGGGTTCGTTCGGTGGTCTCGGCGGCGGCGCCGCGCCGCTCGCGGCGGGTGTGGTGGACCTCGGTTCGTTCGGCCGTCTTCGCGGCGGCGCCGCGCCGCTCGCGGGTTCGTTCGGTGGTCTCGGTGGCGGTGGCGGTGGCGCCGCGCCGCTCGCGGCGGGTGCGGTAGACCTCGGTCTCCAGCGCGTCGAAGTGGCCCTCCCAGGCGGCCGCCCGATCGTCGCGCAGGAACGGGGTGAGCCACCGCGCCAGCGCGTCCAGCGGCGCCGGATCGAGCCGGTAGAACCGCTGCCGGCCGGTGAGCTCGTCGTGGACGAGCCCGCTCTCGCGCAGCACCCGCAGGTGGCGGCTGACGGCGGGCCGGCTGATCGCGAAGCGGTCGGCGATCTGCCCGGCCGACATCCGCCGCTCGCGGATCATCGCCAGGATCTCGCGCCGCACGGGGTCGGCGATCGCTCCGGCCACTTCGTCCACGGGCAGAAGCGTAACCCATCGGTTACGCTTTCGCCAGACGGGCCGGGGTCGCGGCATATATCGCGACGCGGTATATGCCTCGGCCATGAGCAACGGACCCTCGAGGGACCCCGCGTTCCTCGTCCTCACCGCGCTGGCCGCGGCGCCCCAGCACGGATACGGCGTCATCGAAGACGTCGCCCAGATCTCCGAGGGGCGGGTGCGGCTGCGCGCCGGCACGCTCTACGCGGTGCTCGACCGGCTGCGCGCCGACGGCCTCATCGAGGTCGACCGGGAGGAGATCGTCCAATCTCGACTGCGCCGCTACTACCGGCTCACCGCCGCCGGTGCCCAGCGCCTGGCCGAGGAGACCGCGTGGCTGCGCCGCAACACCAGCGCCGCCACCACGCGCCTGCGCCGCAGCGGGCTGCTCGCCGAGGGAGGGCCAGCGTGACCGAGGTCCTGGAGCGGCGATACCGGCGGCTGCTCGCGGTCTGGTATCCGTGGGAGCACCGCCGGCTGTACGAGCGGGAGATGCTCGCGGTGCTGATGGCCGGCGCCCGGCCGGAGCAGCGGTGGCCCTCGGCCCGCGACACGGCAAACCTCGTCGGGCACGGCCTGCGCACGCGGTTCGGCGCGGCGGGCACCGGCCTGGCCGCCCCCGCGTGGGCCGAGGCCGCGGCGGTGACGGCGCTGCTGGGTGCGCTGGTCCTGCTCTCCCAGCGGGTGTCGCGGATCGCCGAACACCTGGTGCTGCCCGGCCCGGCGCCGACGCCCACGCTGTGGCTGCGCGCGCTCGCCTGGACGGCGGTCGTCGCGGTCGCCCTCGCCGGCTGGCGCGTGCTCGCGGCCACCTGCGCGTGGCTGACGGTGGCCGCGGAGGCGGTGCTGTTCGCGCGGCAGTACCAGGACATGCCGGTGGCCGCGATGGGCACCTTCGTCCCGCTCGCCCTCGGCGTCCTGGTCGCCGCCGGGCTTACCCTGCCCGCACCGCGCCGGCGCGCGCTCGCCCTGCTGGGCTGGGCGCGGATCGCCGTGTTCGCCTCGGCCCTCGCCACGGTGCACGGGGTCTACCTCAACAACCAGCGCGGTCGCGACCGGCTGTACGACGGCGAGGCGTTCTACGTCTGGTTCGGCCTGGAGTCCGGGTCGGACGCCGGGCTCTACCTGTTGCTGGGGCTCGTCGCGGTCGCCGGGATCGCCGCCCTGCTCGTACCCGCCACGCTGCCCCGGCCGGTCCGCTGGCGCGTGCTCGCGATGGTCGCGCCGATCGCCGTGGCGCTGGCCGTCATCGAGCGGGGGCTGGACGGCTGGGCGTACTCGAATGGACACATGGGACACCCGATCTACCTCGCGCCGATCCAGTGGGTGGTGCTGACCGCCGGCCCGCTGCTGGCCTTCGCGCTCGGTGTCCTCGTCGTGCACCGGCTGGAGCACGTCCGGCGGATGGTCGCGGTCGGCGAGGCGGCGGAGGAGACCGGTCCGGCCCGCGACTGAGCGGTGCGGTGCCCGCCCGCACGGGGGACGGGCGGGCACCGCCGGGGTCACCGCCAGGTGATGGTCACCGTGGTGCCTGCGGCCGGCGTGAGCGTCCGGTTGGCGCCGGTCTCCCAGGTCACCGTGCCGTCGGGGTTCTTCTTTATCAGCTTGTACTCCATGGTCTGGTCGAGCGGCAGGCGGACCGTCCCTGTCCACACTGGATAGTTGGCCGGGTCCAGTGCGACGGCGTCGGCGGGGTTCCAGGAGCCCACGGCGGGCGTGGAGCCGACCAGGAAGACGTTCTGTCCGAAGTAGGTGGTGGCGGTGGCGTCGAACGTGACGGCCGCCGTGCCACCGGTTTGACTCCACGTCGCGGTGTGCGCCGCGCCGGCCGTGCCCGAGCGGTTGGGTGTGCTCTCCCACGTGACGGTGCCGCCGCTGATCCGTGCCAGCTTCCACTCGAAGGCGGTGCCGGCCGGGATGGAGACGCCGCCGCCGAACGAGCCGGCCGTCGCGCCCGGCGTGAGGCGCAGCCCGTTCGCCGGCGTCCACGAGCCGAGCTGGGCGATCGAGCCGACGACGTATACGTCCTGCCCGGTGGGCGCGGTGACCTGGAACGTGGTGTCGCCGGCCGGTGGCGGCGTGGTGCTCCCGCTCGTGCGCGCGTCGACGTGCAGTGCCACCCCGCGGTTGGCCGGGATGGTCGTGGTGAACGCGCCACCGGAGACCGCGATCGTGCCGCCCGTGCACGCGCCGGTGGCCGCGGTGAACGTGCCGCGCGCGACGTTGCAGTACGTCCCGTCCGGCAGGCTGGTGCCGAAGGTGCGGCTCCACGCCTCGCCGGTGGCGTTGAACGCGGCGTACCCGCGGCCGCCGCGGGCGAACGCGAGCCGCCCGTTGCCGTCGGTGACCGTGCTGGAGATGCCGGTGCCCTCGGTGGCGTTGCGGAAGCTGGGCATGCCGGCGACCTGCTCGTGGCGATGCTCGCAGACCCACTGACCGTTCGCACAGTCCGTGGCGTTGGTGGTGCCGTTGGACGAGCTGGGCGGGCCCTGCGCCTGCGCGGTGAAGGCGTAGCTCGACATCAGCTGCACCGTGCCGTACGGGTGGGCCATCATGAACGCGTCCGCGACGTAGTACCGGTCGCCGTTCTTGTACGTGAGCGTCGGGCTCGCCCGCTGGGTGTCGTGGTTGTCGACGAACACCACCGCCTGGCCGCCGGACAGCCCGCCGTAGTCCGGCAGGTTGGCGAACTGGGCGATGTTGCCGCCCTGGAAGCCGCTGGACACCGCGCGCTGGTAGTCGAAGTTGGTCACCTTGCCCAGCGGCGCGTACGCGGTGTACGGGATCGTCGCGTCCCCGTACACCTCGTGGAAGATGTCCGGTCGGCCGCCGAAGCCGGGCACGTCGTGCAGGCGGGAGATGATGTCCGCCAGGTGTGCCTCCTGCACGTGCTTGGCCGCGTCGACCCGGAAGCCGGCCACGCCCAGGTCGATCACCGCGTTCATGTACTTGGCTATCTTGCGGCGCACCTCAGGATCGCCGGTGTCGAGGTCGGCGAGCGCGAGCAGCTCGCAGTCCTGCACCTCGGCCTTGTTTCCCCAGTTGCTGATCGTCGTGTAGCAGGGCCCGAAGTTCGGGTAGGTGTACGCGTCGCCGGAGCCGTCGTCGAACAGGTTCGGGTACTCGTACTTGCTGTACACCGTGCCGGCGCTGCCCGGGCCGCTGCCCGCCGAGCCGGTGCCGCTCATGTGGTTGAGCACCACGTCGACGTAGATCTTCACGCCGGCGTCGCGGCACCGGTTGACCATGTCGACGAACTCGGCGCGGGTGCCGCGCCGGGTCTGGTCCAGCCGGTAGGAGACCGGCTGGTAGTCCTGCCACCAGGGGTAGGTGGCGCCCTCCGCGCTCGGCAGCACCACGTGCTCCTGCGGCGGGGAGACCTGCACGCCGCCCCAGCCGTTCGGGCCGAGCGTGGTCTCGCACTCGCGCGCCACGGAGCTCCACCGCCACTGGAACAGGTGCACGATGGACGACCCGTTCGCGACGGCGGCGTGGGCGGCCGGCGCGGTGGCGACCGTGACGGCGACGGCGGTGAGCAGGAGCAACGGGACGGTCGCGGCCGCTGCCCAGCTGGCCGCGGCCCTTCTTCGTGGGTTCACTGCGCACTCCAGGGGTGTGGGAGATGGAGGCACTTGCGATCTTTGCAAGAAGTTGCAGACGTCGTCGCAACAAGGTAGCAACATCGATCGCTGTTTGTGAACCACCCGCCCGGAGGTGGTTTCCGAGGAGGGCGGCCCGCACGGCCGCGCGGGGAGTGTCCACGACGTCGGCCGCGGGGGTGCCCACGACGTCGGCCGCGCCGCGTACGGCGCGCCGTGGTAGCAGCCGGCCGCGGTGAGCGTGGTGCGGCGTGGTAGCCGCTGGTCGCGGTGGGCGTGGTGCGCTGCGGTAGCCGCCGGTTGCGGTGAGCGTGGTCCGCCGGTCGCGGCCTGCGCGTCACGCTCCGAAGTGGACGCCGGTGTCAGTCCTTCTCGGACGCCAGCACGACGAGCACCGGGTAGTTCTCCGGCGGCCGCCCGTCGACCAGCGCGATCCCGGTCGAGAAGTCGCCGTCGCGCCACACCCTGGAGCGGTAGCCGGGGCCCCCGTCCGGCGGGAAGCGGGTGTCTTCGGCCCAGCCGTCGCCCAGCTCCCGGGCGTAGTGCGCGGCGACCGTGTCCCACGTGGTGCCGGCCGGCAGGTGGAACCCGCTGTGGTCCCACGGCCCGTCGAAGTGCTTGTCCATCCGGCGGCGCAGGTCGACCATCGCGACTTGGGCGGCGATGACGGCGTCCCCCTCGCCGAGCCCGTCCACAGCTCCGGCGGGAGCGGGTGGCGGGGGTGGCGGGTCGCCTTGTCCACAGGCGCCCGTCCCCAGGAGGGTCGCCGCCAGTAGAACGGTCACACGGATCCGGGTGGCGATCATCGCAGGGGATCGTAGCGGGCGCGTGCCAATCGCGCGGGGCGCGCCGGGTGAGCGGCGGCCGTCAGCCGGCGAGCTTCGTGGCACCGAGCGGCCGCCGCCGTGGAGAAGCTCCCGCACGGGCGACCCGCGGGACCGCCTGCACGCACTGCCGCGCGCCCGCGCCGAGGCGGGCTAGTGGGGTGGCCGCAGGCCGCCGCTCACCCGGTGAAGGTTTGTGGCACCGCCCGCACGCGCTGCCGCGCGCCCGCGCCGAGGCGGGCTAGTCGGGGTCGAGCGCCTTCGACTCGGCCAGCAGTTTCCACAGGCCCGCGCCGTCCGGGGCGGAGAACCACCGCTTGCCGGCCTGGTCAGAGGCGGTCAGCTGGTGGCCCGCCGGCGACGGCAGGCCACCGGCCAGGACCGCCTGGGTGGGGGAGAGCGCGCGGATGGCGACCGCCGCGACCTGGTCCGGATGGGTCTCCGCGAACGTGCGGTAGATCTCCGGGTCGTGCTGCCCGTCGTCGCCGACGAGCAGCCACCGGATCCACGGCAGCTCCTCGGCCAGCCGGTTGAGCGCGGCCAGCTTGTGGGCACGCCCGCTGCGGAAGATGCGGTCCTTCTGCGGACCCCAGTCGGTGAGCAGCAGCGGACCCGGCGGGTAGAGGTGGCGGGAGAGGAAGCGGGTGAGGGCGGGCGCCACGTTCCACGCGCCGGTGGACAGGTAGAGGACCGGTGTGCCGGGGTGCGCGGTGATGAGCCGCTCGTACAGCACGGCCATCCCGGGCACGGCCGCGCGGGCGTGCTCGTCCAGCACGAACGTGTTCCACGCCGCGAGCAGCGGCCGGGGGAGCGCGGTGACCATCACGGTGTCGTCGATGTCGGACACGACGCCGAAGGTGACGGTGGGGTCGACGACGCGCACCGGCGCCTCGACCGGTTCGCCATCGCCGCTGCTGAGCCGGACGGTGCGCCAGCCGGGCTCGAGGTCCGCCTTGACCACCGTGTCGATGAACCCGCCACGGTCCGCGACCGCCTCGTGGCGCCGCCCGGCCACCTCGACGGTGACGGGCGCGTCCTTGGCGGAGACGGTGGTGAAGCTGCGCCAGCCACGCAACTTGCCGGCCTTGCGGGGGCGGCCGTGGTCGGGGCGGCTGACCATCACCCGGCCCATCACCCGGACCCAGCCGGGGGCGCCGTACCCCGTGTACGGCACGACGGTCGCCGACCAGCCCCGCTTGCGCAGCCAGCCCTCGAGCACGTCGTGCACCGCGTCTTCGATCCGCGCGGCGCGGTGCACCTCAGTCACCTCGCCAGCCTCGCACACGACCATGGTCCGCGCACCAGCGGCGGCGCTGTCAGCGATCACCCAGTTGGGGGTGGAGGAGCGGGAGCGAGACCCGGAAGAGCGCACCGCCGCCGTCGGCCCGCGTCGGCGAGGCGGTGTCGTCGCCCTCGGGCCGCGTGGCAGAGGCGGTGTCGTCGCCCTCGGGCCGTGTCGCCGCGACCGTGCCGCCATGGGCCTCCACCAGGGACGCGACGATCGCCAAGCCCAAGCCCGCGCCCCCACCGGCGGTGCGGCTGCGGGACTCGCCGGCGCGGTAGAAGCGTTCGAAGACCCGCTCGGCCTCCGCCGGCGCCAGGCCCGGGCCGCTGTCGGCCACCTCCAGCACCGCCGCGCCGTCCGCGATACCCACACCGATGCGGACCGGGCTGCCGGCGGGGGTGTGACCGATCACGTTGCCCACGAGGTTGGCGACCACCTGGCGCAGCCGTGCCTCGTCGCCGCTCACCGGCGCCGGACCCGCGGGACCCGCGCCGCCCGGACCGGTCACCGTCACCGTGCGGGTGGGGTCCAGCGCGGTGAGGTCGCGGCGGGCGTCGGCGGCGAGGGTGCGCAGGTCCATCGGCGCGCGGTGCAGCGGCAGGCCGGCGTCGCCCTCGTCCAGCCGGGCCAGCAGCAGCAGATCCTCGGTCAGCTGGGCCAGCCGCGCCGACTCGCTCTCGATCCGGGCCATGGTGAGGCCTACCTCGACTTCCCCGGCGACGCCACCCATGCGGTACAGCTCGGTGAAGCCCTTGATGCCGAACAGCGGCGTGCGCAGCTCGTGGCTCACGTCCGCGACGAAGCGCCGCATCCGCGCCTCCGACGCGGCGCGGGCCGCGAACGCGGCCTCGATCTGGCCCAGCATGCCGTTGAGCGCCGCGGCGAGCCGCCCGATCTCGGTGCCCGGGGCGGCCTCGTCCGGCACCCGCCGGGAGAGATCGCCCACCGCGATGGCGGCCGCAGTCTGCTCGATCCTGCGTAGCGGCCGCAAGCCGGCGCGCATCGCGAACCAGCCCGCCACCGCGAGCACCGCGACCAGCCCGAGCCCGGTGACGAGGCAGACCACGCGCAGGCGGGTGAGCGTGCCATCCACAGTGGACGTCGAGGCGGCCACCGCGATGCCGGCGCCGGGCGGCGGAGGCTCGCCCAGCAGCGGCGTTGCCGAGCGGGGGAGCGCCACCACCCGCCACTCCGCCCCACCGTCCACATCGGCCACCGTGAACGGGTGCCCGCCCCGGGCCGCCACCCCCGCCGCGTCCAGCCGGGGCAGGTCCGGCCGGCCCGTTCCGGCGTTGTGCATAACGCGTTCGACACCGCCGTCCGCGCGCAGGTACACGATCTCGATCCCGTCGACGAGGTCGAGACGGGTGCTCAGCTCGGCCGGCAGGACCGCAGGATCGAAGCCGGGGATGGCGGCCGGCGACACCCCGGACAGGAGAGTGGTCAGCTGCGTCAACTGCGAGTCGACCCGCTTGACCAGGTGGCCCCGCAACACCTCCGAGACCACCGCCCCGCTCACCGTGAAACCCACCGCGAGCAGCGCCACGCAGATCAGCAGCAGCCGCGCCCGCAGCGACAGGCGCCTCACGGGCGGGGCTTCCGCAGCACGTACCCGACGCCGTGCACGGTGTGGATGAGCTTCGGCTCGCTCGTGTCCACCTTGCGGCGCAGGTAGCTGATGTACGTGTCGACGATGCTGGGGTCGCCGCCGAAGTCGTAGCGCCAGACCTCGTCCAGGATGCGGGCCTTGTGGACAACCTGTCCCGCGTTCGCCATCAGGTAGTGCAGGAGGCGGAACTCGGTGGGTGACAGCCGCACCGGCCGCCCGCCCCGCGTTACCTGGCGGCCCTCCGGGTCGAGGGTGAGGTCGCCGACGGTGAGGTCGCCGCCGGCGCCGGTGGTGCGCCGCAGGATCGCGCGGATGCGGGCGATCAGCTCCTCCAGGTCGAACGGCTTGGTCACGTAGTCGTCGCCGCCCAGCGTCAGTCCGTTGATCTTGTCTTCGGGCGCGTCCCGGGCGGTGAGGAACAGCACCGGCACCGGCCGCCCCCGCTCGCGCAGCCGCCGCACCACGTCGAAGCCCTCCATGTCGGGCAGCATGATGTCCAGCAGCACGAGGTCGGGCGCCTGGCGGGCGGCCGCGGTGAGGGCCTCGGCGCCGGTGGCGGCCGACGCGACCGTGAAGCCGGCGAAGCGGAGCGTCGCCGACAGCAACTCGCGCAGGGTCGGTTCGTCGTCCACCACCAGCAGTCGCGCCACGCCGTCCATCCGTCCTCGCTTTCTTGATGCCGGTGTCACCTTCCGCGCCGGCCCGGGTGGCGCCCGCGCCGGGTGGCGCCCGCGCCGGGTGGCGCCCGCGCCGGGTGGCGCCCTGTCCGGGTGGCGCCCGCGCCCGGGCTCCGGCCCTGTCCGGGTGGTGCCCGCGCCCGGGCTCCGGCCCTGTCCGGGTGGTGCCCGCGCCCGGGTGGTGCCCGCCCCGGGATGGCGCCCGCACCCAGGGCTCCGGCCCTAGGCGTCGCGGGCACGCAGCACCGCGAACGCCGCCACGAGCGTGGCCGCCACCGCGACGCAGAGCACCCCGTAGCCCGCCCAGGGTCCGAGCAGGTCCGGATCCGACTTTACGGTCATCACCCGCGAACCGGCGGTGGTCGGCCACCACCGCACGAGGCGTTCGCCCCACCCGCCGGGTAGCCCTTGGCCGAACGCCGGTACCAGCAGTGTGACCGCTACCAACACGGTGATCCCGCCGGCTGTGGACCGCACGATCGTGCCGACGGCGACGCCGAGCAGGCCGATCGCCGCCAGGTAGAGGCCGGCGCCGGCGGCGGCGCGTGCCACGTGCGGTTCGGCGAGCGTGGTGTGCGGCGCGTCCGTGCCGGCGAGCGTGACCTGGCCCAGCAGGAACGCCCCGAAACCCACCACCAGCCCGGAGACCAGCGCGACCGCCGTGAAGACCGCCGCCTTCGCGGCGAGCAGCCGGGCCCGCCGGGGTACCGCCGTGAGGCTGGTGCGGATCATCCCGGTGGCGTACTCGCCGCTGATGACGAGCACCCCGAGCACGCCGAGGGCCAGCTGCGCGGCGAGGTAGCTCTGCGTGCTCACCTGCGTGGGGTCGAACGCCGCCCGCTCGGCCTCGGGCAGCTCCGCGTACCCGGCACCCGCGCCGGAGCTGATGAGCACGCCGAGCCCGATCGCGAGGACCGCGAGGGCGAGCAGGGTGAACGCGGTGGAGCGGAGCGAGCGCAGCTTCGTCCACTCGGAGAGCAGGATCCCGGTCATCGTTCCACTCCGAACTCGACTGATTCGCGGGTCAGCGCCATGAACGCCTCCTCCAGCGACTGGGTGCGGGGGGTGAGCTCGATCAGCGGCACGCCGTCGAGCGCGGCGAGCCGGCCGATCTCGGCACTGTCCAGATCGGACACGACGAGCTCGTCGGCCTTGTCGCGCCGGACGGCGGCGCCGGCGGCGCGGAGCCGGTCGGCGAACGTCGCCGCCTCCCTGGTGCGCACGACCACCGCCGGGTCGGCGCTGTCCCGCATGAACGCGTCCAGAGCGGTGTCCGCGATCAGCCGGCCCCGGCCGATCACGACCAGGTGGTCGGCGGTGAGCGCCATCTCGCTCATCAGGTGGCTGGACACCAGCACGGTGCGCCCCTCGGCGGCCAGGTCCCGCATGAGGTTGCGGATCCAGCGGATGCCGTCCGGGTCGAGGCCGTTGACCGGCTCGTCGAACAGCAGCACGGCCGGGTCGCCCAGCAGCGCGGCGGCGATGCCGAGGCGCTGGCTCATGCCCAGCGAGAAGCGCCCCACCCGCTTCTTGGCGACCGCCTCAAGTCCGACCAGGCCGAGCACCTCGTCGACCCGGCGCCTGTGGATACGGTTGCTCTGGGCGAGGCAGAGCAGGTGGTGGTACGCGGTGCGGCCGCCGTGCGCCGCCCGCGCGTCCAGCAGGGCACCGACCTCGCGCATGGGTACGGGCAGGTCCGCGTACCGCCGGCCACGCACGGTCACGGTGCCCTTGGTGGGTGCGTCCAGACCCAGGATCATGCGCATGGTGGTGGTCTTGCCGGCGCCGTTGGGGCCGAGGAAACCGGTCACCTGCCCGGGTGTGACGGTGCACGTGAGGTCGTCGACGGCCATGGCGCGGCCGAAGTGTTTGGTCAACCCTCGCAGCTCGATCATGCCGCCGATGGTGGCGGGCCGAGATGGCCGGCTCCGGGGAGCTTCTGTGAGCTTTCTGAGAGCGCCCCGCGCCCGCGACCCCCCGCGCCCGTGACCCCGCGCCCGCGCCCGCGCCTCGCCGGCTCGACCAGCGAGCCTTCCCACGACCGGTGCGCCCGAAATACACAGGAAAACTTCAGCGCCGCACCGACGCCAACGCGGGGTCGGCGAACACTTCGGTCAGGCGGTGAGCTTGGCGATCTCGGCTATTTCCGTGGGCGGGTCGACTACCGGCTGGATGACGAGCTCGTCGATCCCGGCCGCCTCCATGGCGGCGATCCGGGCGAGGAGGTCGTCCCGGGTGCCGACCAGGGTGAGTCTGTCCACCAGCGACGGCAGCACCAGGTCTCGCTCCGCTGGAGCGACGCGCCCCAGGTAGTTTGCGTAGAGCGCCTGGTACCGGTCCGGCGCGGTGGCCGTGGTGCCGCGCCGGTCGAGGAGGCGCCGCACGGCCGCACGTTCCTCGGCGCCGAGTGTCTCGGCGAAGGCGGGTTTGTCGGCGGCGAAGACCAGGAAGGACAAGACGGTGTGGCCGGTCGCGTCCCGTGCCGGGGCGCCGTACGGGTCCTCGCTGTCGCCGAGCAGGTGGAGCGAGGTCATCAGATAGGTGTCGCCGTCCACAGGTGTGCCCGCGGCCTGCGCCGCTTCTCGGCGGGCATCGTCGAACGCGCGCCAGGCCGCGGGATCCAGGACGGCGAAGGAGAGCAGGCCGGCGCCGCGACGGCCGGCGACGGCGGCGGCCTTCAGCCCTTGCGCGGCCACCACGAACTCGATGGGGGCGGCGGCGCGCGGGAACCGGATGTCGCGGACCCGGTCACCCTCGCGGTAGCCGGTCGGACGGCCGGCGCACAGATCTTGCAGCGACGCGGTGAACGTCTCGAGCTCGGCCACTGTGGTCGGCGGCATCCCCAGGGTGCGCCGGGCGGAGTTTCCGGTGCCGACGCCGCAGATGATCCGGCCCGGTGCCAGCGCGTCGAGGCTGGCCAACCCGCTCGCGGCGGCCGGTGCCGACCGCAACGCCGGCGACGTCACGCCGATGCCGAGTCTGATGCGGCTGGTGGCCTTCGCGCACAAGGCCAGAGCGGCGAACGGATCGCCGTGGACCATCGGGGTGTCGTAGACCCAGAAGCTGCTCAAGCCCAGCTCTTCGGCTTGTACGGCGAGCTGCTCCACACCAGGGCGCGCCGCGACCACGATGCCCGTACGCAAAGGTGCCTCCCCGGGCTCGTCCGCCACCGCGCGGCCATCGTAGCCTCCGTCGCGGTGCGTGCGTCGAGACCGCTGGTCACGGAAGGGGCTTGCACCGCGGACCTGGCAGCGGCGGCCGGGGTTTCGGCGAGCGCCAGCTCGCCGCCGGCCGCCGCGGTCTCCGGCGGGAGCGGCGGTCCGCCGCTGACGCGGACCCGGGACATGTGTCAGAGATAGCGGTTCGCGATGGAGCTGAAGACCTCGCGCTGCGGGCGGGCGCGGCGCAGCAGCTCGCGCAGGCCGTGGACCGCGCGGTCGTCCGGGTCGAGCCGCACCGCGCTGGCCGCCTCGGCCCACACCTCGTCCTCCTCGGCGCAGGTGTCGAGGAGGCTGTCGAGGTTGTTGCGGGCGTCGCCGGGGCGTTCGGCGCGCTCGCCGAGCGGGTCGAGCAGGTAGGGCCAGCGGACCATCAGCTCGACGAGGCGGGCCATCTCGATGCTGTGCCGTTCGATCGCGAGGAGGCTGGGGCTGAACAGGCCCATCCGGTGGTCGAGCACCATGTAGAAGCGCCACAGGTTGATGAACGCCTTGGTCTGCCGGGGATTGCGGCCGGGCAGGCTGAGCACGGCGGCGCGCAGCGCGTCGCGTACCGGGGGGAGGGACTCGAGCTCGCCCACCGTCGCGACGCTGCTCGCGGTCGTCGGGGTGTCCGGCATGATGACGAGCTCGACCGTCGTGGTGGCGGGTGGCGCGGTCTCGGTGGCGGCGACCCGGCGCCGGGCCACCGAGCGTTGGCGCGGTGGCCGCACCGCGGGCGTGGGCGGCGCCGGGGCGGGTGCGGGCGCGGGCGGCGCCACCGTGACGGGGTTGAGCAGCTGGTCGAGGTACGCGCTCAGCGCCGTGTCCGGCACCCGCGGCAGCCGGATCGGCAGGTCGATGATCTTCTCCATGAAGCGCCAGCCGGTGTGCCGCAGGTGCCCGAAGCTGGCCGGGTCGTCGACCGCGCGCCGGTCGATGTCCTGGAAGGCGGTCTCCAGGTGTGCCGCCACCGTCGCCGGATCGAGGGCGATGACGAAGACGCACTGGCCGAAAGCCTTGTTGAGGAACAGGTTGATGGCCTCGATCGTGTCGGCGACGATGGCCGGGCCGCAGCGGTCGAGGTCGTCGATGAACACGTACAGTGGACTGTCCCTAGTGGCCAGTCCGACGACCTCGGCCACGTCGTGCTGGAGCATGTAGAGGTAGCCGCGGTCGGTGGAGGAGAGCGGGTCGTTGGCGCCCTTCCAGGCGTGTTCGGGCCCGGCGCGGCTGTTGAGCTCGTCGGGCGCCACCCAGCCGTGGACGTGTTTGAACGAGCCCTTCGTCAGCTGCGCGATCGTGAGCAGCACGGTCAGCATGAGCAGCGTGCTCGGGCCGAGCAGCGCGGCGACGGTCGGGTGGTTGATGGCCGCCACGCCCATCGAGACCACGGCCACGACGAGCAGGAAGAACAGCAGCGCCAGGGCGATGAGCCCCCACAGGCTGCGCGGGACGTAGCTGGCCACGATCCGCCGCCGCAGCGCGTTGGGGTCGGTGCGGCGGAGGTTGAGGTCGAACCAGAGGCGTTCGCGCTCGGGCTTGGCGAGGCGCTCGGTGACCGAGATGAGGATCTCGCGGGTGAGGCCGGCCCAGATCTGGTCGGTGCGCTCGTACATCCACGGGTTGAACCACACCGAGATCGCGCCCGCGCCGGTCGCCTCGCGGGGACGCATCTCGTACTCCAGCGGCGCGGTGTGGTCGCCGGAGCGGTGGATCTGCCGCCACGCCCAGGCCCGGGTGAGGTGGGTGCGGACGTCCGTCGACCCGCGGCCGAAGCGCCGGGCCCGCGGGGTCGCCACCAGGCGGTGGCTCGGCTCCGCGGAGCCGGCGTCGGTCCACGGGTCGACCCGGCCGCGCAGCTGGCGCAGCAGGCTCGACTTGCCCTGCCCCCACGGCGCGTGCACGCCGACCACCACCGGCGGCTTGGTGTGCGGGGAGGCGAGCGCGTCGTGCAGCGTCTCGACGAGCGCGTTGCGGGCCAGGTAGTCGCGCTCGGTGGGCTGGTCCTGTAGCAGGATCGAGGCGGGCCGCACGCCCCGCCCGACCGAGCCGCCGGAGCGAAGTGGACTGTCCACTGTGATCGGCCACAGCCGCACCGCGCCGTCGTGGCCGGCGGTGAGCAAGCCCGACCGGACGCCGCCGGCGGCCCGCGGCCGCACCTCGCCCTCCGCGGTGGCCAGCGCCACGATGTCCATGGAACGGATGCCGGCGGTGCCGCCGCGCACCGGGTTGCCGACCAGCGTGCCGTCGATGTGCCACACCACGACCCGGCCGTCGTCGCAGCCGCCGAGCACGAACGTGGTGCCGCCCACCTCGACCGTGGCCAGCGCGCGCACCTGGCCGGCGTCGTGCGAGACGGCGAACCGGGACACCGTCGCGCCGGCGATCGGGTCGACCAGCAGCACCCGGCCGTCGTGCAGGGCGGCGACGACGAGGTCGCGGCCGGTGTCCCGCACGCCGCACGCGACGCTCACCGCGGCCAGCGCGACCGGGTGCGAGCCGCCGTCGCGCAGGGATACGGCGCGCAGCCCCTTGCCGGAGCCGATGACGACCAGCGGCCCTTCCTCGGCCTCCACCGGGATCACCGCGTTGACCTCGCCGCAGTCGGTGGCGATCACGCGCACCTCGGGTGCCTCGGCGTCGAGCGCGATCATCCGGACCGTGCCGTCGGCGCTGCCGCTGACCAGGTGCAGCTGGTCGCCGTCGCGGAGCGTGGTGAGCGCCCACACCTCGCCCTGGTGCCCCATCGGCAGCTCGGCGCGCAGCTCGCCGGTGGCCGGGTCCCAGTCGAGCACCCGGTGGTCGGCGCCGCCGCTGACCAGGTGCGGCCGCTCCCGGTCGCCGGCCGCGGTGAGCGCGCGCACCGTGCTGGTGTGCCGCCGCAGCGCGCGCGGCCCCCGGCGGCCGGCCGGGTCGACGACGCTGACCACCTGGTCGACGCCGGCGCAGGCCACGTACGGGCCGTTGACGGTGTCGCCGTGCGCGACCGCCCAGATCGTGGTGTCGGTCTGGAAGATCCCCTCGATGGTGTCCTCGTCGAGCAGGGCGGTGCTGAGGTGCTTGATCTGGACGTCGCCATTCATGTCGCCGGAGGCGATCACGACGCCGTCGGAGGTGGTCATGCAGGCCAGCGCCCACACCTCGCTGCCGTGCCGGCTGATCTCCAGCTCGGGCCGGTCGGCGGAGCCGTCGAGCCGCCACAGCGCGACGAGCCCGGTGGCCGAGGCGGACACGAGCATCGTGGTCTGCTTGTCGCTGACGTGCCCGAGGCGGCGGATGGTGCCGTCGGCCACGAACGACTCGCGCGCCCGCAGCTCGCCCGCGCCGCCGGCCGGCTCGCCCCACACCCGCATCCGCCGGTCGGCCGCGCCACTGACCACGATGGACGCGCCGTCGCCGTCCTGCGTCGCGATCAGCGACCAGATTTGGCCCTCGTGCGCCTGCTGCGCGATCGGCACCGCCTCCGGCCGGTCCAGCTCCCAGGTGGCGACGAAACCGTCCGTGTACGCGCACGCCACGTAGCGCCGGTCGCCGGCCGTGTACGAGCAGACCTTGAACAGGCGGCTCGCCTCGCGCTCCGGCGGGTCGGGCAGCCGGGCCGGCGGGCCGCCCCCGGGGAGCCACACGTGCAGTCCACTGTCGAGGATCGCGGCGACGGCCGGCCCGTCCGGCGTCGGGTAGATCGCCAGGTCGCGCACCGAGCCGGCGCCGAGCTCGTGGTGGAAGACCTCGTCGCCGGTGACCGGGTCGTACCCCCAGAGGGTGCCGTCGGAGGCGCCGGCGAGGAGCACGTCGTCACCGTGCGGCACGGGCAGCGCGGCGACCGCCGTGACGATGCGCTCCGGGGCGATCACCCGCAGCGGCGTGCCGTCCGCCGAGTCGATCAGCTCCAGCCCCTGGTTGCGCGCGGTGACCAGCACCGACTCGCCGCCGACCGTCACGAAGCACATGTGGTGGACCGATCCGGCGAGCCGGGAGGTGGCGGCCTGCGTCATGATCGTTCGCATCCCCGTCGCGTACATGGCGTAATCAGTACCAATATCTTCCGGTGTTGACCTTCATGTCCCCGCTCCCTGTCGGCTTACCGACACATAGGACACCCCTGCGGGGGTCCGCGCCGGTGTGTGATCATTCCGTACGTGCAGGTCCAGGAGGGTGCCGCGAAACACCCCGCCCGCCGGCTCGCGCTCCTCGACTGGCTCCGGATCGGCCTGCTCGCGGTGGGGCTGCTCGCGGTCGCGGTGGGGCTGCTGCCATGGCGCGACGCCCGCGCGACCGGCGAGCGCATCCTCCCGCTGCTGGTCTTCCTCGGCGCGGTGATCGTGCTGGCCGAGCTCGCCGCGCGGGCACAGGTCTTCGACGTCATCGCGGTGCGGCTGACCATCCTCGCCCGCGGTCACAACGCCGTGCTCTTCCTGCTCGCCGTGCTCTTCGCCACGCTCACCACCACGTTTCTCAACCTCGACACCACCGCGGTGCTGCTCACCCCGGTCATGATCGCCACCGCCCGCCGCGCCGGCCTCGCCCCGCTCCCGCTGGCCATGACCACCGTCTGGCTGGCCAACACGGCCAGTCTCCTGCTCCCGGTCTCCAACCTCACCAACCTCCTGGCCATGAACAGGGTGCGCCTCGAACCGCTCGAGTTCGCCGCGCGGATGGCGCTGCCGCAGGCGGCCGCGGTGGTCGTGGTCGCCGCCAGCCTGTGGGTGTTCTACTGGCGGCGCAACCCGGCCCGCTACGAGCCGCCCGCGCCGTTCCGCCCGCACAACCGCGTGGTCTTCCTGGCCGCCTCGGCCGCCTGCGCCGTCTTCATCGCCGGCATCGTGGTCGGCCTGAGCATCTACGTGGTCTCGGCGGTGTGCGCGGCCGGGCTCGTGGTGGCCTTCCTGGTGTTCGACCGCGGCGAGCTCTCCTGGAGCCTCGTCCCGTGGCGCCTGCTGGTCTTCGTGACCGGCCTCTTCCTCGTCGTCGACACCGTCGGCCGGCACGGCCTCTCCGACTGGATGTCCACGCTGATCGGCACCGACCCGGGCACCGAAGGCGTGGTGCGGGCCGCGGCCACCGGCGGCGCACTGTCCAATGTGCTCAACAACCTCCCCGCGTACGTGGCCGGGGAGGCGGTCATCCCCACCGGCAACCACACCCAGCTGCTCGGCCTGCTCATCGGCACCAACGTCGCCCCGCTGATCACCCCGTGGGCGTCGCTGGCCACCCTCCTGTGGGCCGAGCGCTGCCGCGCCGCCGGCGTGTCCGTGCCGTGGCCCCGCTTCGTCGCCACCAGCGCCGTGACCGCCGTCGTGGTCCTTGCCGCGACGGTCGCCGCCCTCCTCGTCTCCTGACACAGATCTGAGCTACCGCTTCACTGTCCGTCGTGGCCCAGACCCAATGCCACTCACTCTGAGCCCCGCGCGGCATCGTCGTCCAGGGCGTGTGGCGCCCGTTCGCACGTGGTGTCCAGAGTGCGGGCGCGGGGCCTTGATCGGCGGCGAGGGTGGGGGAGATGCCGGTGATCGGGGTGTCCCGCGAAGACCGTTCGGGGGCTTGTCCCGCGAGCCTGGCAGTGGACGGCCGGGGGTTTCGGCTCGGTATACGAGCCGCCGGCCGGGAGCGGTGCCCGCGGGAGCATACGGTCCGCAAGTGACGCGGACGTGGGCAAACCTGCCTGGAAGTAAGGTCACGACGGGCAGTGACCCAGAAAGCTAGGTCCAGTCGGCGCGGAGGATGGCGTAGACGTACTCGTCGCGCCAGGCGTTCTTGACCCAGGAGTTCTGGCGGAAGTGGGCTTCGCGGCGCATGCCGACCCGCTCCAGCAGGGCGGCCGAGCCGGCGTTGGCGGCCGAGCAGCGGCCGATGATCCGGTGCAGGCGCAGCCCCTCGAAGCCCAGTCGCAGCACCTCGCGTACCGCCTCGGTGGCGAGGCCGGCGCCCTGGTAGCGGGGGTTGAGCACGTAGCCGATCTCGCCCTGGCGGTGGCGGTCGCTGAGCCACACCAGCTCGACCTGGCCGGCGACCACGCCGCTTTCCCGGTCGACGAGCGCGAGGCTGAGGCAGTCGCCCTCGTGGGCCAGGCGGTCCTCCTTGACCATCCGTTCCAGGGCGACCTTGACCTGCATCAGGTCGCGGGGGTCCCAGAGCATGTGCTCGGCCACCTCCGGCAACCGCTGGTAGGACCAGAGCGGGTCGAGGTCGCCCATCGTGAACGGGCGGAGCGTCAGCCGTCGCGTGTGGATGGGGTAGGCGGGTCGGAACACTTTGTGGATCTTAGCGAGCCGCCGCGCCTACCAGGTGGCCAGGACGCGGGCCTGGCCGCCGGAGCCCTCCTGGAACGGAATGAGCCCGACGAAGACGGTCGCGCCGGTCCTGGGGAGCCGGTCCAGGTTGGCGAGGTTTTCCACGCCGTAGCGGTCGGCGCCGGTCAGGATCAGGTGGGTGTCGAAAGTGGACGACGTGCCGGGGTCGATGCTGAGCGTGTCGACGCCGAGGCTGCGGATGCGGCGGTGGCGCAGCAGCCACTCGGTCGCCTCCGGGCTGAAGCCGGGGAAGTGCAGTACGCCGGCCGCGTCCGTGCCCCGGTAGGCGTCCGGGTCGCCGACCTTCGCGCCCCAGCCGGAGTACATGAGGACCGCGGCGTCGCGGGGGATGCGCCCGTACCGGCGTTCGAAGCGCCTGATGTCGTCGACGGTGACCGTCGTGTCCGGGTCGCGGGCGGCGCGGGCCGCGATGTCGATGACCACCGCGGGCGTGACGAGCTCGGACGCCGGGATCTCGGTGGAGAGGCGGCCGCCGGGCGTGAAGTGGCCGGGCGCGTCGACGTGCGTGCCGTAGTGCTCGAGGATCCGCCACTCCTGCATGTAGTAGCCGTTTTCCTCGATGGTCACGAACGTGCGCCGGCTCGCCTCCTCGCCCGGCGCGAAGGCGGGGAAGGTGGTGGTCAGCGGGTAGGTGAGGTCGCGCAGCCCGCCCCGGTGGGCGGCCGACGCCCGTGCCGGCTCGGCCATGGTCGCGCTGGCCGCGATCGCCGCCGCGCCGATCAGCGCCGCCCGCCGGGTCAGGGCGCCGCCGCGGGAGGCCTGCTTGAGACATTCCTCGGTACACATTCGCGTGCTCCTCTCTGCCGTTGTCACTTAACGCCCTGTCGGACCTCCGCGCTACCGTGACGCGCGTGATCGTCTTGGACAACCGCGCCCTCAACCGGGCCCTGCTCGCCCGCCAGCTGCTGCTGCGCCGCCACGAGATGAGCGCCGCCGGGGCGCTCGAGTGGCTGGTCGGGTTGCAGGCGCAGGAGCCGCAGGAGCCGTTCGTGGGGCTGTGGAGCCGGCTGGCGGCCTTCGACCCGCTGGAGCTGTCCAAGCTCGTCGAGGAGCGCGCCGCCGTCCGCACGCTGCTGATGCGCCGCACCCTCCACGTGGTCACCGCCGCCGACGCGCTCGCGCTGCGCCCGGTGCACCAGTCGATGCTCGTCGCGCGCATGTGGGCGACGCTGCGCCGCAACCTGCCCGGCGTCGACCTGGCGGTGCTGGCCGCACACGGGCGCCCGCTGTTCGAGGGGGAGCCGCGCATGCTCACCGAGGCGGCCCGCGAGATCGCCGACCGCTGGCCCGGGGTGGCCGCCCGCGACCTGGGCGACGCGCTCAGCTGCCTAGTGCCGCTGGTGCAGGTGCCACCCCGCGGCCTCTGGGGCCGGCGCGGCGCCGCGCACAACGTCACCCTCGACTCGTGGCTCGGCCGGCCTCTGGGACAGGAGACGCCGGAGGCGGTCGACGCGCTGGTGCTGCGCTACCTGGCGGCGTTCGGGCCGGCCGCGAGCGCCGACATCCGCGCCTGGTCCGGGCTGAGCGGGCTGCGCGAGTCGGTCGAGCGGCTGCGGCCGCGGCTGCGCGTGTTCCGCGACGAGCGCAAGCGGGAGCTGCTCGACGTGCCCGACGGCGCGCTGCCCGACCCGGAGACGCCGGCGCCGCCGCGGTTCCTGCCCGCGTTCGACAACGCGGTGCTCGGCTTCGACGACCGGAGCCGGATCATCGACCAGGAGCATCGCGGGTTGAGCGTGAAGGGCGCCCGGTTCGTCCTCGTCGACGGGCGGGTCGCCGCGACCTGGACGGTGGCGGACGGCAGGCTCCAGGTGGATCCGCTGCGCCCGCTGACCCCGCGGGAGCGGGACGAGGTGGCGGCGGAGGCGGCGGCACTGGCGGGTTTGCTCGGCCTGTCTTCCTGAGTGGGCTCGGTGCGCCCCGCGCCGGCGGGCTTGCACGGCCTATCTTCCTAGGACGCTCAAGCGGTGGTGTCCAGGATCCCTTTCAGGCGGCCGGGCCAGGGGCCGAGCACCCGCTCCGGGTCGGTGCCGAGTACCCGCTCCAGCAGCGTGGCGTAGACGTCGCGGAAGTCGGTCGTGTACTTGAGGTCGCCGTCGTCCAGGTCGGTCAGGCTCGGCCGAGCTCCGAACAGTCCACCGTGGACACCCGCGCCGAGCAGGAACACGTCGGACGCCGTGCCGTGGTCGGTGCCGTCCGAGGCGTTGGCGCGAACCCGGCGGCCGAACTCCGAGTACACCGCCACCACCACCTTCCGCCCGGCGTCGGTGCGGGCCATCCGGCCGGCGAACGCGGTCAGCGCCTTGTCCACCTGGCCGAGCAGGATCGACTGGGCCTGCTTCTCGTCGGCGTGCGTGTCGAACCCGCCCAGCGACACCGAGAACACCCGCGTCGCCACGCCCGCCTCCACGCACTGAGCGACGAGGTCGAGCTGGGCCGCGAGAGGGCTCGTCGCGCCACCCGTCGCGGTCGCGCCCTCGGTGTCGTCGTCCGCCTCGGTCGCCGCGGCCTCGCGGGCGCCGGCGACCAGCGCGTCGACCGCGAGCAGGTCGGCGAAGCAGGCGGTCGCGCGGGCGCGCAGGGCGGGCTCGCCCGGCTGCGGCTGGCCGAAGGCGGCGAGCACCGGGTCGGCGAGCGCCTTCCGGGCCAGCTGCCGGGTCACCGGTACGGCCGCGCCGGCGCCCCGCTCGCCGGCGAGCAGCACGGGCAGGGCCGGTTCGAAGGAGACCGCGAGGCGGGGGTCGGCGCCGTTCGCGTCGAGCCAGCGGCCGAGCCAGCCGGTGGTGCCGGGCCGGTCCGGCGACCCGGTCTGCCAGATGTCCATCGACTGGAAGTGGCTGCGGTTGGGCTTGGGATAGCCGGCGCCGCGCACGATCGCGAGGCAGCCCGCGCCCCACAGCTCGTGCAGGCCGGCCAGCGCCGGGTTGAGGCCGAGCTCACCGTCCACACGCAACACTTCCGCCGCGCCGTAGGCGAGGTCCGGTCGGGCGTCGTGGTAGGCCGGGTCGGCGTACGGGACAACCGTGTTGAGGCCGTCGTTGCCACCGTAGAGCGTGACCAGCACCAGCGTGCGGGCCTCCGCGGGCCGGTCGCCCGCCGTCGCGAGGATGTCTTTCAGCGTGTACGCGGCGGCGCCGCCCGCGAGCGCCGCCGCTCCGGTGACGCCGCTGGCGAGCAGGAACCGCCGCCGGGTCAGGCTGTCCATCGTGGATCCTCCTTGGCGGGCGGTGTGGTCGGGACTGGCCGTGGGATGGGTCAGCAGACGGTGTACTCGGGACTGATCAGGGCGGCGGCGAGGCGTCGGGTGCCGTCGCGGGTGGTCTCCAGCGCGGCCACGGTGCGGGCGCTCCACCCGTCGACGGCCAGCAGCGGGGCGAGGCCGTCCACGTCCGGCGGCTCGACCTTCGCGGCCTCGGCCAGCAGCCGGGCCAACCGCGCGCGGGCCTGGAGCGAAGAGGTGGTCAGCCAGGCCGCGCCGGCGGGCCAGCCGCCCACGCTCGGCGGCCGCAGCGGCACCTGGCCCATCGCGTCGAGCCCGGCCAGCAGCTGCCGCTGCCGTTGCGCGCCGAGGGCGGACGGGCGCACGCCGAGCTGCCGCATCGCGCCCACCGCCCACTCCACCGGCTCCTTGACGTGCTGCCCGGCGGCGGCGGGGAAGTCGGGGTGGGTGAAGACGGCCCGCAGCAGGGGGAGCGTGGCCGTGCCGGCCAGGTCGCCCGGTGGTGGCACCGCCTCACTGGCGAAGCGCCGCCACAGCCGGCCGGCCACGAACGTGCGCGCCGCCGGCTGCCGGCACAGCAGCGCCGCGAAGGACCGCGCGTCGAACGCCGCCGTCTCGCCGAGGATGGTCCGCGGTGCCGGGTCGTGCCGCCGGCGGACGAAGGTGGCTGTGCCCTTCGCCCGGTCGACCGTCCAGCCGGTCAGCGCCCGCGCGCCGGCCTTCACGTCCGCCTCGGTGTAGTGGCCGGGGCCGAGCGTGAACAGCTCCATCAGTTCGCGGGCGAGGTTTTCGTTGGGCGCCTTGCGGGTGTTGCGGTGGCCGTCGAGCCACAGGATCAGCGCCGGGTCGGTCACCATCGCGGTGGCCAGGTCGCGCAGCTCGCCGCGCCCGTGGCGGCGCAGGGTGTCGAGCTGCCCGCGCATCAGCACCGCCGACCGTACCTTCTGGACACTCGTCGCCCAGTGGCCGTGCCAGAAGAAGACGAGCTTCTCGCCGAGCTGGTCCCCGGCCGCGACCATGCGGTCGAGCCACCAGAGGGTCAGCCGCCGCACCTGCTCGCGCTGCTCCTGGCGGGCCCGCTGCCGCTGCTCGCGGCTCGAGTCCTGGGTGAGCGCCGCCGCCGGGTCGGTGCCGAGGTCCGGCGGCGGCGTGGCCCGCGCCCCGGCGTCCGCCACTCGCGGGGAGAGCAGCCGGTCCACAGTGGTCGCGTATCCGGCCCGCTCGGCGGCGTCGACCTCATCCGCCGTCGGCCCGAACGTGGCCCGGCGCAGCAGCGCCGCGACCTGTGCTCTGTCCGCCATCGCCCCGACCCTACGAGGCCGATGTACGAGGAATGTAAGGCGCCGGTTCGGGGTGGGTAGCCGGCCGTCTTTCCTTCGCCGTCCTGGATCCCGGGCCGGCGTGCGCACCGATTAAGTTTTCGCGCCGCGCCCGTCTGTACCTGTGAGATCGACTTACGGGAGGCTGACGCCATGCGGAAATTGACCTTTGGCATGAATGTGACCCTGGACGGCTACATCGCCGCGCCCGGCGACGACCTCGGCTGGAGTGTGGGTGATGGACCGGACTCGTCGCCGAGCGACGAGCTGTTCCAGTGGTGGTCCGACCGGGTGGCGGCGACGGGCCTGGCGCTGTACGGGCGCAAGCTGTGGGAGATGATGAGTTCCGACTGGCCGACCGCCGACCAGCAGCCCGGCGCCACACCGGCGGTGATCGAGTTCGCCCGCCGCTGGCGGGACATGCCGAAGGTGGTGTTCTCCTCGACGATCAGCACGGTCGACTGGAACACCCGCCTGGTCACCGGCGACGCGGTCACCGAGATCACCCGGCTCAAGGCCGAGGACGCCGGCCCGATGGACATCTGCGGCGCGACGCTCGCCGGGGCGGCCATGCGGGCCGGGCTGATCGACGAGTACGTGCTGGTCACCGTGCCGGTCTTGGTGGGCGGCGGCACGCCGTTCTTCACCGCGCTGGACAGCTGGGTGTACCTGACCCTGGTGGAGACCCGGACGTTTCCCGGCGGCGTGTTGCTGACCCGATACGAGACGAGGCGATGAGCAGTCATTCCTGGCGTGCTTACCGCGACCCGCGGCTGTGCGGGAACCTTCCCGGCACCTTCCTCGTGCGCTGGACTGTCGACGATGGGGATATGTGTGATCACAGGGTCGGCGGCAGGCCCAACCAGGGTTTGTCGGTGGCGTCAAATCCGGTGAGCTCGGCAATCTTCCCGTCGACGATGTGCAGGACCGCGATGGCGAACAGCCGGTACTCCGGGTCGTCGGGGGTGCGCAGGTACAGCGCGGCGGCAGGCATGCGGTTGGCCGTCGTGGCGATACCGCGCCAGTCGTCGGAGCCGCGCTGGAAGAGCCCACCGGAGACCCAGCCGTCCACCGCGTCCTTGGCCGTCCTGATCACGGTGCCCGGATCGGGCAGCATCGCGAAGCGCAGGTCGTCGCGGAGCAGGGACGTCAGCCCGTCCAGGTCGTTGCGCTCGTGGGCGTCGATGTACGACTTCACCACGCCGCGCTCGTCATGCGACAGCTCGTGGGTGGCGGGGCTCCGCCAGTCGAGGCGGCGGTCGGGCAGCCGCTCGCGCATCGTCACACGCGCCCGTTGCAGTGCGCTAGTCACCGATGCGACGCTCAGCTCGAGGGCGTCGGCGGCCTTCGACGCCGGCCAGCCGAGGACGTCGCGCAGGATGAACACCGCCCGCTGCCGGGGCGGCAGGTGCTGGACGGCGACGATGAACGCCAGCTCGATCGTCTCCCGCGCCACCACCGATTCCTGTGGGTCCTCGGGGAGCATCCGGTCGGGGTACGGCTGGAGGTACACCACCTCGGAGTCGGAGTCCGGCAGCTCGAACGTTACGGGTGTGCGGTCATTGCGCTTCTCCAGGAAGTCGAGGCATACGTTCGTCGCGATCCGGTACAGCCAGGTCCGCAGCGCGGCGTGGCCCTTGAACGACTCCCGCTTGTTCCACGCCCGCAGGAACGTCTCCTGCGTCATGTCCTGGGCGTCCTCGTAGTTCGCGAGCATCCGGTAGCAGTGCACGTGCAGCTCACGCCGGTGGCGCTCGGTGATGTGCGCGAACCGCGCCGTATCGCCTGAGCGGACCGCCGCGATGAACGTGGCCTCGTCGGCGCCCAGCGGTCTAGCGTCGGTCATGGTCAGCAATCCTTCCACCGGTGCGAGGGGGCTACCCAAGAACTGACGACGTGGCGAAGGATTTCTGATCGGTGAACCCGCTGGCCACCTCAGCGTGCCGAAGTCATCCGGTAGCCGGCGTGACGGCTTCGGAAGCGTCCGGTTAGCCGGCGTTGCCGGCGGCGCGCCGCCGCCTGGTCGTCACGGCCGTTTCGCGAGGGTGACCGCCAGGCCGTCGAGGAGGGTGCGCAGGCCGAGCTCGAAGAGCCGGTCCAGGTCGAGGTCGTAGCCCTCCTCGCCGAGCTCGGTCATGAGCGCGGCGAAGCCCGGGTACCGCCCGGAGGCGACCACCGCCTCCAGCACGGGGGTGCGCTGGTCCATCCACTCCTCGTCGGTGAGACCGGTCACCTCCCGCGCCTGGGTCTCCTGCTCCAGCTGCATGGCCAGGCCCTGGACGTGGCTGTAGAACATGACCATCACGTCGAGGCGGCTGGTGGCGTCGAGGCCGGACGGCCGGAGCGCGGTGTGCATCTGCTCGCTGTGCGCCAGCAGGTTGGGCAGCACCATCGGCCGGGTCAAGGGCGTGACCTGCGCGAGCCACGGGTGGCGGCGGAACGTCGTCCACAGGGTGCGGGCGGCCCGCTCCATCAGCGCCCGCCAGCCCTCCGGCTGTGGATCGGGGTAGCCCAGCTCGCCGAACGCCGCGTCGGCCATCAGCAGCACCAGGTCGTCCTTGCCGGCCACGTGCCGGTAGGTCGACATTGTGGCCACCCTCAACTTCGCCGCGACGCCGCGCATCGACAGCGCGTCCAGCCCCTCGGCGTCGGCGATCTCGATGGCGGCCCGGATGATCCGCTGGCGGGTGAGGTCGCCGTCGGGGGAGCGCGGGCCGCTCGCCGGCCGGCCCACGCCCGGTGGCCGCGCGGGCGATGAGGCGGGCGCCGCCACGAACGTGCCGGACGCCGGCTGGGCGGGTGCCGGGGCGGGTGTCGCTACGAAGGTGCCGGACGCTGGCTGGGCGGGTGCCGAGGCGGGCGTGGTGCCGGGCCGGGGCCCGGCGGGTGCCGGGGCGGGGGTCGCCACGAAGGTGCCGGAGCGGGGGCGGGCCTCCAGCACGCCCTCCTGGCAGAGCAGGGTCATCGCCTTGGTCGCGGTCGCCAGCGCGACGCCCCAGTCCTTGGCCAGCTGTCGCGTCGAGGGCAGGCGGTCGCCGGGTGCCAGCCGCCCGTCGGCGATCCGGGCGCGCACGTCGCTGATGATCCGTTGGTACGGCGCGAGTGCCACCGCCGACCTCCCTGAGCTAGGACAGATGCCCTTGTCATAGTACACATTGACGCTTGCTGCCAGTGTGTGTACGACGTACGGTCACATGCGTACAACGTACACACAGATGGTGTGGAGGCAGTCATGAAGGTTCTCATCTCCGGTGCGAGCGTCGCCGGTCCCGCCCTGGCGTACTGGCTGGCCCGCCACGGCGTCATCCCGACCGTCGTGGAGAGCGCGCCCGCGCTCCGCCTCGGCGGCCAGGCCATCGACGTGCGCGGCGCGGCGCTGACCGTCGTCGAGCGGATGGGCCTGCTGGAGCGGCTGCGCGGCGCGCGCACCCAGATGCTCGGGATGTCCATGGTGGACAGTGCCGGCAACGAGCTGATGCGCTCCACCGAGCACGCGGCCAGCAGCGGCCGGCTCGACAGCGAGGACGTCGAGGTGCTGCGCGAGGACCTCACCGCGCTGCTGGCCGAGCGGACGGCCGGCGTCGAGTACGTGTTCGGCGACTCGATCCGCGACATCCGCCAGGACGCCGACGGCGTCGACGTCACCTTCGAGCGCGGCGCGGCGCGCCGGTTCGACCTCGTCGTCGGCGCCGACGGCCTGCACTCCCACGTGCGGCGGCTGGTCTTCGGCCCGGAGGAGCGCCTCACCCACCACCTCGGCAGCTACGTGTCCGTCTTCACGACCGAGAACGTCCTGGGCCTGGACCGCTGGCAGGTCTGGATCCGCGCGGGCGACGCCGGCGCCGGCATCTACACCGCCCGCGACAACACCGAGCTGCGGGTCAACCTCGGCTTCATGTCCGGGCCGCTGGAGTACGACCGCCGCGACCTCGACGCACAGCGCCAGCTCGTCGCCGACCGCACCGCGGACCTCGGCTGGGAGATCCCGCGGCTGCTCAAGGCGATGTGGCAGGCACCCGACTTCTACTTCGACGCGATGGCCCAGGTGCGGCTGGACAGCTGGTCACGCGGTCGGGTGACGCTCGTCGGCGACGCCGGCTACTGCGCCTCACCCCTCTCCGGTCAGGGCACGAGCCTCGCCCTCGTCGGCGCGTACGTCCTGGCGTCGGAGATCGGCGCCGGTCTCGAGGGCGCGCTCGACCGGTACGAGACCCGGATGCGCCCGTTCGCCGCGGCGAACCAGGCGCTCGCCACCGAAAACCCCGGACATCCCGCGCCGGAGGAGTCCATGGAGCGCGCCAAGCACGCCATCGCGCTCTGACGCCGGGTGCGGCGGTCGCCTAGGGTCGGAGGGCATGGCCCCCTCGCCGTACACATTGGAGACCGCGCGCGAGATTCTGCTGGGCAAGAGCCTGTTCACCAAGGTCTGCGCTGCCCGGCTGTCCGCCACGGACGCGTTCGTCACCGTGCGCGTCCCGCTGCGCGACGTGCCTGACCCGTCGGAGGCGGAGATGCCGATCGCGGGCGAGCGCGCGGGCGCGCTCGTGGTCTGGCTCCCCGAGCTGCTGCGCGAGCTCGACCCCGGGGCCGTCGGCGAGGTGGGTGCCGTGTCGATCGCCCTGGCCGCGCTGATCCCCGACCGGGACGGCCGCAAGGTGCGCGAGTGGCTCCCACCGGACCTGCGGATGGAGGTCGCCGACACGCCGGAGGGACGCGGTGCGTGACCTGCCACCCGACCTCGCCCGGCGGGTGATACCCGAGCTGGCCGTCTCTCTCGCGTCGCGCTGGCGGGGCACGGTCAGCCCGTAGCGGACCACTCCGCCGTGCCCGCGTCGACGTCGACCGGCTCGTGGCCGGGCAGCTGGACCCGCCAGGGTGCCGGCGGGCCGGTGCGGCGAACGCGCTCCGCCGTTGCCGTGAACGTGGCCACCGTGGCGCCGTCCGGGCCCGGGATCTCCACCGTCGTCTCGGTGTCCACTTCGAACAGTCGCAGCGTGACGCCGTCGGCGTAGTCGTAGTCGGGGCGGTCGTCGCGGGCGCCCCAGGGCAGCGCCGTGCCCGGCCGCACGTACACCGGCACCTCGTCGAAGCCGCACACCTCGCGGACCCAGCGCGGGCCCTCGACGACCTCGCCGGTCAGCAGGTGCGTCCACCGGCCGGCCGGCACGTAGTACGCCGTCTCGCCCGAGGCGCTGAAGACCGGCGCCACCAGCAGGCTGTCGCCCAGCATGTACTGGCGGTCCAGGTGGGTGCAGGCCGGATCGTCGGGAAACTCGGCGACCATCGGGCGCATCACCGGCACGCCCTCGCGGTGTGCGGTGACCGCGGCCGCGAACAGGTAGGGCATCAGCCGCGCCTTCAGGCGGGTGAAGGCGCGCAGCACCTCCACCGCCTCGTCGTCGAAGAGCCACGGCACCCGGTAGCTCTGGTTGCCGTGCAGGCGGCTGTGCGACGACAGCAGTCCGAACGGGATCCACCGCTTGAACACGGCCGGGTCGGGGCGGCCGTCGAAGCCGCCGATGTCGTGGCTCCAGAAGCCGAAGCCGGACATGACCAGCGACAGGCCGCCGCGCAGGCTCTCCGCCATCGACTCCAGTGTGGAGTCGCTGTCGCCGCCCCAGTGGACCGGGAACTTCTGCCCACCCGCGGTGGCGGACCGGGCGAACAGCACCGCCTCGCCCTCGCCGCGGTGTTCGCGCAGCAGCTCGAAGACCGTCTCGTTGTACAGGTGGGTGTAGTAGTTGTGCATCCGCTCGGGGTCGGAGCCGTCGTGCCACACCACGTCGGTCGGCACCCGCTCGCCGAAGTCGGACTTGAAGCAGTCGACGCCGAGGTCGAGCTGGTTGCGCAGCTTGTCGGCGTACCAGCGGCGGGCGGCCGGGTTGGTGAAGTCGACCAGGCCCATGCCGGCCTGCCACTGGTCGGTCTGCCACACGCCGCCGTCCGGGGTGCGGACGAGGAAGCCGGCCGCCGCGCCCTCGGCGAACAGCGCCGAACGCTGGGCGATGTACGGGTTTATCCACAGGCTGATCCGCAGGCCCCGCTCGCGCAGCCGCTTGAGCATGCCGCGCGGGTCCGGGAACGTGCGGGGATCCCACTCGAAGTCGCACCAGTGGAACTCGCGCATCCAGAACGTGTCGAAGTGGAACACCGACAGCGGCAGGTCGCGCGCGGCCATACCGTCCACGAAGGACGTCACGGTCTGCTCGTCGTAGGAGGTGGTGAACGAGGTGGTCAGCCACAGCCCGAACGACCACGGCGGCGGCAGCGCGGGGCGGCCGGTGAGCGCCGTGTACTTGCGCAGGATCTCCTTCGGCGTCGGTCCGTAGACGACGAAGTAGCGCAGGGACTGACCCTCCACACTGAACTGCACCCGCGACACCGCCTCCGAACCCACCTCGTACGAGACCAGGCCGGGGTGGTCGACGAAGACGCCGTAGCCCGCGTTGGTGAGGAAGAACGGCACGTTCTTGTACGCCTGCTCGCTGCTGGTGCCGCCGTCCGCGTTCCAGATGTCGACGTTCTGGCCGTTCTTCACGAACGCGCCGAAGCGCTCGCCGAGCCCGTACACGCACGCGCCGACACCCAGCGTCAGCTGCTCGCGCACGTAGTGGCGGCCGCCGTCCTCCAGCAGCGCCATCGCCTTGTACCCGCTGGAGGTCAGCACCTTGCCGCGGGCCGTGAACTCGACCCGCCACGGGTCGCGCTGGAACCGCACGGACAGCGACCCGGACGTGAGGGTGAGGTCGTCCACGGTCGCCGCGCCGTCCACCGACGACAGCGCGAAATGCGGCCCTCGGGAGACGGCGCCGGTGAAGTGCGAGACGGTCAACCCGATCACGTCCGGCATCGGCGACTCGGCCCGCACCGTCACCAGTGGACGGTTGAGCGTGTCCCCGCGGTGTTCCAGGCGCTTGGTGGGCGCGTACACGGTGAGCGAGTCGCGGTCGGCGGTGTGGTCGTGCACCTGCGCCGGGTACAGCGGGTGGACGCCCTCGCGCATGTGCCAGTAGCCGTCGGTGAACTTCAACGCTGCCTCACAATCGGTCTCTTTGGTCGTGCTCGCTCCGCTTCTCGGTCGCCGCGCTCCCCGCGATGCTCCCTCGCACTACTTGATGGCCCCGGACATGACGCCGCGGGACAGGGTCCGCTGGAAGATGAGGAAGAACAGCACGGCCGGCAGGATGCCGAGCAGCGCCGAGGCGCTCGTCGTGGTGGCGTCCATCAGCCGGTCGCCCTGGAGCACGCCGAGCGCGACCGGCACGGTCTGCTTGTCGTTCGAGATGAGGAAGACCAGGGGGAGGAAGAACTCGTTCCAGGTCCAGATGAAGAAGAACGTGAACAGCACCGACAGGCTCGGCCAGCTGATCGGCACGACCACCCGCCACAGCGTGCGCACCTTGCCGGCGCCGTCGATCGCGGCCGCCTCCAGCATCTCGCGGGGAAAGGCGGCGTAGACCGACGACAGCAGGTAGGTGCCGAACGCGCTCTGGATCGCGGTGAAGATGATGACGATCGCCAGCCGGGAGTTGTAGAGACCGACCTCTTTGGACAGGTAGTAGAGCGGGTAGACCAGCGCCTCCTGGGGCAGCAGGTTGGCCAGCAGGAAGAAGACCAGGAAGGCGTACCGGCCGCGGACCCGGCCGATGCCCAGCGCGTACGCGTTGAGCACCGACACGACGACCGCCAGCACCGCCACCGCGCCGGCGATGAGGAAGCTGTTGAAGAGCTTCTCGCCGAAGTCGACGCGGATCCAGAAGTCGGCGATCCCCTCGAGGTACAAGCCGTTCGGGAGCGAGAGCGGTCCGTCGGTGGCGTACTCGTCGGGGCTCTTGACCGCGTTGACCGCGACCAGCGCGAACGGCGACAGCACCAGCAGCACCAGCACGGTCAGCGTGGCCAGCACGGCCGGTCGAAGGGCGCGGCTCATAGTTCGGCCCGCTTTTCGTCGCGGGCCTGGATGCGCAGGAACACCACCGACAGCACGACGATGATGAGCGCGAGGACGGTGGCGATCGCCGAGCCGTACCCGACCTGTGCCTTCTCGAAGAAGTTCTGGTAAGCGAAGTACGCGGGCACGAGCGTGGCGTTTCCGGGGCCGCCGCGGGTGAGCACGAAGATCTGCCCGAAGATCTTCAGCGCGGCGATGGTGGTGGTCACGAGCACCACGTAGATCTCCGGCTTGATCTGGTGGACCGCGATGCGGGTGAACCGGCGCCACCACCCGGCGCCGTCGATGGACGCGGCCTCGTACAGCTCCGGGTCGACGCGCTGTAGCCCGGACATGAACATCACGACCGGGTACCCGACCTGGAACCAGATCATGACGACCATGACGCTGTACAGCGCGTAGGCCGGGTCGCCCAGCCAGTTCTTGGCGAGGCCGTCAAGTCCCGCGTTGGTGAGCAGCGCGTTGAGCGCGCCGAAGCTGGGGTTGAGGATCCAGCCCCACACGATTCCCGTCACCGCGACGGGAAGCACCTGTGGAAGGTAGAACCCGGAGCGGAGCGCGCTGGCGGTGCGCGGGCCGATCTGCTTGGCCACGTAGTCGAACAGCACGGCCGCGAGGACGAGCCCGATCAGGGTCGGCACGACCGCCATCGCCACGATCAGGAAGATGATGTTGCGGAAGGACGCCCAGAAGTTCTCGTCCTCCAGCAGGCGCGTGTAGTTGTCCAGCCCGATCCACTCGGGGGTACCCACCCCCTGCCACCGGGTGAAGCTGATGCCCACGTTCATCACCAGCGGCACCACGATGACCACCAGCGAGAGCAGGGCGCCGGGGATCAGGAAGGCGGCGTACCCCCGACCGGATCTCATTTGCCGAGGCTGGTGAGGTTGTCGTTGTACGGCTTGGCGATCTCGTCGAGGACCGCGTCCGGGCTCTTCGTCCCGTTGATGAGGTGCTGCACGCCGGCGACGAGCACGTCGTAGTAACCGGGCGCCGGCCAGTCGGGGTAGAAGGCCAGCCCGTCCGTCGAGGTCACCTTGGTGAAGTTGTCGATGAGCTCCTTGCTCTTCGCGTCGGTGATCGCGGCCGGGTCGGCCAGCACCGGCACGCCGCCGGAGTTGCCGAGCAGGTTCTGGATCTCCGGCTTCATGGTGATGTCGATGAAGTCGTACGCGAGGCTCTTGTTCTTCGCGTTCTTCGGTACGACCCAGATGTTGCCGCCGGAGCCGGGGTGCAGCGTGTTGCCGGGGAACAGGAACGTGCCCCACTGGAACTTCGCCTCGGAGACGAAGCGGCCGTACCACCAGCTGCCCGAGATGACCATCGGGAACTTGCCCTGGGTGAACGCCACGCCCATGTCCTCGGCCTTGACGCCGGCGGAGTTCTTGGCGATGTAGCCCTTCTTCACCCAGTCGGCGAAGGTGTTGGCCGCGAACGTGAACTCCGGACCCTTGAAGTCCACCTTGCCCTTGTAGAGCTCGAAGCTGTCCACGAAAGAGCGGTTCGCCTTGGACAGGGCCAGCTCGTAGAAGATCTGCTGCGCCGGGTACTCGGCGCCGCCCACCGACAGGGGCGTGACACCGGCCTTGACGAAGGTGTCCATCGCCGTCTCGAACTCGGCGAGCGTGGTGGGCACCTGCACCTTGTGCTTGGTGAACAGGTCCTTGTTGTAGTAGACCATCACGTACTCGGCGTAGTTGGGCACGCCGTACCACTTGCCGTCGCCCATGATGCCCTCGGCGTCGTACTTCGAGGTGGTCTGGAGGCTGGGGCCGATCTTGTCCCAGCCGCGCTTGCCCGCCTCCTCGCTAAGGTCGGTGAGCAGCCCCTGCTTGGACAGCAGGCCGGCGGTCGCGTTGCCCTTGTTGTACTCCATGATGTCGGGTGCTTCGTCCGAGTTGAGGATCATGCCGGCGCTCTGCCGGATCTGCTCGAACCCCTTCGCCTCGAACTGCACCTTGACGCCCGGGTGGGACGCCTCGAACTGCTTGATCGCCTCGGCCCAGGCCACGCCCATGGCGCTGGTCGCGCCCTCGTAGTGCCAGAGCTTGAGCGTCTTGCCGTCGCCGCCGCTGGCGCCGTCGTCGGAGTCGGCGCCGCAGGCGGCCAGGACCAGCGAGGCGGCGGCGAGCACGGCGACGGTCCCCGCGCGGCGGCGACGCCGCCCGTCCTGCCTGTGGACACGGAAGTTGAGGGGCGGTGCAAGAAGTCTCATGGCTGTCTCCTCGTGGAGCGGTGGGCGGACCGGCCGGCCCGCGTAGCGAGACAGGGGGTGGGTACGGGGCGCGGCTCGCCGGCCCGGCGTCAACGGGCCCGCGCCCCGGCGGGGCGACGTGTCGAATAGGGAAGTCGAAGCGCTTCGACTGCTCGTTCGCAAGCTAACTTGACCACCGGCCGCCGTGTCAACGGGGTCAACCGATGATTTCGTAACGGTTTCGGCAACCTCGCTCCACCGAATAGTTCGTATGGCGTCTAAACTATTGACACGTTCCCAGGCCGTCGGCAAGTGTCGTCGGCGTGCGCGCACCGAGAGCCTGGCTGGCCGCCGTCATCACCGCCGTCCTGCTCGCCCCGGCCGTCCCCGCGCGGGCGGCCGAGCCGGCATACCCCTTCCGTGACCCCGACCTCCCCCTCGCCGTGCGGATCGACGACCTCGTCGGCCGGCTCACCCCGGCCGAGAAGATCTCGCTCCTGCACCAGTACCAGCCGGCGATCCCGCGGCTGGACATCGGAGCTTTCCGGACCGGCACCGAGGCCCTCCACGGAGTCGCGTGGCTCGGCGAGGCCACGGTCTTTCCACAGGCCATCGGCCTGTCCACCACCTGGGATCCACAGCTGATCCGGCGGATCGGCGACGCGGTCGGGCGGGAGGCCCGCGGCTTCCACGCCCAGGATCCGGCCAACAACGGCCTCAACCTGTGGGCGCCGGTGGTCAACCCGCTGCGCGACCCGCGCTGGGGGCGCAACGAGGAGGGGTACTCCGAGGACCCGTACCTCACCGGCGTGATGTCCACGGCGTACGCCCGCGGCCTCGCCGGCGACCACCCGACGTATCTCCAGGCCGCGCCGACGCTCAAGCACTACCTCGCCAACAACAACGAGGTACGCCGGGAGACCACCTCGTCGGTGCTGCCGCCGCGACTGCTGCACGACTACGAGTACGCGGTCTTCCGCCCGGCGATCGCGGCCGGCGCGGCGACCGGCGTGATGACCTCCTACAATCTCGTCAACGGGCGACCGGCCACTGTGGAGCCGTCGCTCGACGCGGAGGTGCGCGGCTGGACCGACCGCGACCTGATGGTGGTCAGCGACGCGTACGCGCCAGGCAACCTGACCGGGCCGCAGGCCTACTACGCCACCCAGGCCGAGGCGAACGCGGCCGCGGTCCGGGCGGGCGTCGACAGCTTCACCCAGGACGGCGCCAGCAGCGCCTCGACGGTGGCCGCGCTCACCGCCGCCACCGAGCGGGGGCTGCTGTCCTGGTCCGATGTGGACGACGCGCTGCGGCACATCTTCTCGGTGCGGTTCCGGCTCGGGGAGTTCGACCCGCCGGGGCGCAACCCCTACGCGGCCATCACGCCCGACGTCATCGACTCGCCGGCACACCGGCGGCTGGCCCGCGAGGCCGCCGACGCGCAGCTGGTGCTGCTGAAGAACGCCTCTGGGACGCTACCCCTGTCGCCGGCGAAGACCCGCCGGATCGCGGTCGTCGGCCCGCTCGCCGACACCGTCTACACCGACTGGTACAGCGGCACGCCGCCGTACACGGTCACACCGCGGCAGGGCATCGCCGCCCGGCTCGGCGCCGGCGCCACCGTCGTGGGCGGCGAGGGCGTGGACCGGATCGCGCTGCGCGACGTGGCCACCGGCCGGTACGTCACGGCCACCGGCACCACCGACGCCGACGCCGTCACCGTGCGCGGGGCCACCGCCGGCGAGGCGGCCCAGTTCGACGTCTTCGACTGGGGCGAGGGGCTGCTCACCTTGCGCAGTGCGGCGAACGGGCGCTACCTCGGGTACAACTGGGGGCCGTTCGTCACCCGCGACGCCCAGCCCAACGGGTGGTACGTGCAGCAGCAGTTCAAGCTGGAGGCGCAAGCGGACGGCACGTTCGCGATCCGGTACGCCGGCTACGAGACCCGCGAGCCCTGGTTCCCGGCCAACCGGTACCTGACCGTCGACTCAGACGGCCGGCTGGCGCTCGGCGCGCCGACGGCGGCGACCGCGGCGCGGTTCGCCAAGGAGGTCGTGCGCGGCGGGGCGGAGAGCGCGGTCGCGGCCGCCACCGGCGCGGACGTCGCGGTGGTCGTGGTCGGCAGCATGCCGGCCATCAACGGGCGGGAGACCAACGACCGTGTCTCGACCGCGCTCGCGCCGGGCCAGGCCGCGCTCGTCAAGGCGGTCCGCGCGGCCAACCCGAACACGGTCGTGGTGCTGGAGAACAGCTATCCCACCACCGTCAACTGGGAGCAGGCCAACGTGCCGGCGATCCTGTGGACCAGCCACGCCGGGCAGGAAACCGGAAACGCGGTCGCCGGCGCCCTCTTCGGCGACACCAACCCGAGCGGGCGGCTCACCCAGACCTGGTACCGCTCCGACGCGGAGCTGCCCGACATCCTCGACTACGACATCGCGAAGACCGGGATGACGTACCTCTACCACCGGGGCACGCCGCTGTACCCGTTCGGGCACGGGCTGGGCTACACGACGTTCGGGTACTCGCCGCTGCGCGTGGACGGCACCGGTGTCACGCTCGACGTCACCAATACCGGGCCGCGTGCGGGCGTGGAGACCGTGCAGCTGTACACCCACTTCGGACGGTCGCGGGCCGAGCAGCCGGTCAAGCAGCTGCGCGGCTTCGCCCGGGTGTCGTTGGCGCCGGGCCAGACGAAGGCGGTGCGGATCCCGCTCACCGCCGCCGACCTGTCCTACTGGGACGTGACCCGCGGCCGGCCGGTGGTGGAGAGCGGCACCTACGACGTGCTCGTCGGCGCCTCGGCGACGGACATCCGGCGGACCGCGACGCTGAAGGTGAAGGGCGAGACGATCCCGCCCCGCGACCTGCGGACGCCGGTGGCGGCCTGGACGTTCGACGACTACGCGGGCACCACGCTCGTCGACACGACGAGGACGGCCGGCACGGCGGTCGCGGCGACGGCGGCGGGGCAGTGGGTGCGGTACTCCGATGTGGACCTCCGTGCCGGACCCGGCCGTGCCTGGCTGCGCGTCTCCGCGGACGCGCCGGCGACCGTCGAGGTGCGGCTGGACCACCCGACCCGCGGGCGGCCGCTGGGCACCGTGGCGGTGCCGGCCACGGGCGGCCGCTACGCGTGGACGGACGTCTCGGCGGCGCTGCGCCGCACGGGCGGCCGGCACGACGTGTACCTCGTCTTCACCGCGCCCGTGAGGCTGGACACCGTGCGCCTGTCTTGACCTCAACCGCACTCGAGGTCGCGGGCTGGATCGCACGCGTGCGATCCAGGTGGCCGCCTTCGGCGGCCCGGAGGTGCTCACACCGGTGGAGCTGCCTGCTGGTGCGGCTGGCGGTCGACGCCGGCGCGCGGGTGGTGGCGGCGGCCTCCAGCGAGGCCAAGCTGGCGCTCGCCCGCGATCTGGGCGCGCGGGTCACCGTCGACCACACCCGCCCGGGCTGGACCGGCGAGGTACGCGAGGCGACGGGTGGCGGCGCCGCCCTGGTGTACGACGGGGCGGGCGGTCCACTGGGGACGGCCGCCGTGGACGCCGTCGCGGACGCGGGCGGTTCGTCACCTACGGAACGAGCGACGGCTTCACCGAGCCGGACCCGTCCGCGGTGTCGGCGCGCGGGCTTCGGGTCGTGACTCCGCTGACGGACGGGCCGCCGCCGGCCGGCGAGGTGCGCGAGACGGTGTCGCTGGCCCTCGCGAAAGCGGTCGAGGGCCGCCTGCGCCCGGTCGTCGGCGCCACGTACCCGTTGGAGTGCGCGGCCGAGGCGCACCGTGCGCTGGCGGCGCGCGCCGTGGTGGGCAAGGCCCTGCTGCTGGTGTCCTAAGCCGACAGTGGCTTGTGGTAGATCACGAAGTCGCACGGCGTGGCCAGCAGCGGCGCCAGCGCGGGGTAGTCGTCGGCGAGGCTGCCGCGGCGCACCGGCCGGTACCCGGCGTGGGTGTACCAACCGCGCAGGAACTCCTTGACCGGGTGGTCCCATTCGCGCGGCACGAGCAGCTCCAGCCGCATCGTCGTGGCGCCCTGCTCGCGCGCCCAGCCCTCGGCGAAGTCGACCAGCCGGCGCCCGAGCCCGATCCCGCGGTGGTCCGGGTCGGCGACCAGCATGCCGAACTCGCCCTCGCCGCTGTCCAGCCGCCGCACCCGCACCGCGCCGACCACGTGCCCGTCGAGGCGGGCCACGGCCAGCTCGCCGGCCTGGACGACGCCGGCCAGCTCGTCCGGGCTGGTCCGCTCGGCGCCTTCGCGCCAGAGGCCCTTCTCCGCGTCGGCGTACACCCGGTTGACGAGGTCGGTGGTCGCGGTCAGGAACGCGCCGTCGCCGGCCAGGTGCGGCGGTACCAGAGAGATATCCACAGGGGCATGGTGCCACGCGGTTGTGGACTAGAACATGTGTTCGATAACCTGGCGGGATGGATCTGGCGGGGCGGTGGTGGAACGAGATATCCCGCGGGCCCGAGCGGCGCGACATCTGGCTGCACGAGGACGGCGGCCGGTGGCTGGTGCGGGCCCGCGACGGAGGGCCGGGCGGGCGCGAGCTGAGCTGGCCGGCGTTCCGCGAGGAGTGGGTGGCGCGGGCGTTCGTCGATCGCCTCATCGCGGCGTCGCCGCCGAGCGCGGGGCGCTGGCGCGACGTGCTCAAGCTGGTGCGCAAGCCGCCGGTGGGCGGGTGGCACACGCCAGCGGGGATGGACTGAGCCGTCCGCCGCGGGCGCGGCGGCCCTGTCATGCCCGGACCGGCTCGATCAGCGTGGCGATGTGCGCGACCGCGGCGAGGGCGTCCGGGTCACCGGTCCTGGCGTACACCTCCACCGCCGTGTCGGTGAACTTGATGACGTGCTCGTCTCCGTGCTCCACCGCCCGCTGGAGGGCGTCGGTCGAGCTCTCCGGCGCGCCCGGGAGCGCCGCGCGGGGTGCCGGCTCGGCCGGGGCGTACGCGGCGTCGATGGCGGCCGTCGCCGTCCACGCCGCGGCGAGGCTCGGTGTCCACAGGTCCTCGGGCAGCGCCGGCAGGGTGTGCAGGACGGCGTTCGGCGCGGTGGCGGTGTGCACGAGCAGCACCGGGCTGCCGTGGCCGTGCCGCAGGTAGCGCAGCGTGGCCGCCGCGACCAGGTCGGCGAGCCGCTCGCGGACCTCGCCCGGCGCGCCGGCCGGCCGGAGCGCCGCGACCGACGCCGGCCAGCCGTCCAGGTCCTCGAACTGCCCGAAGCGGGCCGCGACCGTGCCCCGCTGGTCGGGGATGCGCGGCATGGCGGCGAGCGCGGCGTCCGGGTCGAGGCGGCCGGCCGGGGCGGCGGCCCGCGGTGCCGGCCGGGACCGCGCCGCCCAGAAGGCCAGCCCGTGCGCGAGCTCCGCAAGCGTCGCCGGGCTCTCCGCGCCGGCCAGCAGCGCCCGCACCACGTGACCGACCCGGATCACGCCGTGCGTCGTGCCGGCGACGATGCCCGGCAGCAGCCGCGGCCACCAGGTGGCGAGCACCTCCCGCCAGGGACGCTCGGTCACCTCGTGCGCGAAGTACGCCGACCAGTCGCCCAGCCGCCGCCCGTCGCCCAGCGCCGCCGGCCACGTCCGCGCGGTGATGCGGTCGCCCGGCCCGGGCAGCTCGTCCAGGCGCCGCACGTACCGGTCCACCCACCGGTCGACCATGTCCGCGCGGCCGCGCCGCACCAGCACCTCCACCGCCATCGGGCCGTGGTTGGTCAGCTGGTCCTCGCCCCACTCCGGTCCGGTGCGGGAGAACCGTACGTACGCCTCGTCGAGGACGCCTCCACTGTGGTCTGTCATCCCTCCAGCATGGCGTCAAAGCTCGCCGGTGCCGAGGTTCAGGATGTTGCCGTCCGGGTCGGTGAACCAGACCGCCTTCATCCCCTCGCTGATCATCACGTCGTCCTTCCACTCCATGCCCTCGTACTCGAAGGTCTGGAAGGTGACGCCCTTGGCGCGCAGCGCGTCCACCTCGGCGTCGAACCTGTCCTCGTCCACCGGGAAGGTGAGCGCGGTGGCCCGGTTCGTGCCGGCGTACTCGGACTGGTAGAGGAACACCCTGCCCTCGCCGCACTTGTACGTGATGCCGGCGAAGTCCTCACGCAGCGGGGACAGGCCGAGGGTCTCCTCGTAGAACTTGCGGGCCCGCGCGACGTCCGCGGTGGGCAGGGTCGCGACCGGTGTGCAATCCGACAGCATGGCAGCCTCCTCGCAATGACCCCCCGTGCGCCTCCGGTTCACGCTACGCCCGCGCGGCCGGGACGACAGGCGAATGCCCAGGCTGGCCGGTGTGTCCGGTTTACGCCCGCCGGGCTGCCCGAAAGGCTCTTGGCGGGGCGGCGGTTCGGGGCGCACTCTCGACATATGACCGGCGTGATCGCGACGACGCGGGCGGCGGAGCCGACGAAGGCCGCGCTGCTGGAACGGATCCGGTCCGGCATCATCGGCGAGGGCGCGGTGCTCGACGGGCCGTACGGGCCGCGCCGCATCACCTACGCCGACTACACCGCCTCCGGCCGCTCGCTCGACTTCATCGAGGACGCGATCCGGGCGCACGTGCTGCCCCGGTACGCGAACACGCACACCGAGAGCTCCGGCACCGGCCTGGCCACCGGGCGGCTGCGCGAGGAGGCCCGCCAGATCATCCACGACGCGGTCGGCGGCACCGAGGAGGACCTGGTCATCTTCTGCGGCTCGGGGGCGACCACCGCGGTCAACAAGCTCATCGGCATCCTCGAGCTCCGCCTGCCGGCCGGGCATCCCGGTCCGGCGCTGCGGCCGGTCGTGTTCGTCGGGCCGTACGAGCACCACTCGAACGAGCTGCCCTGGCGGGAGAGCATCGCCGACGTCGTGCCGATCGGCGCCGACCGCGACGGGCACATCGACCTGGACGAGCTGGCCGCCTCGCTCGACCGGTACGCTGACCGGCCGGTCAGGATCGGCAGCTTCTCCGCCGCCTCCAACGTCACCGGCATCCTCTCCAACGCCGACCGGGTCGCCGCGATGCTGCACGCGCGCGGTGCGCTCTCGTTCTGGGACTACGCCGCGGCCGGCCCCTACGTGCCGATCCGGGTGCGCGAGTCCGCGCCCGGCGCCGGCGACCACAAGGACGCGGTGTTCCTGTCGCCGCACAAGTTCGTCGGCGGGCCGCAGACCCCCGGCGTCCTGGTGGTCCGCCGCGAGCTGGTCCGCAACCCGGTGCCCACCGTGCCCGGCGGGGGCACGGTCGCGTTCGTCGACCCCACCTCGCACCGGTACCTGGACGACCCGATCGCCCGGGAGGAGGGCGGCACACCGGCGATCGTCGAGTCGATCCGCGCCGGGCTGGTCTTCGCGCTCAAGGAGGCGGTCGGCACCGACGCGATCCAGGCCAGCGAGGAGCGGCTGTGGAAGCGCGCGCTGAGCCGCTGGTCAGCCAACCCGGACATCGAGCTGCTCGGCAACCCGGAGGCCCGGCGGCTGTCGATCGTCTCGCTGCGGATCCGCCGCGGCGACCGCTGGCTGCACCACAACTTCGTGGTCGCGGTGCTCAACGACCTGTTCGGCATCCAGGCGCGCGGCGGCTGCTCGTGCGCCGGGCCGTACGGGCACCGGCTGCTCGCCATCGACACCACGCACTCGCACCGCTTCCAGGACGAGATCCGCCACGGGTGCGAGGGGATCAAGCCGGGCTGGACCCGGATCAACTTCAACTACTTCATCTCCGACACCGTCGCCGACTACCTGGTCGACGCGGTCGACCTCGTCGCGCGGCACGGCCACCGGCTGCTCGGCGACTACCGCTTCGACCCGCACACCGGCCTGTGGCGGCACCGCGCGGGCACCCGCCGGCCACCGCCGCGGCTGCGCGACCTCATCTACGCGGTGGACGGCACGCTCGCCCGCCCCGCCCGCCCGCGCCGGGCCGGCGAGGAGGCGCTCGCCGGATACCTCGACGAGGCGCGGCGGCTGCTGGCCGGATACCCTGAGACGCTCGACGAGGGGCCGACCGGGCTGGCCGCGGACTTCGAGGCGCTGCGCTGGTTCCACCTGCCACCGGGGTGCCTGCACGAGGCCCGCGACGGTCGCCCACCGGGCGCCGCCGCGCGAGGAGAGGACCGGGACCAGTGACCACAGTAGACGGCGCGGTCAGCGGGCCGGCGCGGCTGGCCGAGGCGGGCGAGGGGATCAGCGCCGAGGAGCTCGGCCTGGCCGCGCGCAACCACGGCATGCCGCTCGAGGCGCTGCGCTACGACGTCACCCCGGCCGGGCTGCACTACCTGCTCATCCACTACGACATCCCGGAGACCGACGCCGCGACCCACGTGCTCGACGTCGACGGCCTCGTCGGCACGCCGCTGCGGCTCGACTGGCCGATCTGCGCGCCCGGCCGCGGGTCACCCGGCGGGTCACGCTGGAGTGTGCCGGCAACGGCCGCGCGCTGCTGGAGCCGCGCCCGGTCAGCCAGCCGTGGCTGGTCGAGGCGGTCGGCACCGCCGAGTGGACCGGTACGCCGCTGGCCCCGCTGCTGCGCGCGGCCGGCGTCGGCGAGGGCGCGGTCGACGTGGTGTTCACCGGCGCCGACCACGGCATCGAGCGCGGCGTCGAGCAGGACTACCAGCGGGCGCTGCCGGTCGCCGAGGCGTTGCGGGACGAGCCGCTGCTGGCTTACGAGATGAACGGCGCGCCGCTGCTGCCGCAGCACGGCGCGCCGCTGCGGCTCATCGTCCCCGGCTGGTACGGCATGGCGCACGTGAAGTGGCTGCGCCGGATCACCATTGTGGACAGACCGTTCGACGGCTTCCAGAACGCGGTCGCCTACCGCCTGCGCCAGCGCCCCGACGAGCCCGGCGTGCCGGTGACCCGCATCGAGCCGCGGGCCCTGGTGCGGCCGCCCGGCTTCCCGGACTTCATGTCGAGGGTCCGGGTGCTGCGCCCCGGTCCCGTCATCCTCGACGGGCGCGCCTGGTCCGGACACGCGCCGGTGGAGCGGGTCGAGGTGACCACCGACGGCGCCACATGGGCCGAGGCCGCGCTCGATCCGGTCGGCGGCGGCGCGACGTGGGGCGGGGCCGCGCCCGGTCCGGCCGAGGGCGGCGCGAGGCGGGGCGGAGACGCGCTCGACCCGGCCGGCGACGACTTCGCGTGGCGCCGGTGGACGTTCGCGTGGACCGCCACGCCGGGCCGCCACACGCTCGGCGCGCGGGCCACCGACGCGTCCGGCCGCACCCAGCCCGACCGTCCACCGTGGAACCGCGGCGGCTTCGCCAACAACCTCGTGCAGCGCGTCGAGGTCGCCGTCACCGAGGCCGACTAAGATCCACTCTATGCTGCGCAACCGGGACGCCGACTGGGACGCGTGGCCGGTGGCGGACTACCTCGCGGAAAACTACCGCCGCCTGCACCGCGCCGACGAGGCGGTCATCGACCACCACAGCGCGGTGTACGCCCGCATCCCGGCCGGCTCCCTCGACCGCACCGTCGAACTTGGCGCCGGCCCCAACCTGTATCCGCTCGCGCTGGCCGCCGCGGCGAGCCGGCTCGTGCACGCGGTCGAGCCGAGCGCCGCCTCCGTCGCGTACCTGCGCGGCCAGCTGCGCGACGGCCCGGACCCGAGCTGGGACCCGTTCTACGCGCGATGCCGGCTGCGCAACCCGGCGCTGCCGCCGTCGCTGGCACAGGCGCTGTCCCGGGTACGGGTGACCCGCGCGGACGCGTTCCGGCTGCCCGAGGGCCGGTACGCGCTGGCGTCGATGAACTTCGTCGCGGAGAGCGCCACCGAGGACCCGGCCGAGTTCGCCGCGTTCTGCCGGGCGTTCGCGCGGACGGTACGGCCGGGCGAGCACCTCGTCGCCTCGTTCATGGAGAACATGGGACGGTACTCAATTTCCGGCGGCCGCGAATGGCCGGGCGTGCCGGTGGACTCTCAGACGATCGGCGAGGCCTTCGACGGGTACACGATGGATCTTGTCGTGAGCCGCATCGACGCGGACCCGGACCTGCCCGACTGGGGATACACCGGGATGGTCATGCTGTCCGCCCGCAGGGCGGTCTAGCGCAGCGCGTGCCGCACCCACACATTGGGCTCGACGTAGACGGCGCTGTCGTGTGACGGGTCACACCACACCGGCACGAGCGCCTCGGGCACCCGCACCGGCCCCGGCGCGTCGAACGCCAGCCCGGTCCACTCCCGCCAGTCGGCCAGCGGCGCGGCCAGCGTCATCGACGCCGGCGCGATGCCCACGATCTGGCCGCCGGCGCGGACGTGCGTGCGCAGCCACGGGTCGGCGGGGAGCCCGTCCGGGCGGGTGCGGGCCGCGTACCCGGCGAGCGGCACCTCGGGTTCCCGATGCTTGTGGACGGGGCGCACGGGGATGAGGAGGGTGGCGAAGCCGTGGCGGGCGGCGTTGGACCGCATCGCGTCGACCATGACCCGGGAGATCCCGCGCCCCTGCCATCCGGTCTCGACCGTGACCTCGACGCCCACGACCAGGCGGCCCCGCCGGCCGTCGAACAGGTCGCCGGCCGCCGTCATGATCGCCGCGTCGTGCCCGTCGGGTGGCAGGTGGCCCGGCGCCCAGGAGACCGGGAAGCTGTACGCCTTGGCGACCGGCCGGTCCGGCGCCGACCGCTCGACCGCGACCAGGCAGAAGCCGGGGTGGCGCGGCGCGACGGAGGTGTAGAAGAGGGTCGAGAGCGGATGGTGGTGCAGGAAGCGCGGCCAGGTGCCCAGGAGGTCGTCGAGCAGGGGAGCGAGGTCGGGACGTTCGGCGAGGGTCGCCACCTGAAGGTCCACACGCCGCCCCTGAACGCTGCTTCAACGGATCATCCGAGGGTTAGCCTACGGATATCGGCCCGGCAGGTGGGCCAGCGGTAAGGCCTGCCAGCAAAAAGTTTGCCGGACCGGTGCGCGGGGGAGAGGTGACCATGTCCAGCCGTCGGACCATCGCCGGGTTCACCGCGGTGATGATCGTGCTGACGGTGGTCTACTACGCGCGTCCCGGCTGGCACATCGCGATCTGGACCGCGATCGGCACGGTCAGCGCCGCGGCGGTCGCGGCCGGCGTGGTGCGCAACCGCCCGCGCCGCAAGCTGCCGTGGCTGCTGCTGGCCGGCGGCATCTTCGCGTTCGCGATGGGCGACACCACCTACCTCTTCCTGACCGACGTCCTGGGCCATCCACAGCCGTTCCCGTCGCTGGCCGACCTGATCTACCTGGGGCTGTTCTTCCCGCTCGCCGCGGCCGGCATGATCGGGCTGGCCCGCACGAGCGCGGCCGGGCGGGACCGGGCCAGCCTGCTCGACGCGCTCGCGCTCACCGTCGGGCTCGGGCTGCTGTCCTGGCTGTTCCTCATCGACCCGTACGTGCGCGCCGACGACCTCACCTGGGTGCAGAAGGCGATCTCCATCGCGTACCCCCTCTTCGACGTCCTGGTCCTGGCGATCCTGACCCGCCTCGTAATTTCGATGCGGCTGACCCCGGCCGTCCTGTTGATGGCGACCGGCGGCGTCGGCATGCTCGTCGCGGACGTCCTGTACGGCTTCTCCCGCCTGGGCATCGGCGCGGCGTGGCTGATGGGCGGTCCGATCGACATCGGCTGGATCGTCTTCTACGCCGCGTGGGGCGCGGCCGCGCTGCACCCGTCGATGGTCGCGCTCACCGACCCGCGCGTGCCGGCCCGTTCCGGCCTGACCGTGCGGCGGGTCGTGCTCCTCGCGCTTTCCACCCTCGTCGCGCCGGTGGTCCTGATCGTCCAGGCCGTCCGCGACGACGGCCGGTACGTCGGGATCAGCGCGCTCGTCGCCGCCGTCATGTTCCTGCTGGTACTGGCGCGGCTCTACGGGGCGGTCAGCGGCTACCGCGGCGTCGTCTCCCGGGAGCGGGCGCTGCGCGAGGCGGGTGCCGCGCTGGTCTCCGCGAGCGACGCCGGCGAGGTGACCGAGGCGGTGCGGGACGCGGTGGGGCGCCTCCTGCCGGCCGGCCTCCCGCACCGCGTGGTGCTCGCGCTCGACGAGCCGTCGCCGTCCACACCGGTCGGATCGGGCGTCCGGTTCGTGTACACCGCGTCGCTCGACCCCGGCCTGGCCGCCAGGCTCGGCCACATCGAGGTCGCCGCGAGATGTCCACTCGTCGTCACCGCGGGCACCCTTTTCGTCGCGGCGGAGGAAACCACGCTCGCCACGCTCCGCGAGGCCATCGAGGTGCTGGCCGCACAGGCCGCCCTCGCCCTCGACCGCATCGGGCTGGCCTGGGAGATCACCCAGCGGCGCAGCCAGGAGTACTTCCGCACGCTCGTGCGGAACAATTCTGACGCCATCCTCATCTTGGACGCGGGCGACCGCATCCGGTACGCCAGCCCGTCCGCGGCCGAGATGTTCGGCGCCGACCCGCTCCCCGGCACGCCCGTGCTCGACCTGCTCGACCCGCCGTCCCGCGTGCTCGCCGGGCGGATGCTCGACCTGCTCCGCGCCGGCGAGCGGGGCACGACCCAGGACGACTGGGTGGCGCTCGGCCCGGACGGCGCCCGGGTGCAGGTGGAGGTCTCCTGCCGCGACCTGCGCGCCGAGCCGACGGTGGCTGGCCTGGTGCTGACCATGCGGGACGTGACCGAGCGCCGCCGGCTGGAGCAGGAGCTCACCCACCGCGCCTTCCACGACTCGCTCACCGGGCTGGCCAACCGGGTGCTCTTCCACGACCGGCTCCAGCAGGCGCTGGGCCGGGCCGCCCGCAACGGCACGATGGTCGGCGTCCTCTTCATCGACCTCGACGACTTCAAGGTGATCAACGACACGATGGGGCACGCCTGCGGTGACGAGCTGCTCGTCGCGGCCGCCCAGCGGCTGGCGGCCGAACTGGCCGGCGGAGACACGGCCGCGCGGCTGGGCGGCGACGAGTTCGCCGCACTGGTCGAGGACGCCCGCGACCCGGAGGAGGTGGAGATCGTGGCCCAGCGCGTGGTCGCGGCGTTCGGCAAGCCGTACCTGATCGGCGACAGCGTGGTGAACGGCCCCGCCAGCATCGGCATCGCCACCACCGCCGAGGCGATCGACGGCGACGACCTGCTCCGCCAGGCCGACCTCGCGCTCTACGTCGCCAAGGGCGCCGGCAAGGGCCAGTGGCGGCGGTACCAGGCCGCGCTGCACAACCAGGTGCGCGACCGGCTGGAGCTGCGAGCGGAGCTGGACCAGGCGGTCGCGGACCGGTCGTTCGTGCTCCAGTACCAGCCGATCGTCGACCTGCGCACCGGCGCCGCCGCCGGCCTGGAGGCGCTGGTGCGCTGGCAGCACCCGACGCGCGGGCTGCTCGGGCCGGGCCGGTTCATCGACGTGGCCGAGGAGAGCGGGCTGATCGTGCCGATCGGCGACTGGGTGATCGAGCGGGCGCTCGCCGACGCGGCCGACTGGGGTGGCCCAGCCGGGCCCTACGTCAGCATCAACGTCTCCGCGCGCCAGTTCAGCGACCCGGGCTTCGTCGACCGGACGCTGCGGCGGCTCGCCGAGGGCGCGCTCCCCGCCGACCGGCTCGTCCTGGAGATCACCGAGACGCTGCTGCTGCGCGACGACGAACGGGTGCGGCACGACCTGGCCCGGCTGCGGCAGGCCGGGATCCGGGTGGCGATCGACGACTTCGGTACCGGCTACTCGTCGCTGAGCTACCTGCGCAAGGTACCCGCGGACGTCCTCAAGATAGAGAAGTCGTTCATCGACGCGGTGTCCACACAGCCGCGGCAGCGGGCACTCGTCGAGGGGATCCTGCGACTGGCGCACACGCTCGGGCTCACCGTCGTGGCCGAGGGCATCGAGGAGGAAGCCGACCGCGCGGCGCTGGTCGCCGCCGGCTGCCGGTACGGGCAGGGCTTCCTCTTCCGCCGGCCGATGAACCACCCCGACGTGCTCACCTGGCTCGCCGACGCGCCGGTGGCGGCTTGATGGCGCCGCCGACTTCGGCCGAGCTGGGACAGCTGATGGACACCGTCATCGACGAGGTGCGCGGCCGTGAGATCCGGGTCGGCGACCACTGGCTCGTCGACTTCGCCTCCTGCAACTACCTCGGCTTCGACCTCGACCCGGAGATCCAGGCGGCGATCCCGCCGGCCGTGGCGAAATGGGGCACGCACCCGAGCTGGTCCCGCATGCTGGGCAGCCCGGCGCTCTATCCACAGATCGAGGAACGCCTCGCCGACCTCCTCGGCGCGCCCGACGCGCTCGTGCTCCCCACCGTGACGCTCATCCACATGGCGGTCGTGCCGGTCCTCGCCGGGCAGGGCACCGTCATGTACGAGCACAACGCGCACCGCACGATCTACGACGCCTGCCAGTACGCGCGCGGCCTCGGCGCCACCGCGCACCGCTTCCGCGCCGGCGACCTCGCGCGGCTGGCGGAGCTGCTGCGGGCGGCACCGCCCGGCGCGCCCCGGCTGGTCTGCGTCGACGGGGTCAACAGCATGACCGGCAACCCACCCGACCTGGCCGCGTACGCCCGGCTCTGCGGCGAGTACGGGGCACTGCTCTATGTGGACGACGCTCACGGCTTCGGCGTGCTGGGCGAGCGGCGGCCGGACGAGACGTCGCCCTACGGCGCGCGGGGCAACGCGGTGGTGCGGTGGTCCGGCGAGAGCTACGACGGCATCGTGCTCGTGGGCGGCTTCTCCAAGGCCTACTCGTCGCTGCTCGCCTTCATCGCCGTGCCGACCGCCGTCAAGGAGCACCTCAAGGTGGCCGCCCCGCCGTATCTCTACAGTGGACCGTCACCGACCGCGTCGCTCGCCACCGTCCTGGCCGGGTTCGACGTGAACGACGCGCGGGGCGACCGGCTGCGCGGCCGGCTGTACGCGCTCACCGCGCGGGTGCTGGACCGGGTGCGCGCGCTGGGCCTGGCCACGCCCAACACCAGCGGCACCCCGATCGTCGAGCTGCCGCTGGCCGACGGGCGCGACCTGGCCGACGTGGCGGCGGAGCTGTGGCGGCGCGGCGTCTACGTGACGCTCGCCGCGTACCCGCTGGTGTCCCGGGCCGACGTGGGGCTGCGGGTGCAGCTCACGGCCGCGCACACCGACGCCGACGTCGACCGGCTCCTCGCCGCGCTGGACGCGCTCGCCGCGCGGGGCGACCTGCGCGCGGCGGGCCCGGGTGCGCCCCGCCAGGCGCGCCCGAGCCCACGTTCCTGAGCTCAAAGGATTGTCGAGGCGAGCCGGAGTCCAGGCGGCGTCCGGTGGTGGCGGGCGCGAGGTCGCACACCGGTGTTGTATGCGGCCTTTCGCCCGACGCCGCGGGTCGCCGTCTGGGCCCGGCGCAGCCCGGCAAAGATTTGTCACAGGCCCTAGTCCAACCAGGAGCGGATGCGGTTGGTCGCCTTGGTGGTGAAGGTGTTCATGACGGACTGCTCGGCGGACCAGCCGTCCTCCCAGCCGGTCTCGTAGATGATCGTCACGATGTCGCCGACCCGTACCACCGAGACGAGCCGCACGTCCTCGCCGCCGGTCTTGTTGCCCTCCGCGTCGAGGGTGGGATAGCGCTTTTCGAACATCAGGGACTCGTCCCCGCGCTTCGGGGCGGAGACGACGCGGTAGCGGTCGTCGCCCTCCGACGGGCAGTCGGCGACGGCGTCGCGTACCTCGTCGACGAAGCGGCTCGCGCCACCCGGCTCGTACACGGTGATGGTCTGCGTCAAGGTGCCGTCCGGCGTGTTGCCCACGGGGGTGCCCGCGTTGTAGTAGGTGAGCCGGCGGCTGCGCCGCAGGTCGATCGAGCGGTCGCTGGCGAACCTGGCGTCGCACAGCGTGGGCATGATGTTGTCGGTCCCGGTGTCCCCGTTCAGCTCCCCGCGGCTGAGGTCGGCCACCTGGAGGAACGCGCTGTTCGGGATGCTCTTCGGGGTGTTGCGCGCGGGCGGCGTGGTCGGCCGGGCCGTCGTCGGCGGGGTGGTAGGCGGCGTGGTCGGTGGCGCGGACGTCGGCGGCGCGGAGGTCGGTGGCGGCGGTGTGGGGGACTGCGTCGCGCCCGGGGGCACGGGCGGCGGCGCCGTGCCGTCGGCGCGGACGATCCACTGGGTGCCGAAGATGGCGCTGCCCACCGCGACCGCGGCGACGACCGCGACGGCGGTAACCCGGAGGCGGGTGCGGCGGTCGGCGCGGGCCCGCAGCGCGCCGGGCGCGGCCAGCGGCACGGTGTCGGCCTCGTGCGCCAGCGCGCGGTACGCCTGGTCGAGCTCACTCATCGTCGTTCCCCTCCCACGCGCCGCTCGCGGCGGGCCTCGTCGCGGCTTGCCTCGCTGCCCCTCCGGGCCGTGTCTCCGCTGTCCGTCCGGGGTGTGTCGCCGGTGTCCCTCCGGGTCGTGCCTCCGGTGGTCTGACGAGCGTGGTGGCCGGGGTCCGGCCCGGTGGGGAGGGGTCCGTGAGCAGCTGGGCCAGGCCGGCCCGGCCACGGGACAGCCAGGACGTCACGGTGCCGACCGGCACGCCGGTCTCCTGGGCGATGTCGGCGACGGGCAGGTCGAACAGGTAGTGCAGAGCGAGCGCCTGCCGCTGTGCCACGGGCAGCCGGCGCAGCGCGGCGACGACCACGACGGTGTCCTCGTTGGGCGGGTGTGCGTTTTCCGGCGGCCCCGAGCGGTGCAGGACCGTGTGCCAGCGGGCCAGCCGCCGCCACCGGTCCGTGGCCAGCCTGGTGACGACCAGCCGCACCCAGGCCTCCGGGTGTGGATGCTCGGCGACCGTCCGCCACCGCTGCCACGCCCGGGTGTACGCCTCCTGCACCACGTCCTGCGCCTCGGACAGGTCGCCGACGACGGCGTACCCGTACCGCATAAGGCGCGCCGACGTGCTGCGGTAGAACTCGTCGAAACTGTCCGCGTCCCGCATCCGGTGCCCCCGCCTCTCGCCGTGCACTGCCATGTACACGAACGGCGCACCCACCATGCTGCGGCCGCCCTCAAGTTTCCGCCAACGGTGGCGCCGCCAGGCTGATAGCGTTACATATGGGGCATCATGGGACACTGGTTCGCGCGCACCATTGTGGACACCGGGCGGCTGCCGCTGTTCTGCTTCTTCGCCGCGATGGTGGTCGGGTTCGTCGCCATCCGCTTCTCCACCCGCATGATCAGAGCGGGCGTGAAGTGGTGGCCGGGCAACGTCACGCCCGGCGGCCTCCACATCCACCACGCGGTGTTCGGCATCGGGCTGATGCTGCTCGGCGGCATCGTCGGGTTCGCGATCGCGCCGGAGCTGACCGGTTGGCGGGCCACCGCCGCGGCGGTCTTCGGGGTCGGCGCGGCGCTCGTGCTGGACGAGTTCGCGCTGATCCTGCGGCTGCGCGACGTCTACTGGTCGCAGGAAGGCCGGGAGTCAGTCACCGCGGTGTTCGCCGCCTGCGCGGTGACCGGGCTGCTGGTCCTCGGCGTGCTACCGAAGGACCTCACCGACCTCACCCAGGCCCACGAACGGGGCGGCGTGGCCGGGTGGGCGGCCGGCGTCGCGCTCGTGGCGTTCAACCTCGGCCTGGCCGCTGTGACCGTTCTCAAGGGCAAGCTGTGGACCGGTCTCATCGGGCTGTTCTTCCCGGTCCTGCTGTACGCCGGCGCGGTCCGGCTGGCCCGGCCGAAGGCGCCGTGGGCGCGGTGGTTCTACCACCGGACGGGTGAGCGGTGGGCCCGGAAGCTGACCCGTGCCGAGCGGCGGGAGAGGCGCTTCCACCAGCCGGTCGCGCGGCTGGGCGACCGGCTGAGCGCGCTCATCGCCGGTCGCCCGTCCTGACCGGGTGGTGTGCCTGGGTGTGTTCGTTGGTGGTTGCCCGTCGTGACCGGGGTGATGAGGCTGGTGTGTCCCTTGGGTGGTCGCCTGTCGTGACCGGGTGGTGTGGCTGGGGCGATCGGCTGAGCGCGCTCGTCGCGGCGGCCGTCCGTCCTGACTCGTCGGTCAGTTGTCCATCGGGACCCAGAGTTGGCCGGCCACCCGCGTGCAGGAGTAGGCGCGGGCGCCGCGGTTCTCCATCCAGTACCGGCCCATCGCCTCGCAGTCGTTGCGGTCGGGGTAGTCGCCGGCGTACCTCCAGCCGGCGGCGACCTGTGCCGCCGGGGCCGCGGTGAGCGTGCCGGATTGTGCGGCGGCTGCCACGGTCGGCGCCGCCGCCTGTGCCGCCGGGGCCGCGGTGAGCGTGGCGGCGACGGCGAGGCCGCCGGCGACGGCCAGCCCGCGCTTCCAGGACATCGAAATCTCCCTTGGACGAAGGATCGCGATGGAGCCTATGAAGCTGAGGCTTGCGTCAACCTTTCACCGGTGTGTCAGCCGGGCGTTTCACCGGCCCAGGGGCACCCGGCGGGCGCGCACCACGCGGTGGCTGATCCGCCAGCCGGCGCCGGTGCGGAGGAGCGTGTCCTCGTAGGTCACACTGCCGGCGGTGCCGTCCGCCAGCACGCCGAGGCCCTTCGAGAGAGCGCGCACCTCGCCGTCGCCGGCCGGGGTGAGCACGATGTTGGTGACGTGGTGGGCGACCGGGTTGGCGGCGCCCAGCGCCAGGGCCGCCTCGCGCAGCGCGGCAAGGCCGCGGATCACGCCCCCGCCGAGGTCGGTCACGTCGTACGCCACGTCGGGCGTGAACACCTCCGGCATCCGGTCGAAGTCGCCGTCGTCGGTCAGGTGCCCGTGCCGGTTGATGACGTCGGTGATGGCTTCGCGGTCCGCGATGCTCAGGATCATGGCGCGCCTCCCTAAACGGGGATATCCCCGCTTGCCTGGTACCGTAAGCGGGGACATCCCCGGTTGGCAAGGAGCCCCAATGCGCGCGGACGCCTCGCGAAACGCCGGCCGGCTGCTGGCCGCCGCGCGCGAGGTGGTGGGGGAGTCCGGGGCGGAGTTCGCGATGGACGAGGTCGCCCGCCGCGCCGGTGTCGGCAACGCCACCCTCTACCGGCACTTTCCGACGCGGGGCGACGTGCTCGCGGCCGTGTACGCGGACGAGGTGGACGCGCTCTGCCGCCGGGGCGCCGCCCTGCTGACCGGCGACTCAGCCGGGGAAGCGCTGTTCGCGTGGCTGGACGACTTCGTCACGCACGTGGCGACCAAGCGAGCGCTGGCCCTCGCGGTGCCGGCCGGCGGCCGCGCGCGGCACTTCGACCGTTGGCACGAGTCGATGCGGGCCACCGCGGCGGCACTGCTCGACCGGGCGCGGGCCGCCTCGGCCGTACCCGATGACGTGTCGGCGGCCGACCTCCTCGCTCTCGCCTCCGGTGCGGCCCTGACCGGCGCGGACGCCGCGGACGCCCGCCGCCTGCTGGCGCTCGCCCGCCGCGGCCTGGCGATTCCTTCGGCCCTCCGACCGGGTCATACCGTCGGAGGGATCGGCATGACTGACACGGAAACCGCGGCGCCGGGGGAGTTCGTCGCCGCGGCGGAGCCACTGCGGCGCGAGCTGCTCGCGCACTGCTACCGCATGCTGGGCTCGGCCGCCGACGCCGAGGACGCGGTGCAGGAGACATACCTGCGGGCCTGGCGGGCGTACGACAGGTTCGAGGGGCGGTCGTCGCTGCGCTCGTGGCTCTACCGCATCGCCACCAACACCTGCCTCACCGCGCTGGAGCGGCGCGACCGGCGGGCGCTGCCGTCCGGGCTCGGCGGGCCGGCGGACGACCCCGCGGCGCCACTCGCGGCCGATGCGTCGGTGGCGTGGCTGCAACCGTTGCCGGACGCGTTGGTCGACCCCGGGGAGATCGTGGCGTCGCGGGAGAGCCTGCGGCTGGCGGTGGTGGCGAGCTTGCAGTACCTGCCCGCGCGGCAGCGGGCGGTGCTCATCCTGCGCGACGTGCTGGCGTTCTCCGCTGCCGAGGTCGCCGACATCCTCGACACCACGGTCGCGGCGGTGAAGAGCACGCTCCAGCGGGCGCGCGGCCGGCTCGACGAGGTCGCGCCGGCCCCCGAGGACGTGACGGAGCCGAGCGAGCCGGAGCGGCGGGCGCTGCTCGACCGGTACATCGAGGCGATCGAGAACGCCGACCCCGACGCGCTGCGCGGGCTCCTCCACGACGACCTGGTACTGGAGGCGACGCCGCAGCGCACCTGGTACGCCGGGCTGGCGACGTGCCTGCCGTTCCTGGTCCGGCACGTCTTCGGCGCGGGGCGGTGGCGGATGGTGCCGACGGGCGCCAACGGCCAGCCGGCCATGGTGGCCTATGTGGACGGTGGCGACGGCGTGCTCCGGGCGTACGGCGTGGTCGTGCTGACGGTGGCCGCCGGGCGGATCACGCGGATCACCGCGTTCGGGGAGCCGGAGCTCGCGGCGGTGTTCGGCTGCCCGGCGGTGCTGGCGTGAACTACGCGAGCGAGCCGGGCCCGCGGGCCCGGCTCGCGGTGCGGCGCCAACGTCGGCCGGCTTCGCCGGCCCGGGTGAGCGGCGACCTTCGCCCGCTCACCCGTGAAGGCTTGTGGTCACCGCACTAGACGTCCGACTCCTCGTCGTCGTCCTCGTCCTCGTCGTCCTCTTCCAGGGTCCACTTGAGCTGGAACTCGATCTCCTCCTCGTCGTCGCCCCGCTCGTGCTCGATCGAGAACTGGGCGCGGGCGGGAACGCGGATCCGCTCCCCGGCGATCTGGATCCGGAACGGCGTCTCCGACTCCAGCGCGTCCGCCAGGCGCCGCAGCTTCGCGACGACCTCGGGCGTGGAGTAGATGCGTTCGACGTCTCGCGTCGTGTCGGTCACGTGACCTCCGATGTCGGGGCCGCCCCCGTGCGGGCGCGCCTGCGCGGGACATTCAACCAGCCGTGGGCGTGGCGGGTGCGCTGGGTCGTGGCCTTCTCGAGCGTGGCGGGTGCGCTCGGCCGCGGATGTGGCGGTTGGGGTGGGCCGCGACGGTGGCGGGTGCGCTCGGCCGTGGGCGCTGGGCCGCGGCCTTTCGAGCGTGGCGCGGGCGCTGCGCCGCGGGTGTGGCGCGGGCGCTAGGCCGCGGGTGTGGCGCGGGCGCGTGGCTGTGCGGGCGGTGCTAGGCCGTGGGTGCGCTGGGCCGCGGGGTGTGGCGCGGGCGCGTGGCCGTGCGGGCGGGTGCTAGGCCGCGGCTTTCTCGAGCGTGGCGAGGAAGACCTCGATAGGCTGCGCGCCGGAGATGCCGTAGGTGCGGTCGAAGACGAAGAATGGCACGCCGTTCGCGCCGAGCGCCCGGGCCTCGCGGATGTCGCCGCGGACATCGTCGGCGTAGGCGTCGCCGTCGAGCACCTTGCGCACCTCGTCGGCCGGAAGGTCCACGTCGGTGCCGATCCGCGCCAGGGTCTCGGTGTCGTCGACCGCCTCACCCTCCATCAGCGCGGCCTGGAAGAGCCGCTCGTGGATGTCGTCCGCCAGGCCGCGCGTCGCGGCGAAGTGGGTCAGCCGGTGCGCGTCGAACGTGTTGGCGGTGAGCGACTTGTCGAGGTGGTAGGTGAGACCCTCCTCGGCCGCGATCGCGGTGACCCGCTCCTGCATGGCGGACGCCTCCGCGGCCGGCACACCGTACTTGCCGGACAGCATCTCGGTGGTCAGCCGGTTGTCGCCGCGGCGCTGGGTGGGGTCGAGCTGGAAGCTGCGCCAGGTGACCTCGACCTCGCCGGCGTGGTCGAACCGGGCCAACGCGTGCCGCAGGCGGCGCTTGCCGATGTAGCACCACGGGCAGACGACGTCGGACCAGACCTCGATCTTCACGTGCTTCTCCTCGTTACCAGCAGGTGCCGTCGGCGGCACACACGTCGGAACCGTCCGCCTCTACCATGACGAGGGCGACCGGCGCCTGCTCGTCCTCGGGTGCCTCTGGGGCCTCCACCTCGGGGTCATCCACGACGCCGCTCCCCGGTATCTTGACGAATGCCTCAACTTACGTCGGAACCGTAGCACTAAACTTGGGGCCACCGTCAACTTAGGTGGGGAGGGTCATGGCGAAGGGTGCGCTGCGCGCCGACGCGCGCCGCAACATCGAGAAGCTCCGCGTGGCCGCCGTGATGGTCTTCCGGGAGAAAGGGCTGCACGCCCCCCTCGAGGAGATCGCCCAGCGGGCCGGTGTGAGCTCGGGCACGCTGTACAACCGGTTCGGCACCCGGGAGGCGCTGATCGACGCGGTCATGCCCGAGCTCGCCGCGCAGAGCCTCGGCGAGGTCGCCAGGCGCGCACAGGCCGCGCGTGACCCGTGGGACGGCTTCGCCGGCTACGTCATGGGCGTATGCGAGCTCCAGGCCAGCGACCCCGCGCTCAACGACGTGATCTCCCGTCGGTACGCCGCCGAGCAGCTCACCGTCATCTGCCGGGTGACCGAGGAGCGCGAGCGCTACATCATCGAGCGGGCCCAGCGCGAAGGCCTGCTGCGCGCCGACTTCACCCGCGAGGACATGCTCTTCGTCTTCTGGTCCACCGCGATGCTCGTGCGGCACACCACGGGCGCCGCGCCGGACGCGTGGCGGCGCAGCGTCGGCTTCCTCCTCGACGGCCTCCGCGCCGAGGCGGCGCACCCACTACAGGCCGAGCCGCTGACCCGCGACCAGATGGAAGAGGTCATGTTCCGCCTCGGCGAGGTGGGGACGATTTAGGGACACACCTTCCCCTTCGCGTCACCTGGGGACCGCATGAGTCGTGGAGCGTCTCCTCGGGATGCCTCCCGCGGGCAGCGCCACGGTCCGCGGGCCGGCGGGGCTCGCCGAGATCCCGGCTCACGTGGCGGCGGTGATGGCCTCCGCGGCGCGGACGGCCAAGGCCATGCTCGTGAGGGTGGTGTTGCAGGCGACACCGGCCGGGATCACGCCCCCGCCGCCGAGGTAGAGGTTGTCGAGGCCCCACACCTTCCCATGCGGGTCGATGACGCTGTCCCGCTTGTCCGCGCCCATCCGGGTCGTCCCCGTGATGTGCAGGGCGAAGCCGGCTTCCAGGAACCGGGGCTCGGCGCCCGGCAGGAACTTGCCGAGTGCTGTCGCCGCCTTCGTCATGTCGGTGAGCATGTCGTCGGCGCGTGCCCGGTCGGCCGCGCTCGGTCCGAAGTGGAACGTCGGCTGCGGCAGGCCGTAGGGGTCGGTGACCCGCGCGGAGAAGGTCACCGCGTTTTCCCGCCGCACGTCGCAGGTGCTGAACCACACCAGGTCGGTGACCGTCCGCCGGTCGACGCCGGCCGGTACCGCCGCGTAGCCGAAGATGCCGCGGTGCAGCTGGGCGTGCCACGGCCGTCCCTCCGCCACCGGGATCCAGAGGTTGGGCTCCACTGTGGCCGGTCCGTCGTCGAGCCGCCGGGCGAGGTCGTCGGAGAGCGCCACTTGGCAGGTGGCCATCGTCTGCTCGCACAGGTAGCGACCGAGTGCGTCCGGCCGGATGCCGGAAGCCCAGAGCAGCTGTGGAGTGAGCACCGAACCGCCCGCCACCACGTACGTGTCGGCCACGAGCGTGCGTTCTGTGCCGGTGGTCAGGTCGCGTACGACCGCGCCGGTGACCCGCCCGCCACTGTGGACGAGGCCGATGCAGAGGTGCTCGGGCAGGAGCGTGAAGCGGGGGTCGTCAGCCGCGCTCGGGCCGTGGCGGTCACCGCCCTTGAGGATGACCTCGGGCCCGCTCCAGTGCACCCGCGGAGGGTCGAGGCTCAGCCGCTCGACGGCCAGGGGGAGGCAACGTACGTCGTAGCCGGTCTCGTCGAGCTTTTCCGTGACAATCCGGCCCTGTGTCGACATTTCATAGGCGTCGGCGGTCGTGTGCAAGAGAGTTTCCGCCACGCCGTACAGCCGGGAGAGCTCGCCGTCGCCGACGAGCGGAATGTGCTCGACGACCGGATGTGCCCGTGGTGTGGCACACGCCCAGAAAATGCCCATTCCGCCAATCGCCCGCGCGACACGGGAAGCGCCGAGATTGGTCGCCGGATCCTGATCCGGGTTGATGTGTGAATCGCTTTCGGATCTTCGGGCGGGCGGGACCGATATCCGCGTAGCACTACTCTTGATGACGTTGATAAATGTGTCCGGGTTGTGCTGATAGGTCGCCGCATTTCGTAGATGCCCAGCTACCTCGGGCGATCTCGACTCGCCGGCGTCGATCATGGTGACGTCCATCCCCGCGCTCACCAGGAGCCGGGCGAACGTGCAGCCGACCGGACCGGAACCGACGACAAGTGCGCTCTTCGCCACGGCGGCCTCCATCGTCACGACGGTGCAATGAAGCTAGCCACACATTGAGAAGAATGCATCCCGTATTCGGGCACAGGTCGGCGATCGTTCACCTGTTGTGGAGTGCTGATGGAAGTTAATTGTCTTCTTTACGGCGACATATCGGTGGACGTCGGAAGGGCGGTGCGAATCGCCTACGCATCGGTCATTCGCCAAACCGGGGGCGGTGAGCCTCGGCCGTGGGTCCCGGTCGTACGTTGGCTGGTGCGGTGGCGGCCGCGGGTGAGCCCCTATCCGGCCGGGGTCGACGACCACCGCCTCGCGGCGTTGTCGGTGAGGCGCGCGGCGGCGAGGCGCAGGGCGGTGCGGGCGTTGAAGAACTCGTCCACCGGCGACATCCCCGCGAACGCCCCGAAGAGCCGCTCCACCTCCGCCGGCCGCCGCAGCTCGGCCAGCGTGCGCAGGAAGAGCCGCTCGGCTGGTCCACTGTGGTAGGTCGCGAGCCGGAGCGTGAAGTCGTACATCGGGCGCAGCGCCCGGTCGCGGTCGCGCTGGTGGGCGGCGAGCGCGGCGCGCAGCGGGCTCGTGCCGCCGAGGCCGGCGGTGATCGCGCCGGCCAGGCCCTCCGCGTCGCGCAAGGCGTTGGCTATGCCCTGCGCGGAGACCGGGTCCATGGTCACACCCGCGTCGCCGACGAGGCACCAGCCCGGACCGTGCGCCGGCCGGACGTGGTTGGGCAGGTCGGGCGTCGTGCGCAGCCGCTCGGCGCGGGTGCCGGCCCGCACCCGGGCGCCGAGGTCGCCGCACCGGTCGAGTGCCGCCAAGTAGGCGCCCTCGGGGTCGGCGCGGAAGGACTCGAAGGCGGCGAGCGGCGCCGACATGTACACCATCGTGAGCCCGTCGTTGGTGGGGAAGGCGGCCGCGGCGAGGCCCTCGCGCTGGTGCAGCTCGCCCGTCGTCATCGGCACGCCGGCCCAGTACGTGTAGCTCGCGAACGAGCGCGGTGCGCGGTGCCGGTACGCGCGGGCCCGCACCGCCTGGGCGACGAACGAACGCTTTCCGTCCGCGCCGACCACCAGCCGCGCGTGCGCGGCCGTATCTTGACCCCCGGGTGAACTTCCGCGGACGCCGACGACCCGGCCGTCCTCCCAGACGAGCTCCGCCACCCGCCACCGCTCCCGCACCTCGGCGCCGGCCGCCCGCGCCGCCTCGACCAGCGCATGGTCGAGCACGGTGCGGCGCGGGCTGTGGATGGCGCCACCCGCCGGGAAGGTGCCGTCGAGCACCGCACCGGACGACTCGAAACGCACCCGGCGGGTGGGCGGCGCGTCGCCGAGCCGGTCGAGCAGGCCCCACCGCGCCAGCCGCTCGACGCCGGGCGGCTGGACCTGGTGCGAGGAGGGGGTGTCGCTGGGGAAGGCGGCGCGGTCGACCGCGAGGACCCGTAGGCCCTGGCGGGCGAGAAGGAGCGCGGTGGCCGCGCCGGCCACTCGCGCGCCGACCACGATCACGTCGTACGTCATGTGCGCCCCCGTCCACAGGCGTCCTGTCGTCCACAGTCACCATACGATGCCGTATGGTTGGCCGTACGATAGCGTATGTGCATGGCCGAGGGGAAGCGCCGCCTGGCGCGGGAAGACTGGGTGGAGGCGGCGCTCGTCGCGATCGCGGACGGCGGGGTGGCGGCGGTGGCCGTCGAGCCGCTCGCCGCCCGCCTCGGCACCACGAAGGGCAGCTTCTACTGGCATTTCCCCAGCCGGGCGGCGCTGCTGGAGGCCGCGCTGGCGCGGTGGGAGGAGCAGACCACCACCGCCGTGATCGACGAGATCGCCAACGCGACCGAGGATCCGGCCGGCCAGCTCCGCGCCCTCATCGTGCGGGTGATCGAGGCCGCGGAGCGCGACCGTGTGGGTCCGGCGTTGCTGGCCGCCGCCGGGCAGCCGGCGGTGGCGCGGGCGATCGACCGGGTCACCCGGGCGCGGATCGGGCTGATCGTCACGGTCTTCAGCCGGCTCGGCTTCCCGCTGCCGGAGGCCCGGTCGCGCGCCCTGCTCGCCTACAGCGCGTACCTCGGTCACGCCCAGCTCGCACACTCCACCGAGGGCGTGCTGCCGGACACGGCGGACGGCCGGCGCGCCTACCTGCGAGACGTGATGAGCGTGCTCGCCGCGCCTGCGGGCTGAGTCGCCGTGCCCGCGGGCTGAGTCGCCGCGCCCGCGGGCTGAGTCGCCGCGCCCGGCGGCTGAGTCGCCGCTCAGCACGAAGCGTCGGAAAGCCGACTGACCTCACCTGCCGCTCCCGCTCGTACTGACAATGCCGGGAAGCCGATCATGTGGGGGCGATTGTCATGGCCGTGGGCGTGGTGGCGCGGGTGGCGCTGTGGACAGCCGTCGCGGCTCACCTCGCGGTGGTGGAGTACCTGTTCGTCCGCTACGGCCAGGGCAAGAACTCGCTGCTCACCGCCGGCAAGTTCTTCGGCCTGCACCTCGCGTCGCTCATGATGCTCCAGCTCGTGCTGGTGGCCCGCCTGCCGTGGCTGGACCGGCGCATCGGGATGGACCGGCTCACCGTGTGGCACCGGTGGATCGGGTTCGGCCTCTTCTGGACCCTCATTCTCCACTTCACCTTCATCGTCGCCGGCTACTCGGACCTCGGCTCGGACTCGCCGTGGGACACCTTCCTCAGCCTGGTCGGTGTGACCGCTTCGCTGCTCGGCATGTTGGCGGCCGCGATCATCCTGGTGGTCGCCTCAATTTCCATCCGATACGTGCGCCGCCGCCTGCCGTACGAGGCCTGGCACGCCCTGCACCTGCTGATCTACGTGGCGCTGGGCATCGGGTTGGTGCACCAGGCGATGGAGGGAACCACCTTCGACTCGACGTGGGCCACGGCGTACTGGTGGGCGGTGTGGGGGCTCGTGATCGCCGCCTTGCTCGCCGGCCGCCTGCTCCTGCCGGTGTGGCGCAACCTCCACCACAGGTTCAGGGTCGCGGCGGTGATACCCGAGTCGGACGACGTGGTCTCCGTCCACGTCACCGGCCGCCACCTCGACCGGCTGCCGGCCCGGGCCGGGCAGTTCTTCATCTGGCGGTTTCCCGGCCACCACGGCTGGTGGCGGGCCAACCCGTTCTCGCTCTCGGCGGCGCCCAATGGCCGCTCGCTGCGGCTGACCGCGAAGGCAGTCGGGAAGGGAAGTGCCGGGCTGCGCCACGTGCCGGTCGGCAGCCGGGTCTTCGTCGAGGGGCCGTACGGCGCGTTCACGAGCATCCACCAGACCCGCCCGGCGTCGCTGCTCATCGCCGGTGGGGTGGGCATCACGCCGATCCGGGCGCTGCTGGAGGAGCCGGGCGGCCCGACGACCGTCCTGTACCGGGTGCACACGGCGGCGGAAGCCGTGCTGCTGCCCGAGCTCCAGGCCCTGGCCAAGGCCCGGGGCGCGCACCTCTACGTACTCACCGGCCGCACCGGTGCCGGTACGCCGCCGAACGTGCCGTTCGCCCCGGACAACCTCGCCGCCGCCATCCCGGACATCGTGCTGCGGGACGTCTTCGTCTGTGGCCCGCCGGCGATGACGGACGCGGTCGTCCACAGCCTCCGCGTGCTCGGCGTCCCGCGGCGGCAGGTGCACGCCGAGAAGTTCAGCCTGGCCTAAAGTTGCGTCGTGTCCAGGCCTGACCTCGTCTTCGTGGGCGGCTCGGTCTTCGCCGGCGGTCGCTCCCGGCCCGGCGGGGTCGCGGTCCGCGGCGGGCGGATCGTCGCCGTCGGCCCGGACGTACGCGACCTCGCCGGTCCGGGCACCACGGTCGTCGACCTCGCCGGCGGACTGCTCCTGCCCGGGTTCACCGACGCCCACGTGCACCCGGTGTACGCGGGCATCCAGCTGCTCGGCTGCACGCTCGACCGGGACAGCGACGCGGCGGGGTATGTGGAGAGCGTGCGCGCCTACGCGGCCGCCCACCCCGACCAGCTGTGGATACGCGGCGGTGGCTGGTCGATGGAGGCCTTTCCGGGCGGCACGCCGCGCAAAGTGCCGCTGGACGAGGCCGTGCCGGACCGCCCGGTCTACCTGCCCAACCGCGACTACCACGGCGCCTGGGTCAACAGCCGCGCGCTGGCCCTGGCCGGCATCGACCGCCACACACCCGACCCGCCCGACGGCCGTATCGAGCGCGACCCCGGCGGCGAGCCGACCGGCATGCTGCACGAGGGCGCTGCCCTGCTGGTCGGCCGGCTGCTGCCGGCACTCACCGACCACGACCTGGACACCGCGTTCGACCTCGCGCAGCGGCACCTCTTCGCCCTCGGCGTGACCGGCTGGCAGGACGCGATCGTCGGCTCCTACCTGGGCCAGCCCGACCCGCTCGACACCTACCTGCGCGCGGACACCACCGGGCGGCTGCGGGCGCGGGTGACCGGTGCGCTCTGGTGGGACCGCGAGCGCGGCCTCGACCAGCTGGACGACCTGCGCGAGCGCCGCTCGGCTGCGGCCGCCGGGCGGCGCTTCGCGACCCCGGCCGTGAAGATCATGCTCGACGGGGTCGCGGAGAACTTCACCGCCGCGATGACCCGGCCCTACCGCGACGGGCACGGTCACGACACCGGCAACGCCGGCCTGTCCTTCGTGGACCCGGCGGCGCTGCGCGAGTATGTCACCCGGCTCGACGCGGAGGGCTTCCAGGTGCATTTCCACGCGCTCGGCGACCGCGCCGTGCGCGAGGCCCTCGACGCGGTCGAAGCCGCCCGCCACCGCAACGGTCCGCGCGGCGGGCGGCACCACCTCGCCCACCTCCAGGTCGTACAGGCGGCGGATGTGCCGCGCTTCGGCCACCTTGGGGCGGCCGCCAACATGCAGCCGCTGTGGGCCTGCCACGAGCCGCAGATGGACGAGCTGACGATCCCGTTCCTCGGCGAAGGGCTTGCGGCCCGGCAGTACCCGTTCGGCGACCTCCACCGTGCCGGCGCGCACCTCGCGGCGGGCAGCGACTGGCCGGTCAGCAGCCCCGACCCGCTGTGGGGCGTGAAGGTGGCGGTGACCCGGGTGGCGCCGGGCGAGTCGGCGGCACCCTTCCTGGCCGAGCAGGCGCTGGACCTGTCGGCGGCGCTGACCGCGTACACGGCCGGCAGCGCCTGGGTCAACCACCACGAGCACGTGTGCGGGGCGCTCGAGGTGGGGCTCGCGGCGGACCTCGCCGTCCTCGACCGCGACCCGTTCGCCGGGCCGCCGGAGGAGATCGACAGGGCGCGTGTCGTGGCCACCTACGTCGGCGGCGGGCGGGTCCATTGAGGACCGCGGCGCGTCGCCGAGGCGGAGCGGGAGCGGCCGCGGTGGGTGGGCTGACGAGCCCGCCACACCGCTCCCGAGCCGGTCTACGGGTGCCGCGCGGCACCACACCGCCGGCGCCGTGCGCCGCCACCGCCGGGTGGACGACGTCGGCCGGGATCGTGCGCCGCCACCGCGCGGCGGACGACGTCCCCCGCCGTCGGGCCGGCCGTTACCGCTCCGCGTGACTAGCCGGCTACGGCGTCCGCCCGCCGTCGGGCCGGCCGTTACCGCTCCGCGTGACTAGCCGGCTACGGCGTCCGCCGCCGTAGCCGGCCGTTACCGCTCCGCGTCACCAGCCGGCTACCGCGTCCGCACGTCCGCCCCGGTGCGTTCCGGCTGTGCGCCGCCGCGCCCGGCCGCCTGCCCGCCCGTCGCGGCGCGTACCGCCACGCACAGCCAGATGAGCGATCCGCCGGCGAGCACGTGCACCGCGCTGGTCAGCGGCGAGTCGGGCAGCGGGGCGAGCAGCGCCAGGAGCGTGAACGCGGCGCCGTACCCGGCCGCCGGCACGGTCGGAAGCACCCGGGCGCGCACCATCGACACGCTGAACAGGATCGTGCCGGCCACGAAGACCAGCGCGCTGCCGAGCACCGCGAAGCGGGTCGGTCCGGCCAGCACCTCGTCGGCGACCGCCTCGTCGACGTAGAACAGCACCAAGTTGAGGGCGAAGGCAACTCCGGCGAACAGGCCGAGACCGATCACGTTCACCGCGTACGCGATCGCGCCGAAGTGGCCCGACTCGACGCGTTGACGCAGGTAGAGGGCGGTCAGGGCGGGCGCCCCGAACGCCGCGCCGACACCGATGACGAAGCTCGTCGCCGCGGTCTCGCCGGTGAACGCCTCGACGAGGCCCGGCACGGCTGTGGACAACCCGAGGACAACGCCGCAGGCGGCCCCGAAGCGCAGCAACCAGGTTGTGGACATGGCGGCACCTTCCTTCTGGATACGTGTTTGCGGCGACCGTAGGTGCGCGCGGCCGGTCGGGGTAAGTGCCGAGCAGCCAGTCGGACGGCACGTGCGGAACGGCCAGAAAGCGGTCGCGGGTGGTCCGGATCCGGGCGCCGGGCCGTAGCCTGCACTTGCAGGTGGCGTGGAAGGAGGCCCGGATGGACCGTCCCCGGCGGCCCGTCCCGTGGGCGGTGGCCGTGGTGTACGGCGCCGTGCTCGCCGGCGGCGTCTACTGGTCGCTGGTCGGTGAGGGCCTCGACCATCCGGGCCGGCTCGCCGGCTTCGTACTCGTGCTCGCCCTCCTCTTCGGCGTCGAGCTGGTCGAGTGGCGCACGCCGGTCCACCCCGGCGTCCTGCTCGCCGCGCGGATCGGGCTCTTCGCGGCCGCCGCGTCGCTCGACGGGTCGGGCACCTCGCGGGCGCTGTTCGTGCTCGTGCCGTTCGTCGCGTACTTCGCCTTCGGCCGGGCCACCAGCGTCGCGCTCGCCGCCGCCTGCCTCGCGTTCATCGTCACCGGGTTCAGCCTGTCCACACCGGACTGGTACCGGGACGCCGAGTACGTCTCCGACCTCCTCATGTTCACGATCGGGCTGGTGCTCGCCGTCTGCATGGCGGCTGTCGCCAGCGCCGAGCGCGAGGCCCGTGGCCGGCTGGAGAGCACGCTCGACCGGGTCGCGGAGCTGTCCGCCGCCATGGAGCGCAACAGGGTGGCGCGCGACATCCACGACAGCCTCGGCCATCACCTCACCGCGATCGCGATCCAGCTGGAGAAGGCCACCGCGTTCGCCGACCGCGACCCGGCGCTCGCCGAGCGGGCCATCGCCGACGCGCGGGCGTCGGCCCGGGACGCGCTGGCCGACGTGCGCCGTTCGGTGCGCGCGCTGCGCGAGGAGCGGCCGCCGTTCTCGTTGCGGGACGCGCTCACCGGCCTCGCCGGCGACGGGGGTGAGCCGGCGGTCACCGTCACGGTCACCGGCGAGCCCGACCGGTACGACACCGCGGCGCTCACCGCGCTGTACCGCGCCGCCCAGGAAGGGCTGACCAACGCGCGCCGCCACGCGAAGGCGAGCGTGGTGACGGTGTCGGCGGCGTTCGACGAGGCGGGCGCGCGGCTCGTCGTCGCGGACGACGGGCGCGGGTTCGCGACGCCGGGCGAGGGGTTCGGCCTGCTCGGCATGCGCGAGCGGGTGGAGCTCGTCGGCGGCGCGGTGAGCGTCGACAGTGGACCGGGCGCCGGCACGGTCATCACCGTGACGATCCCGCCGGCGCCGGCCTGGAGCGCGGCATGAGCGACGCGGTGCGGGTGCTCGTCGTCGACGACCAGCAGCTCGTGCGCGAGGGCATCGCGTCGCTGCTCGGCATCCAGCCCGGCATCACCGTCGTGGGCACCGCGGCGGACGGGAAGGCCGCCGTCAACGCGGCCGCCGAACTGGCGCCGCACGTGGTGCTGATGGACGTGCGCATGCCCGAGATGGACGGTGTGGAGGCGACCGCCATCCTGCACCGGCGGGCGCCGGAGGTGCGGGTCATCATGCTGACCACGTTCGACGACGAGGAGTACGTGTTGCAGGCGCTGCGCGCGGGCGCGAGCGGCTACCTGCTCAAGGACCTGCCCGCTGCCGACCTCGCCCAAGCGGTGCGGCTGGCCAACGCCGGCGTCGCGCAGCTCGACTCGTCGGTGACCGCCAGCCTGGCCGCCGCGCTCGCCCGCGGTGGCGCCCGCCCGGTCGCGCCGCCGCCCGCGCCCCGCCCCGACGAGGTGCTGACCGCCCGCGAGATAGACATCCTGCGCCTCGTCGCCACCGGCTCGACCAACCGGGAGATCGCCGGGCGGCTCTTCCTGAGTGAGGGCACAGTCAAGAACCACATATCGCGCATCCTCGGCCGGCTCGGTCTGCGCGACCGGACCCAGGCCGCCGTGTACGCGCACGACCACGGGCTGCTGCCCGACTAGGCCTCCCGGAAGTGCGCCGGCCGCCTACTATTCCGTCCGTGACGTTGGACATCGCCTGGGTGCGCGAAGGGCTCGCGACACTCGCCGCCCGCGAGCCCGGTGACTCGCCGTCGCTGGCCAGCCGGGCACACGGATACCGGCTGCGCGAGCCGGTCGACACCGCGACCCTCGACCGCGCGGAGCGCGCCATCGGGGCTCCGCTTCCCGAGGGGTACCGGCACTTCGTGTCCGCCGTCGGCGACGGTGGCGCCGGTCCGTACTGGGGCGTCGTCCCGCTCGGCGAGGCGCTCGAACGCCTGGAGGACGGCCTCACCGCCCTCGGCCGCGACTGTCCACTGTCGGCGGACGTCGACTTCGGCGAGCTGACCGGCCAGCCCGACGACTGGGACGCGCACGTGGCCCGCCTCGAGTCGGACCCCTCGTACCAGGAACACTACGACCGTCTCAGTGAGACCTACGTGGCGTCGCCGTGGGTCGACGGCCGGCTTCCCCTCGTCGACTACGGGTGCGGCGACTGGTTCTTCCTCGTGGTGCGCGGCCCGCGGCGCGGCACCGTGTGGGTGGACAGTGTGGACGGCGGCACGGGCCTGTACTGCCTGGAGGTCGACTTCCCGACGTTCTACGCGCGCTGGCTGCGCCGCGAGCTGGCGGGGCAGGCGAAGCCGAACGCGTACTACTCCTATCTGGAGTTCGGCGACAACCCGCGCTACCGTCCACTGGATCCGTCCGTCTAGGATCCCGCACCCTCGCCGAAGGCGAGCGCCTGCCACCGGCCCACGTCGGCTGTGGACAGTGCCGACGGGAAGACGGCAATGCGGTCCACCTCGCCGGTCAGGCGCTGCCCGCCGCCCTGGTCGGCCGCGAAGCGCAGCTCCCGATGGTTGCACCCGAAGACGGCCGGGCCCACCTGGGCCGTCGCGGCCACCTGGCCGTCCAGGTAGACGGTCAGGTCGCCCTCGTCGAGGGTGACGACCACGTCGACGTACCGGCCGGTCGGCACGACCGCGTTCGTCGTGACGCCCTGGCCGGCGCCGATGAAGCGCACCTGGTTGGACGGCGTCAGGTCGATCAGGACGCCGTCGGTGCCCGGGTCGCCGCTCGGCTGGGAGTCGAAAAGGCGGCGGTAGCCACCGCTGGTCGTCACCTTCACCTCCGCCGCGAACGTGGCGCTCGGCAGGTATCCCAGCGTCGTCGGCGCGGTGCGCAGGAACCGGGCGCCGTCGAGTATCAGCGCGCCGCCGGTCGTGTAGGCGGCTCCACCCTGGACGGTGGCGTCACGGCCGTAGAACGAGGCGTCCACGATGGTGTCGCCGCTCGCCGGGTCCCACGCGACGAGCGGACCCGCCGCCGGGTCGGGGACCGGGCAGGGTGGCGGCACGGGCAGCCGTACCGTGGCGAACCCGGCCGTCCGCCAGCCCGGACCGGTGAGCCTGGCGCTCAGTCGCGCCCGGCCGGGAGCCGCGTCGGACGTCGCCTCGACGGTGAAGCGGTACACCTGCGAGTCACCGGCCTGGAGGCGCGGCACCCGCACGGTGCCGGGGCGGACGGTCCACCCCGCCGGTGCGGCCAGGCGCAGGCTCGACGCGGGGACGTTCGCCGCGGCGCCCACCGTCACGGTCACCGGCGCCGACCCACCGACCTCCAGTGTGGACGGAGCCGACACGGCCACGGTCACGTCGGCGGTGGCCACGTACCGGTGCCCCGCGCGCGCGGTGAACGTGATCCGCTCGCCGGCGCCCTCCGGCCGCACCGTACGGCCGGTGGTGGTGTCGACGAGGCGGTACGGGCCGGCGAACAGCGGGCTGCGCAGCGTCACCTCGCCGGTAGTGCCGGCGGTCACCGCGATCTCCTGGGCCGCGCCGCTGGCCCACCGCGCGTCGACGGTGAGGTCGCCGCGGGCCCGCAGCCCCTCGACCGAGCCGTCCGGCCAGGCCCCCGGCAGGGCCGGCAGCACGTGCACGTCTCCGGTGTGGCTCTGTAGCAGCATCTCCGCCACACCGGCGGTCGCCCCGAAGTTGCCGTCGATCTGGAACGGCGGGTGCGTGTCCCACAAGTTGGGCAGCGTGCTGAACCGCAGTTGCTCGGTCAGCATCTTGTGGGCGTGGTCGCCGTCCAGCAGGCGGGACCAGAAGTTGACTTTCCAGGCCTTGCTCCAGCCGGTGCCGCCGTCGCCGCGCGCGGTCAGCGAGACCTTGGCGGCCGCCGTGAGCTCGGGGTCGGTGAGCGGTGCGATCTGGTCGCCGGGATGCAGTGCGAACAGGTGCGAGACGTGCCGGTGCTGGTCGGTAGGGCTGTCCCAGTCACCCTTCCACTCCTGGAGCTGGCCCCAGGAGCCGATCCGGGTGCCCGGATCCAGCCGCGCCAGCGTGGTCTTGACGGTGGCGCGGAACGGTCCGTCGCCGCCGAGCACCTTGCCCGCCTCCAGCAGGTTGGTGAACAGGCTCCACACGATCTGCTGCGACATCGAGGCGCCCGCGGTGAACTCGCCGTTCTCCGGCGAGTAGCTCGGCGACACCACGAGCCTGCCGTCGCGCGGGTCGACCACCAGCTCGTCCAGCCAGAACTCGACCAGCTCGCGCATCAGCGGGTACGCCCGCTGCCGCAGGAACGCGGTGTCCCTTGTGAACTGGTAGTGCTCCCAGTAGTGCAGCGCCAGCCACGCGCCCGCTTCCGGAAACCAGAACGACTGCGGGTAGCTGTGCACGCCGGTGAAGCCCCACGGGTTAGTCTCGTTGTTGACGACCCAGCCCCGGTTGTCGTACATGTACCGCGCCGTGTGGCGGCCGGGCGGCACCATCGCGTCCACGTAGTCGAAGAGCGGTCCCGTGGTCTCCGACAGGTTGGTGGTCTCGGCGGGCCAGTAGTTCATCTGTAGGTTGATGTTGACGTGGTAGTCGGCGTCCCACGGCGGGTTCGTCGAGTTGTTCCACACGCCCTGAAGGTTGGCCGGCAGCGAGCCGTCCCGGGACGAGGCGATCAGCAGGTAGCGGCCGTACTGGAAGTACAGCGCCTCCAGGGCCCGGTCGGCCGGGCTCGTGCCGCCCACATAGGACCTGAGCAGCTCGTCGGTCGGTATCGCCGGCATCGACTGTCCGATGTCGAGCGAGACCCGGGCGAAGAGCGCCGCGTGGTCGGCGCGGTGGGCGGCCAGCAGGTCGTCGTACGACTTCACGGCGGCCGCGTCGACGGTGGCGGTGACCGCGGCGTGCGGGTCCGGGCCGCGGTAGGTCGGGTACCGGTCGGCGTAGTCGGTGCCCGCGCCCAGGATCACGACGGCCGCGTCGGCGCCGCTGACGGTCACGGTGCCGTCCGCGTTGTCGCCGCGCGTGCCGCCCTCGTTGCGTACCAGGATCTGGCTTTCGAACGTGAGCTTGTTGTCGTCGAGCGTGCCGGCGAACGTGATGCGCCCGCCCGCGGCGGTGGTGGTCTTCGACCGGTTGCCGGGCGCGGTGACGCCGGCGGTGAAGGCCACCTTGCCCGGCCGGTCCGCGCTCACCCGCACGACGAGCACGCCGTCCGGGTAGCTGGCGAAGTACTCCCGGGTGTAGCGCACGTCGCCGTCCACGTAGGACACGCGGGCTACGGCGTGCGCGATGTCCAGCTCGCGGCGGTACTCCCGCACGGTGCCCGGGTCGGTGGGCAGCCGGAGGGTGAGGTCGCCGAACGTGTTGTACGAGCCGAAACCGCTCTTGGGCTGTCCGAGCCGGTCGGCCACCTCCGGCGGGCTGATCCGCAGGCGCGCGTCGAGGTCGCGCCGCACCTGCTCGATGGCGCCGGGGCGGGGCGAGGTCCAGTTGCCGAAGTTGTATCCCTGCGTCGAGCCGGGTCCGCCGGTCCACAGTGTCTTCTCGTTGAACTGCACGGTCTCGGTGGCCACGCCGCCGAAGACCATGCCGCCCAGCGCGCCGTTGCCGATCGGCAGTGCCTGGGTCTCCCAGTTGGTGGCGGGCTCGTCATACCAGAGGGTCATGGGGTCTCCGGTGGCGGTGGGACCGGTCACAGTGCCGGCGGCGGGGGAGGGGCCCCACGCCGGGGCGACCGCTACGAGGGTGGCGGCGACGCAGGTGGCCAGCAGCCGCCGCAGGCGATGATGGGAGAGGACGCGCATGTGTCAACTCCTGCCATCCGATGTTTCGTCCGAAAGATTACGGACGATATCGACAAGAAACAAGGCTCGATCGATATAGCTCCGATGTATGTGCCGCGGTTGACATGCAGCCATCTGGCTGCCTAAGGTCAAAGGCAGCCAGATGGCTGCCTAACGGATGGCGACGATGGACGAGGTATTCAAGGCACTCGCGGACCCCAGCCGCCGCCGGTTGCTCGACCGGCTCAACGAGCGCAACGGCCAGACGCTTCAGGAGCTCTGCGCGGGCCTTGCGATGGCGCGGCAGTCGGTGAGCAAGCACCTCGCGGTGCTCGAGGCGGCCCGGCTGGTCACCACACAGCGTCGCGGCCGGGAGAAGCTGCACTTTCTCAACGCCGAGCCGATCAACGCCATCGCCGACCGGTGGATGAACCGGTACGACCGGGCGCGGGCCGACGCCCTCGCCGATCTCAAGCACGCCCTGGAGGAGCAGACGATGGACGACAGGTTCGTCTACATCACGTACATCAAGTCCACGCCGGAGCGCACCTGGGCCGCGCTCACCGATCCGGCTTTCACGAAGCGTTACTGGGGCGTCGCGCTCAAGTCCGACTGGCAGGTGGGCAGCGCGGTCACCTGGGAGCTCGACAAGGTGACGATCGCCGACGGCGGCTCGGTGGTGCTCGCCGCGGAGCCGCCGCGCAAGCTGAGCTACTCGTGGCACACGGTCACACCGGAGTTCGTGGCGGCGTTCGGCGACGACCACGACTTTCTCGAGAAGGCCTCGGCGGAGCGCCGGTCGAAGGTGACGTTCGACATCGAGCCCGCCGGCGACCTGGTCAAGCTCACCGTGACGCACGACGACTTCGACCCCGGCAGCGTGATCCTCGGCGGTGTCTCCGAGGGCTGGCCGCCGATCCTGTCCAGCCTCAAGACGCTGCTGGAGACCGGGGAGCCGCTGACGGTCGAGTAGCGGTGGCGGAGAGGCGCGGCCACGGGGGCCGCGCCTCTGTCCACCTGTGGACGGCGGCCACTGTGTTCGCCGTCCACAGGAGCGGTCAGCGCGGAGTCCACACGCCGGTCGCGGCGGCGGCCCGGACGAAGTCGCCGAAGTCGCGGGCCTCGTGACCGGTCACACGCTTGACGTCGTCGGTGACGTGGGCGTTGCGGCCGTCGAGGATGCGGACGAACAGGTCGGTCAGCGCCTCCGCCTCCTCGACCGGCACGCCACCGGCGAGCATCCGCGCGGTGCATTCGGCCGGCGTGACGTGCGCGAAGCGCACCGCCCGCCCGGACGCGGCCGAGATCTCCGCCGCCGCCTCGGCGAACGTCACCGGCCGCGGGCCGGTCAGCTCGTAGGTCATCCCGTGGTGCCCGTCCTCGGTCAGCGCCGCCACCACCACGTCCGCCACGTCCTCCAGGTCGACGAACGGCTCGGGAACGTCGGTGGGCAGCGCGATCTCGCCGGCCAGAACCGGCGGGAGCAGGAAGTACTCGTTGAAGTCCTGCGCGAACCAGCTCGCCCGGACCACCGTCCACTCTGTAGCGACCGCGCACAGCCCGTGCTCGGAAACCTCCGCCTCCTCCTCGCCGCGGCCGGACAGCAGCACCAGGCGGCGTACACCGGCGGCGGTGGCCCGTTCCGCGAAGGCCCGGATCGACTCGGCGGCGCCGGGGAACGCGAGGTCGGGGTAGTAGGTGACGTAGGCGGCGGCGACGCCGTCGAACAGCGGGATCCAGGTGTCGGGCTCGGCGTTCCAGTCGAAGGGCGGCTGCCCCGAGCGCGAGCCGACGCGGACCGGCAGGCCGCGCGCGGTGAGACGGTCGTTGACCCGGCGGCCGGTCTTGCCGGTGCCGCCAATCAGCAGGAAAGTCATGTGTTCATTGGACCGGCGGGCGTCCGCGCGGACCATGGCCGACGAGCGCACGACCATACGCGATCGTCTACGCTGGGCGGGTGGATGCGCTCGCCGGTCTGCTCGACGGCCCCCGTGCCCGCGGGGCGTTCCTGCTCCGCGTGGTGCTCGACCCGCCCTGGTCGGTCCGCGTGCGGGATCGCGCGCCGCTGGCCGTCTTCGCCGTCGCGCGCGGCACCGCCTGGCTCATGACCGCCGGCCGCGACCCCGTCGAGGCGCGCGCCGGCGACGTCGTCGTGGTGCGCGGGCCGGATCCGTACACGGTGGCCGACGACCCGGCGACGCCACCGCAGGTGATCATCCATCCGGACGAGCGCTGCACGACGCTGTACGGCGAGGATCTGAGCGTCGCGATGGACCGCGGCGTGCGCACGTGGGGCAACGCCGACGACGGCGCGTCGGTGATGCTCGTCGGCACCTACCAGAGCGCCGGCGAGATCAGCGACCGGCTGCTGCGCGCGCTCCCGCCGGTGCTCGTGCTGGCCCGCGACGAGTGGGACAGCCCGCTCGTCCCGTTGCTCGCCACCGAGATCACCAAAGACGACCAGGGCCAGTCCGCGGTCCTGGACCGCCTCCTCGACCTGCTGCTCATCGCGGTGCTCCGGGCCTGGTTCGCGCGGGCCGAGTCGGCGCCGGGGTGGTTTCGCGCGCAGGCCGACCCCGTGGTCGGTCGGGCGCTGCGGATGCTGCACAACCACCCGGCCCACCCGTGGACGGTCGCCGGCCTCGCCGGGCGGCTCGGCGTGTCTCGCGCCGCGCTGGCCCGGCGCTTCACCGACCTGGTCGGCGAGCCGCCGATGGCATACCTCACGTCGTGGCGCCTCGCCCTGGCCGCCGACCTGCTCCGCGAGCCGGACGCGACGCTGGGCGCGGTGGCGCGGCAGGTGGGATACGGCAGCCCGTTCGCGCTGAGCGCCGCGTTCAAGCGGGTGCGTGGGGTGAGCCCGCAGGAGCACCGGGCGGCGGCTCAGCCCGGCGCGGGTTGAGCCGCCGCGTGTGCCTGATCGGCCGCTCAGCCCGATGTGGGTTGAGCCGCCGCCTTGCTCATCGGTCGCTCAGCCCGGCGGGGCTGAGCTGGCGCGTTGCTGACCGGTCGCTCAACCCGGCGCGGGTTGAGCCGCCGCGTTGCTGACCGGTGGCTCAGCCTGTCGCGGCTGAGCCACCGCTGACTGATCGGTCGCTCAGGAGAGCCGTGCCTGGGCGACCGGTCGGTCACTGGCCCTCCCACACCGCCTTGGCGCCGGAGTCGCCGGTGCGGACGACGTAGTACAGCGCGAACGCGGCCGCCACGACCGACAGCACGGTCAGTGCCAGCGACACCACCCGCGTGCCGCCCGGGCCGCCCGCGGTGCGAGCCACGGCGCCGGTCGGGCCGACGAAGTACACCAGGGCCAGCGTGACCACGCCCAGCGCGATCGCCGCCCACATCGTGTTCGTACCGAAGCCCTGGTGCCGCTCGATGGTCGGGATGAACTCCTCGGTTACCCGGCCCCGCTCCCGCATCCGGTCGAAGAACGCGTCGCCGGAGAGCTTCGCCGCCAGCGCCGAGAGCGGGCCGACGACCGCGAGACCGGCCAGTACCAGCCGGATGTGCGGGCGCAGGAAGGGCAGCAGCGCGTACGCCACCGCCGCCAGAGCGAGCAGCGGCACGAAGACCACGGCCGCGTGTATCAGCAGGGGATGGGCGGGAATCCCCATGAACTCCTCGAACAACGGTGCCTCCTCGGTCGGGCTGCGCGTTAGCGTACGGGTACCACGCGCGGCGGGCGCGGATGGTTCAATCCTCAACCAAGATAATGACCAACATGGACGGAACGGTCGAGCGGGTACTGGCACGCATCCGGCGGGACATGCCGGACGTCGTGGCGGTGTTCCTGTGCGGCAGCAGACTGCGCGGCGACTCAGGACCGCACAGCGACCTCGACTTCGACGCGCTCCTGCCGGAGGGGCCGCGCGACGAGTCGGCCGGCTGGTTCGACGGCCCGCTGCGGGTCTCGGTGTGGGTGCGCGACGTCGAACGGTGGCGCGCCGAGCCCGACGAGGCCCAGGAATGGGCCTTCGGGCTGCCCGCCGTGCAGCGCCTGCGCCTGTGCTGGGCCGCCACTCAGGAGTGGCGCGACCGGCTCGACCGCACCGAGGTGACCCACCCGGCCGGCGTGCCCGAGCTGGACCATTTCCTCGGCGACCTGGCGAAGGTGGCCAACGCCCGCCACGCCGGCGACGGGCTCGGCCTGCGGCTCGCGGCCCAGGACCTCGCCCGGTCCTGTCCCGCGCTGCTGGCACCGGTCAACCCCGCGCCCGCGGTGGCCAGCCGCCGCGCGGCGCTGACAGCCGCGCTGTCGGTCCATGTCGCTCCGCCCGGGTACGCCCGGGACCTCACCGCGTGCCTCGGCCTCGGCGACGGTCCCTCCACAGAGGAGGTGTACGCGGCGGCGGCCCGCCTAGGCGCCGGCGTCCTCGCGGTGCTGGAGTCGCATGTGGACGTCTACGCCGCGGTGCTCCCCGCCGACCTGGCCGCCCAGCTGCGCGACGGCACGCTGCGGCGCCACGTCGACGAGATGCTGCTCGCCTAGTCCACCAGGTCGGAGTCGGTCAACACGAGCGTGCCCGAGTCGGGGGCCACCTCCCAGGTGTCCCGCCACTGCCCGACGCGGCCGCCGTCCCAGTACTCGATCCACACCAGACTCACCGCCTCGCGCGGGTCGGCGGACTCGGGCACGTCGAGGTCCACGGTGGACTCGGTGACCACGTCGGGCGGGATGTCCGAGCGCACCGACTCGAGGCGGGCCGCCCGCGAGGTGACCGGGCCGCGGTCGGGGCGCGACCACACCGCGAACACGTCGACGGCGGGCTGTCCCGTGCCGCACCGCACCGCGCCGAAGACGCGGCCGTCGACGCGGGTGAGGGTCGGGTACACCCGCGGGCGCACCGAGCGGGCCTGCGTCTCGCGACCGGCGGGCGGTGGCGCTGCTCTCGGCGGCCGCGCGCATCGAGCCGAGCGCCGCCACCGCGGCGAACCCGGCCGCCGCGACCGTCCCGGCCGCCTCCAGCGCACCCACCAGTGCGCCGTTGTCCCGGAACCCGATGAACAGCCCGAACAGGACCACCAGGGCCAGCAACGTCAGCCCGTAGGCGGCCAGTCTCCTTGATCGACTCACCCGCCGACGGTATCTGGCGCCGCCATAAGGTTGGCGGATGGCTGGTTCACCGAGGGTGTTGATCTCCGCGGACCTGGAGGGCGTCTCCGGGATCGTCCACCCGACCGAGACGAACCCCGGCGGGTACGACTACGAGCGGAGCCGCGAGCTGATGACCGCGGAGGTCAACGCGGCAGTCGCCGGCGTGCTGGCCGCCGAGCCATCCGCCACGGTGCTGGTGGCGGACGCGCACGGGCCGTTCCGCAACCTGCTGCCCGAGCGGCTCGACCGGCGGGTGCGGCTGGTGCGCGGCAAGCCGCGCCCGCTTGGCATGATGGCCGGCCTCGACGGCGCGACCGGCGCGGTGCTGTTCGTCGGATACCACGCCCGCGCCGGCACCGGACCCGCGGTGCTCGCCCACACCAGCAGCGACGCGCTGCTCGACGTCCGGCTGGACGGCCGGCCCATGGGGGAGATCGGCCTCAACGCGGCCCTGGCCGGGCACGCCGGCGCGCCGGTGGTGCTGCTCAGCGGCGACGAGGCGGCCTGCGCCGAGCTGGCGGACCTGGTGCCGGACGCGCTGACCGTGCCGGTCAAGCGCGCGCTGGGCCAGTCCGCCGCCGAGACCCTCCACCCGGAGGAGGCCCGCGAACGGCTGCGCGAGGCGGCGGCCACGGCCGTCTCCCGGCGCGCCGAGGTGCGGCCGCTGGTGCTGCCCGGCCCGGTGCGGCTGGAGGTCGACCTGTTCGGACCGTACACAGTGGATCTGGCCATGCTGGTGCCCGGCGTGGAGCGCGCCGCGGGCGGCCGGACGGTGGCCTTCGGCGCGGCGGACCTTCCCGAGGCGTACCGGATGGTGCAGCTGCTGGTGCAGCTCGCCCAGATTAAACCCGGATGAGGCGTCGCGCCGGTTGGGTGGAGAGTGGACACTGGCGGGATGCCGTCCACGACCGACGTGATCCAGGTCGCCACCGGGGTCGCCAGCCTGGCGGTGTCGGCGCTGGCGCTGCGGGAGGCCCGGCTCCAGCGGGTCGGCCGCGACGGGAGCGGCCCGCCTCCACCGGCGCCGGCACCGCACCTGCCGGTCGCGACGGCCACGGCGGTGCCGCTCGAGCCGTCGCCGGTCCCGCCGCTGCCGCCGGCGAGCGTCCCGCCGCCAGCCGCCCAGCCGCCGGTGTGCGCTCCGCCGGACCTCACTAGCCCGCCGGCGGACGTGCCGCCGGTGACCGCGCCCCTGCCGCGCCCGGCGACGGCGTCCGGTCCGCCGGGTCCCGCACCAGCCGCCTCGCCGCCGGGGGCGCCGTGGACCGTCGGGCCGGAGTCGCCGTCGCCTTACGCGCGGCCGTCCGGCGAAGGGGCGCCGGGGACGGCTGGGCCGGAGTCGCGGCGTGCGCCCGGAGAGGCTGGGCCGGATTCGTCGCGGGCGCCCGGAGAGGGCGCGGCTGGGCCGGATTCGTCGCGGGCGCCGGGGAAGGGTGCGGCCGGGCCCGAGTCGCCGTGGCCTCCGGCGCGGGAGCCGGCCGCGCCGGCGTCGCCGTTGCCGTCCGCGTGGCCGCCGGGACAAGGTGCGGCCGGGCCGGCGGGCCGGGGGCAGCCTGGTTACCCGGTCCCGCCTTCGGATGGTGGCGCGCAGGTGTGGCCCGGGGCGCAGGAGAGGCCGGCGGCGGCCCGTGCCGGGGGGTGGCTGCCGTGGGTGGCCGTGGTCGGGGTGGCGACGGTGTTCGTCGTCCTGGGCGGCGTGGTGCTCTTCGCACGGGAGGACGGCCCGACCGTGTCCGGCGGGCGGGCGGAGGCGGTGAGCCAGGGTTGGGTGTTCGCCTCGATGGCGCTGCTGGTGTTGACCGTCGTGATCGCGCTGGTCGTGCGCGGCCGCCGGGCGCCGTCGCGGGTGGTCTGGGCGGCCGTGCCGGCCGTCCTCGCCGCCGCTTCGGTCGCCGTCATCGTCTACGTCCTGCCGGTGCACGCCGCGGTCAAGCTCGGCGCGGTCGTCGCCGCGCTCGGTGTGGCGGCCTGGACCGCATTCCGCCGCTGAGCCTTACCGCCCGAGTCCGACCTGGAGACCGGCGGGTGGGGTCGGCCCTGCCGGCCGAGTCGCCGCCGCGGTCCCGTGCGGTCGCGGGCCTCTCGCCTGTGCGGTTGGGCCTCACGGCCGGGCGGCGCGACTCGAGGTTGTCACCGTCTGCCGCCCGGCGGCGCCGGGACGCGGCCGGGCGTCGCCGCCCGGCCGCGCTGACTGTCCGGTCAGTCGACGACGCGTGGCGCGGTCTTCGCCGCGGCGCTGAGGGCGGCGGCCTCGCTGGCGTAGGGGTTGTAGGTGTAGGTGCGGGAGACGCCGCCGGGGATCGTGAAGTACTCGGCGGAGAGCTTGGCCGGGTTGGTGGCGATCTCGCCACGGCCGGGCAGGTCGTCGCCGTCGTCCCAGCCCCACGGGGCGTTCGCCGAGTTGGTGCCGCAGCCGAAGGTGCCCGTGCCGCAGCCGCCGGTGGTGTCGCCGGCGAAGGTGCCCAGGTTGGCGAAGAGGCTCGTGTTGCCGCGTTCCGCCCACAGGCCGCCGGCCGCGAAGATGTCGACGAGCTGGTAGCGCACGTCGCGGTCGTTTCCGCCACTCGGCGTCTCGGCCACGGTGGACGGGTAGTAGACGATGCCGTCGCCGTTGATGGCGTACTGCGGGTGGGCCTTGAGCCCGTGTCCCTGCGCCTCCTGCGCGGTCACCGGGTGCAGGAACGAGTCGTGCGGTGAGGCGGCCAAGTTGAGGGTGCCGTCAACATTCTCCCGCCCACCCGACCAGGTGCTGCCCGCCGTCGTGTACGAGTAGAAGTTGGTGTGCGCGACGGTCACCGCGCCGCGTAGCACGCCGTACTCCGAGCCGTCCCGCTCGATGGCGAGCATCACCCCTTCGCCGTCGTTTTCGTGCTCGGTCTCGAAGAACGGGTGGTCGACCCAGTCGCGGGGGTGGAAGAAGAGGTACGTGATGTACCAGTGGGTGCTCGTCTCGGCCACCGAGTAGTACGCGTGCGCGGCGAGCGAGGTGCCCGACTGGCCGGCGCGGTCCCAGTTGTTGCGGCCGTTGAGGTCGCCGTCGAAGTCGACGCGCGTGATGTAGTCGGCGCGGCCGCTGAGCGCGTGGGTGCCGGTGGCGTCCACGTCTTGGTGGTGGATCGGCGCCCAGCGCAGTGCGAGCTGCGCCCGGCTGGGCGCGGCGGCGGCCGGCGACGGCACCGCCAGCCCCATGGCCACGAGCGCCGCGGTGGCGACGGCGGCCACTGTGGATCTGTTGAGCATGGTTCCTCCCCACAATCCGGATGGATCGATTGCGAGGAATCTTCGCGGTCCGCGGCGCCGCGCGCGTGACCGCCGGGCGAAAACCGGATAGATGCCGGTCAACGGGAAGTATCTGGCACCGGCGCGGTGCGGGCGCTCCGCCGGGCACCCGCCGAGCCGCGGGGACGGCCTCGCTCGGCCGGGCACGCGCGGGGTCGCGGGGTCGCGGCGACCGGCATGCTCCGCTGGGCAGGCGTCGGGCCGCGGGGACCGGCCTCGCTCGGCCGGGCACGCGCGGGGTCGCGGGGTCGCGGGGGCCGACATGCTCCGCTGGGCAGGCGTCGGGCCGCGGGGGACCGGCCCGCTCGGCCGGGCACGCGCGGGGTCGCGGGAACCGGCATGCTCCGCTGGGCAGGCGTCGGGCCGCGGGGGACCGGCCCGGCCCCGCCAGGCCGGGCACCTGTCGGGCCGCGGGCATGCTCCGCGGGGTCGCGGTCGAGCGCGGGCCGGTGCGGTCAGCCGGCGCCGCCGAGCATCTCGACGCCTAGCGGGGTGAGGCGGTGCACGACCGCGCAGCCTTCGCGTTCGCTGGTGAGTAGGCCGGCGGCCCGTAGTGCGGCCGTGTGTTCGGACGCCGAGGGCAGGCTGACGCCCGCCGCGCGGGCCAGGGTGGTCGTCGTGTGGCGGCCCGGCTCGCCGAGCTGGCGCAGCACCGCCGCCCGGGTCCGTCCCAGCAGCCGGGCCAGGGCGTCTCCGCCGGCGGCTGGTGGCGGCGCGACCGGGAAGACGAGCAACGCGGGGCGCCCGCGCTCCACCAGCAGGCGCGGGCGCGGTCCGGCGAACGGGCTGGGCACGAGCACCACTCCCGCACCGGTGCCGTCCAGGTCGGCGCTCCACCAGGTGTCCACCTCGAGCACCGGCGCGCGCCACCGCACCGACGGGTGCAGGCCGGCCAGCACGCCGTCCACACCGGACAGTGCCCATTGACGGGCGGCCCGGTCCACCCACCGCCGGTGGGCGAGCGCGACGGCGTTCCACTGTGGACGCAGCTCGGTGTCGAACCAGGCGCCGAGCGCGGACGCGAGCAGCTCCACCGTCTCGCGGTCGCCGTCGGCGAGCCGGCGCCGCCACGGGGTGGCGGGTAGGCGGGCGTACGCCCGCGTCACGTCCGCCCGCACCCGCCGCCGCGGTGTGGAGCGGATCGCGTCGACGCCCGCCTCGACCGAGTCGAGACCCTGGTACGGCGTGACGAAGTCGGGCAGCAGCCCGCGCTCCGGGAGCAGGTGCCGCAGCGGGCCCGGCACCGTGGCGCCGCGCAGTACCTGGCTCGCAAGCGCGGCCGCGCCGACCGGGTGCGGGCGGGCACCGAACCGTACCCGGCCCAGGTCGGCGGGGGAGAGCCGCAACGTGATCATCCATGCAGCTTGCCGGTGTTCGGCGCTCGCCGAAAGGGTTGACCCCAGCGTGACCGGTCACGCACGGTATGCCGGTGCGACGGACTGCTCTGGGTGCGATGTCAGTCGGGCTGCTGCTCGCCCTCGCCGCGTGCGGTGACGAGCCGCCCGGCGGCGGCGGGGCGCCCCGTGGAGGCGAGGCGGCCCCGAGCGCGCCGCCGCCCACCTCCGCCGCCGCGGTGCGGCCGGCGCCCGGGAAGCACGCGCTCACCCTGGACCACGGCGGCACGGCCCGCCGCTACCGCCTGCACGCGCCCGCCGGCTACGACGGGACGCGGCCGGTGCCGCTGGTGATCGCGCTGCATCCGTTCCCCGGTGACGGCCTGTCGATGAGTGAGATGGTCGGCCTGGACGCGCTCGCGGAGCGGGAGGGCTTCCTCGCCGCGTACCCGGACGGGGTGAACGGCGGCTTCAACGCGTTCGTCTGCTGTGGACAGGCCGACGACGTCGGCTTCCTCACCGCGCTCGCCGCCCAGCTTGTGCGGGAGTGGAAGGTGGACGCCGACCGGGTGTACCTGACCGGCATCTCCAATGGTGGCGACCTCAGCTTCCGCGCGGCGGTGGAGGCGACCGGGGTCTTCGCGGCGATCGGCGCGGTGAGCGGCGGCTTCATCGGCGCGCTTCCGGCGGGGGAGAGCTACGCGCCGAAGAGTCCCGTCTCGGTGATCACCTTCATCGGCGACCAGGACCGCTACGCGGGCGAATTTGAGGCAGGCATCAAGAACTGGCGGGAACGGTTGCGCTGCGTCGAGGTGAAACCGGCGCCGAAGCGGCCGGCTCGGAACGTGGCGCTGAGCCGGGCGCGGTGCGCGGACGGGAGTGACGTCGAGGTGTACACGATCGGGGGGATGGGGCACTCCTGGCCCGGGGCGACCGCGGGTGCGATGGCCGCGCCGGACGCGGGGGTGGTGGCGACCGACCTGGTGTGGCGGTTCTTCGCCGCTCACCCACGCAAAAGCTGACGCCGCGCCGCCGGACCCGGCCGTCCGGCGCGAGCTGACGCGCTGTCGGCCTGGCCGTGCGGCGCGAGCTGAGGCGGTGTCGGCCTGGCGGCGCGAGCTGAGCGGAGTGTCGGGGCCTGGGCGTGCGGCGCGAGCTGAGGCGGTGTCGGCCTGGCGGCGCGAGCTGAACGGGTGTCGGCCTGGCCGTGGGATGGGCGCCGCCGGCGGGTTGCCCCGGCCGGGCTGCCGTCACCGTGAGTAGGCGGTCAGGAAGTGGTCCCGGAAGGCGTCCATCCGCCACACCGGGCTCCGCGGGCCGGGCCTGATCCCGTCCTGCCAGCCCCACGACGAGATCTTGTCGAGGACGGCCGGGTCGTGGGCGACGATCGACACGGGCACGTCGCGGGTGGCGTCGGGGCCGGTCACGATCCGGGCCGGCTGGTGGTCGCCGAGGAAGATCATCACCAAGTTGTCGTCGCCGTAGTTTTCCACGTACGAGATGAGCGTCTTGAGCGAGTATTCGATGGAGAGCCGGTACTGCGTGCGGACCCGGGCCGGGTCCTTCCACACCTCCTCCGGCGTGTCGCCGACCCGCGCGTCGTTGATGTAGATGGAGCCGTCGCCCACCTCGTCCCAGTCGAGCCAGGCGGGCAGCGGTGTCCACGGGCCGTGGCTGGAGACCAGCGGGATCACCGACATCAGCGGCGGGTGGGCGGGCTTGGCGTTCTCCAGGCGCTCGAACGCGAGCATCGTGAACTGGTCGGGCATGGTGGCCCAGCTGAAGCCGAGGCCGTGGTAGCCGAGGTCGTGCACGTCGTAGATCCGGTCGAACTCGTAGAAGCGCCCCTCGGGCCAGGCGCGTGTGATGCCCGGCATGACGCCGACGGTCTCCCAGCTCGCCCGGCCGAACGCGCCGGTCAGCGTGAGCCGGTCGCTGGAGGTCACGGTGCGGAACCGCTGCTGGTTGTTCACCCACAGGCCGGACAGGAGGGTGGACTGGGCCAGCCAGCTCCCGCCACCCGACGTGGGTGAGGTGAGCCAGCCGCTGCGCGAGCCGTACCCGGCGGCGGCGAGGCGGCGGCTGCCGTCGTCGAGCAGCGCGCCCACCCGCGGGGCGAACTCGAGGTCCTCCACCGCGTCACGGCCGTAGCTCTCCACGAACACGAGCACGACGTCCTTGCCGCGCAGGCCGCCCAGTAGCTGGTCGCCCGGGGTGTCCCGGAACTTGTCAACCGCCGCCTCGCCGGCGAACTCCTCGCGGTCGCGCAGGCTCGTCACGAGCTGCCGCCCGTGGTCGTACGCGAGCACCGCGGTGTCCCGCGCGGCGACCGGCTGGCCCGGCACCACCTCCACGCCGGCGACCGCGCAGGCCACCCACGCGGCGGCCACCACGCCGACCGCGCGGGCGGCGGCGGTGCGGTGGCGGCCGGCCACAGTGGACAGTCGCAGGACGGAGAGCGTCACGAGGATCGGCACCGCGAAGGCGAGCACGAGCGCGCCGACGACCGCGCCGACCGCGCCCGCCTGGCCGACCGAGTCGCGGAGCACCACCAGCGCGTCGTCGAACAGCACCCAGTCGAGCACGAGGTCGAACGGGCGGTCGAGCACGGAGAGGAAGCCCATGTCGAGCAGGCGGACGACGGCGAGGAGTCCCAAGGTGGCGCCGGCGACCACCGCCACCGCCCGGCGCGGCGTCGCCGGCAGCAGGAGCAGCACCACGCACCCGACCAGGGCCTCCACCGGTATCCGGGCGAGGATGCCGGGGCGCAGCAGCTCCAGGTCGCCGGGTGCGACGAAGGCGGCGAAGACGAGGACGCCGGCGAGGACGGTGACCGCGACCGAGACGCCGCGCCGCCACGCGGGTGGTCTCGCCTCGGTGTGCTCCTCGGGTGCCTGGTCGGCTGTGCGGTGGCTGTCGAGCACCTGTTCTACTGACACGCCGGAGTTCCTTCTGTTTCGCCCGGTAAGGCAGTGATCGTACGTGGCGGGATCGCCGCCCGGTCGGGCGGCACCGGGCAGAATGAGCGGCCATGACGTCCGGCTATGAGATCGAGCCCATCGGGTACGTGGAGTCGCCGCTCGTGGATCCCGCCGCGGCGCCCAAGCAGGGTGTGGAGGGGGCGCCGGAGGCGACGCTGGCGTTCCGGCCCGAGGTGGTCGACGGGCTGCGCGACCTGGCCGCCGGCGCCGACGTGTGGGTGCTGACCTGGCTGCACGTGGCGCGGCGGGACGTGCTCGCCGTGCACCCGCGCGACGACCCGGCCAACCCGCTGACCGGCGTCTTCAGCACGCGCTCGCAGGACCGGCCCAACCCGGTCGGCCTGCACCGGGTGCGGGTGCTGGCGGTCGACCTGCCGCGCGTGCGGGTGAGCGACCTGGAGGCCGTCGACGGCACGCCCGTCGTCGACGTCAAGCCGGTGATCGGCGGCGGCCGCTAACCCTCCCGGGTGTACGTGAGCCCGAAGTCGACGTTCCAGGTCTCGCCGTCGCGGGACATCTCCCACTGGCCGTCGACGACCCGCCCGCCGTCGCCGAGCGTGCCGGTGAAGCGCTGGTTGAAGCCGGGTGCCTCGCGCCACACCGTCCACACGCGACCGTCGAACGTCATCTGGTAGACGCGGTGCACGCCGCGCCCGTCGGCGTACATCATCGTGTACCGGCCGGTGGTGTCGTCGAGGCCGATGAGCGCGGTGGTGGGGAACGGCGCGCCCTCCCGCCAGGCGGCCGGCGCGGTCTCCGGTATCTCGGCGTCCGCGTACTGGCGCAGGTACTTGCCGCCTTCCACCCAGGTGAACTCGCACCACCCGGCGCCGAGGCCCGCCACCGTGGGCCGCACGGTCCAGCGGCCCACGAACACGTCGAGCCGGACCAGGTCGGGGTGCCTGCCGTCGTCGTCCATCCGATCACCGTACCGGCGGGGGAACGGCCGGCTGGCCGGGCCCGTCGAAGACCCATGCGCTCGCCCCGCCTCGCCGGTGTGTTCGCCGCCGCCTTCCTCTGCGTGGCCTGCGGCGACGAGCCGATCGTCGACCCCGGGCTGACGCTCACCGACAACCGCTGGGAGGTGCGGGGCGTGGTGGCCGGCGGGGAGCGGTCGCCAGCGCCCGGCGCGGGCTACCTGTTCTTCGCCGGCGACGGCACGCTGACCGGCTCGACCGGGTGCGAGGAGGTGAGTGGCAGGTACACGAAGGACGGGGTGGCCGGCGGCCGGATCCACTTCACCGGCGCGGCACCGGCGACCTCCGCCTGCGCGCCGGACCTGGTGCGGGTCCTCGCCGGTGACGCGACGTTCCAGGTACGCGACGGAAACCTGGAGCTGATCGGGGCGCGGGGGGACGGGATCTGGCTTAGGTTCGGCGGGTGAACGAGGCTCTCTACACCGGCAGCGCCCGCTACTACGCGGCCGGCCGGCTGCCCTACCCGGCGCGGATCGCCGAGGTGCTCCGCGACGGGCTGGGGCTCGACGGGCGCGGGCGGCTGCTCGACGTGGGGTGCGGGCCGGGCACGGTGACGCTGCTGCTGGCGCCGCTGTTCGCGGGCGCGGTGGGCGTCGACGCCGACCCCGGCATGATCGCCGAGGCGCGGCGGTCGGGTGCCGACGGCGTGGAGTGGCGGCAGCTGCGGGCCGAGGAGCTTCCGGCCGGGCTGGGCACGTTCCGGGTGGCGACGTTCGCACAGTCGTTCCACTGGATGGATCGTCCGCTCGTGGCCCGGCGGGTCCGCGGGATGCTCGACCCCGGCGGCGCCTGGGTCCACGTCGACACCAAGACGCACTTCAGCGCGCCCGGCGACGGCCCGCTGCCGCACCCCGAGCCGCCGCGCGAGGCGATCGACGCGCTGGTCAAGCGGTACCTGGGGCCGGTGCGGCGGGCCGGCACCGGCCTGTTGCCGCAGGGCACGCCGTCCGGTGAGGCGGAGGTCATGCGGGCGGCCGGCTACACCGGTCCGGAGGTGCTGCCGGTCGGCGGCGGCGCGGTGCACGTGCGGTCGGTCGACGAGGTGGTGGCGTCGGTGTTCTCGCTGTCCTGGTCGGCGCCGCACCTGTTCGGCGAGCGGGTGGCCGAGTTCGAGCGTGACCTGCGCGCGCTGCTGCGCTCGGCGTCGCCGCCGGGGCGGTTCGCCGAGCGTTCCCACGATGTGTCGCTGATCGTGTGGCGGCCGTAGGCGCGGGGTACCTCCAGGGCATGGCCGAGCGCACCGTCTCCGACGTCCTTGTCGAACGCCTCCGCGCGTGGGAGGTGGACCGGGTCTTCGGGTACTCCGGGGACGGCATCGACGGGGTGCTCGGCGCTATGCGGCGCGCGGGGAAGCCGGTGTTCGTGCAGGCGCGGCACGAGGAGACGGCCGCGTTCATGGCGGTCGGTCACGCCAAGTACACCGGCGGCGTCGGCGTCTGCCTGTCCACCCAGGGGCCGGGCGCGGTGCACCTGCTCAACGGGCTCTACGACGCCAAGCTGGACTCCAAGCCGGTCGTGGCGATCGTCGGGCAGCAGGTGTCGACGGTGCTCGGCAGCGCGTACCAGCAGGAGATCGACCTGGTGCGGCTCTTCGGCGACGTGTGCGCCCAGTTCGTGCAGGCCGCGCACACGGCGGAGCAGGTGCCGATGCTCGTCGACCGGGCCTTCCGCACCGCGCTGGCCACCCGCAGCCCGACCTGCGTCGTGCTGCCGCACGACGTGCAGACCAGACCCGCCCCGGAACCGGCGCGGCACGAGCACGGCGTGGTGACGACCAGCGCCGGCGTCCGCCCGGCCCGCGTGGTGCCGCGCGACAGCGACGTCCGGGCCGCCGCCGACCTGCTGGCGTCCGGTGAACGGGTGGCGATCCTGGCCGGCCAGGGCGCGTACGGCGCCGCCGAGGGCCTGGTCGAGCTCGCCGACCGGCTCGGCGCCGGCGTGGCCGCGTCGCTGCTGGGCAAGCCGGTGCTCGACGAGCGGCTGCCCTTCCACACCGGGGTCATGGGCCACCTCGGCACGACCGCCAGCGCCCGGCTGATGCGCGAGTGCGACACGCTGCTGCTGGTCGGCACCAACGACCCGTGGACCGAGTTCTACCCGGCGCCCGGCCAGGCGCGCGCGGTGCAGATCGACATCGACGGGCGGCGGCTCGGCGTGCGGTACCCGGTGGAGGTGCCGCTGCTCGGCGACGCGGCCGAGACGGTCGCGGCGTTGCTCGCGGTGGTCGGCCGCCGCGACCGGCGGGCGTGGCGCGAGCGGGTGGAGACCTGGGTGCGGGAATGGGACGCGATCGCGACCGGGCGGGCCGAAGCGCCGGCCGACCCGGTCAACCCGCAGGGCCTCGTGCGTGCGCTGAACGGGCGGCTGCCCGGCGACGCGATGGTGGCCGTCGACGTCGGGTCGGTGACCTACTGGTACGCCCGCCACCTGCGCCTGCCGCCGGGCGTGCCGGCGCACCTGTCCAGCACGCTCGCCTCGATGGGTTCCGCGCTGCCGTACGGGCTGGCCGCCAAGCTGGCCTATCCCGACCGGCCGGTGGTGGCGCTGGCCGGCGACGGGGCGATGCAGATGAACGGCCTCGCCGAGCTGATCACCGTCGCCGCCCGGTGGCGGGAGTGGGCCGACCCGCGCTTCGCCGTGTGCGTGCTCAACAACGGCGACCTGGCCGAGGTGAGCTGGGAGCAGCGGGAGACGGAGGGCGAGCCGCGGTTCCACGCGTCGCAGCACCTGCCGGACGTGCCGTACGCCCGCTGGGCCGAGCTGCTCGGCCTGCGCGGGGTCCGGGTTACCTCGCCGGACGAGGTCGAAGCCGCGTGGGACGAGGCGTTGACGGCGGACCGGCCGTTCGTGATCGACGCCGTCGTCGACCCGGCGGTGCCGCTGCTGCCGCCGCTCCAGCCGTACGAGAAGATCGAGCCGATGTACACCGGGCTCGCCGCCGAGGACACCCCGCTGGCCCGCCGTGCCGCGGCCCACTTGCGCCGGGAACGGGCCGGTGAGGGCTTCACCGATCCCGGGTGACCGACCTGGCCCGCAGGTGCGCGCGCTCGCCCTGCGGGCCGAAGAGGCTCAACACCTCGACCGGCTCGCCGTCGACGCTGCCGAACCAGTGCGGCACGCGCGTGTCGAACTCGGCCGCCTCGCCGGGCTCCATCACGAAGTCGCGGTCGCCGAGGATGACCCTTAGCCGTCCATTGAGGACGTACATCCAGTCGTACCCCTCGTGGGTCTTGGGGTCCGGTGTGGACCGTCCACTCGCGATGATCAGCTTGTAGGCTTGGACGCCGCCGGCCCGCCGGGTCAGCGGCACCATCGTCATGTCGCCACGGTGGATCGGGCGCAGGTGCACCCGCGGGTCGCCGGTCTCCGGCGCGCCGACGAGCTCGTCGATCTGCACGCCGTGCGCGCGGGCCAGCGGCAGCAGCAGCTCCAGCGTGGGCCGGCGCTGGCCGGACTCCAGCCGGGAGAGCGTGGAGACGGAGATGCCGGTGGCGGCGGACAGGTCGGTCAGGGTGGTGCCGCGCCGCCGCCGCAGCTCCCGCAGCCGGGGGCCGACCGCGGCCAGCACGCCCTCCAGGTCACCGTCCACCCGGCCAGTTTGCCACAGCGGCAAGAACCTTTGCCGGTGCGCCGGTAACGAGGCATCGTCGGGCGCATGGAATACGACGTGATCGTGATCGGTGGCGGCGCCGCGGGGCTGAGCGCGGGGCTGACCCTGGCCCGCGCGCGGCGTGCGGTGGTCGTGGTGGACGCGGGAGAGCCGCGCAACGCGCCCGCCGAGGGCGTGCACGGCTTCCTCAGCCAGGACGGGATGCCCCCGGCGGACCTGCTCGCCGCGGGGCGGGCCGAGGTGACCCGCTATGGCGGCACCGTCGTGGACGGTGTGGCGCGCGGCGCCCGCCGCACGGCGGAGGGTTTCGAGGTCGACCTCGACGGCGGTGGCCGGCTCGCCGGCCGGCGGCTGCTGGTGGCCAGCGGGCTGGTCGACGAGCTGCCCGAGGTCGCCGGCCTGCGCGAGCGGTGGGGCCGGGACGCCGTGCACTGCCCGTACTGCCACGGGTGGGAGGTGCGCGACAAGCCGATCGGGGTGCTCGGCGCCGGGACACACGCGGTCGACAAGGCGCTGCTGTTCCGGCAGTGGTCGGCGGACGTGGTGCTCTTCACCCACACCGCGGCGCCGCCGACCGTGGAGGAGGCCGAGCGGCTGGCCGCCCGGGGCGTCCGGGTCGTCGAGGGGCGGGTGGCCGCCGTGGAGGTCTCCGGGGACCGGGTCACCGGGCTGCGGCTCTCCGACGGCACCGTCGTGGCCCGCGAGGTCGTCGCCGTGACGTCGCGGATGGTGGCGTCCTCGCCGGTCCTGGCCGACCTGGGGCTGAAGCCGGTGGAACATCCGATGGGCCTCGGCGCGGCGTACCCGGCGGGGCCGATGGGGCAGACCGACGTGCCCGGGGTCTGGGTCGCCGGAAACGCCACCGACGTGATGGCGCAGGTCGTGACCGCGGCCGCGCAGGGCGTGATGGCGGCCGCCGCGGTCAACATGGACCTGGTGAACGAGGACGCCGAGCGCGCCCTGGCCGGTTATCGGGACGGCAACAGCCCGGCAACAATTCCTTGACATCCGGCAACGACAACCGTCACTCTGGTCCCGCTGGGAGAGCGCTCTCACGTCGGCGGGTCAGGGCGCGTCCCGGCTTCCCGTCACCGTCGACCTGAAGGGGTCAACATGAGGGCCGGACCGCCGACGACGACTCGACGACCCCGAAGACTGCTCGCGACCGGCGCGGTGGTGCTCCTCGCCGCCGGCCTCCTCGCGGTCGCCGCCGCCCGCGCCGCGGACGCCGCGCCGGTCGGTGCGGGCAGCTACACCGAGACGCTCCCGGCCGGCGCCGCCCTGCCGTCCGGCTGCGGCACCATCTCGAGCAACCCGCGCCAGTTTCTCACCGCGAACGCGCCGGCCGGCGCCGTGCCCACCAACGACTGGTGGTCGTCGCTGGTGTTCAAGCGCTCGGACTGCGCGTACAGCCTGCCGCTGCACGCGCATCCCGTCTCGTACGACACGTTCGCGAACGGCCTCGGCTTCTCCTACACCACCACGGCGGCGATCAGCGGCACCGCGACCGGCGTCGGCGAGTACCACTACCCGTACGTCCAGGACATCCTCGTCGGGGTCGCCGGCCTGAACGCGCCGGTCGTGCGGGTCGACGGCTGGAGCGACTGGACGGTGTCGCCGTACTGGACCGACGGCACCCGCACGCTGCGCGCGACGATCGGGCACGGGCTGCCGTTCGCGTACTTCCAGGCGACCGGCGGCAACGCCCAGATCACCGCCGCCGGCACGCCCGCGGTGTGGCTCGACGGCGGGGCCACGCTCGGCTTCACGGCCGGCGGGAGCGACTACGTGGCGTACGCGCCGGCCGGTGCCACGTGGACGGTGAGCGGCTCGACCATCACCTCCACGCTGGGCGGGCGCGGGTACTTCTCGGTGGCGCTGCTGCCCAGCGGCGGGTCCAGGGTGGACCTGGCCAACCGGTACGGGCAGTACGCGCACGCGCACGTCACCGGCACCCGGCTGTCGTACGCGTACGACCCGGCGAACAACGGGCTGACCACCACCTACGCGTTCACCACCACGGCCCGGGAGGGGAGCGCCACCGGCACCGTCGTGAGCCTCTACCCGCACCAGTGGCGGTACCTGAGCGGCGGCTCACCGCTGCCGGAGACCTACACGTCGGCGCGGGGCGCCATGCGGACGCTCGTCGGGGTGTCCAGCTTCCGGACCGCGATGACGTTCCGCGGGGTGCTGCCCGAGGTGCCGGCGGTCGCGGACAGCACGGGCGCGGACTTGAACACGCTCAACACATACCTCGCCGCGGTGCGGGACAACCCCGAGGGGCCGTCCGGCGGCGACACGTACTGGGCCGGCAAGGGCCTGGGCCGGGCCGCCCGGATCGCCGAGATCGCCGACCAGGTGGGCAACACCGCGGTGCGCGACAGCGCGCTGGCCGCGATCCGCGACCGGCTCGACAACTGGCTCACCGCCTCCTCCGGCGAGGTCGGGCAGCTGTTCTACTACAACGCGAACTGGGGCACGCTGATCGGCTACCCCGCGTCGTACGGCTCCGACCAGGAGCTCAACGACCACCACTTCCACTACGGGTACTTCGTCGCGGCGGCGGCGACGCTGGCCAAGTTCGACCCGGCGTGGGCCACCTCGGGGCAGTACGGCGGCATGGTCGACCTGCTGATCCGGGACGCGAACAACTACGACCGGGGCGACAACCGCTTCCCGTACCTGCGCGACTTCGACATCTACGCCGGGCACGACTGGGCCTCCGGGCACGGCTCGTTCGGCGCCGGCAACAACCAGGAGTCGTCGTCCGAGGGGCAGAACTTCGCGAACGCGCTCATCCAGTGGGGCCAGGCGACCGGCAACACGGCCGTGCGTGACGCGGGCGTCTTCCTCTACACCACGCAGGCGGCGGCGATCCAGGAGTACTGGTTCGACGCGGCGAACGAGAACTTCCCGGCCGCGTTCGGCCACGCGACGGTCGGCATGGTGTGGGGCGACGGCGGCGCGTACGCGACCTGGTTCAGCGGCGAGCCGGAGATGATCCAGGGCATCAACATGCTGCCGATCACCGGCGGCCACCTCTACCTCGGCTACCACCCGTCCTATGTGAACACCAACTACGCCGAGCTGGTGCGCAACAACGGCGGGCCGCCGACCGTGTGGCAGGACATCCTGTGGGAGTTCCAAGCGCTGGGCGACGGCGACGCGGCGCTGGCCAACTTCCGGGCCAACAGCGGCTTCACCTCCGAGGAGGGGGAGAGCAAGGCGCACACGTTCCACTGGATCCGCAACCTCGCCGCACTGGGCACGGTGGACACGTCGGTGTCGGCTAACCACCCGCTGTCGGCCACGTTCGTGAAGAACGGCGCCCGCACGTACGTCGCGTCGAATGTGACCGGTTCGCCGATCACCGTGGCGTTTTCCACAGGGGTCACGGTGAACGTGCCGGCGAGGCGGACGGTGACCACCGGGGCGTTCTCGTGGAGCGGCGGGGGCGGGAGCAACCCCACGAACCCGCCCACGACGGCACCCCCCACCACCGCACCGCCCACGACGGCACCGCCGACCACCGCGCCGCCGACCACCGCGCCGCCCACCGGGTCGCCTACCCGCTACCTGCTCAGCGGCGGCGGGCTCGCCGGGGCCGGCACCGCGAGCACGGTCACGGTCCCCTCCGCCGGCGGGACCAACCACGACGGCACGCCGGCCAACCCGGTCACCTTCACCGCGACCGGGCTGACGATGGCGTACAACGGCGGGGCGACCGGGTTCGACCTGTTCCTCGACGCGGGCGGCGCGGTCGGCAACGGCACGCAGGTGCGGGTCTCCTACGACCTGACCGGAAACGGCGGTTTCGAGCGGGTGGAGACCTACCGCTACTTCGCCACCGACCCGGTGACCGGCTACGAGCACTACACCCAGGCCGCGGGGCTGGCGTCGGCCACCGGCGCGCTCGGCGACCTGGGCAACGGCACCGTGCGGGTCGAGGTGTGGAGCGCGATCGGCAACGCGCCCACCACGCTCGGTGCCGGCAACCAGTCGGTGCTGCGGCTCCCGTACACCTGATCCGCCGATCAGGTAGTGGCGCCCCGCCCGCGCGGCGGGGCGCCACGGTTGGCCCGGTGCCACCCGGGGTATGGCAGGCGGATGAGCGAACCTGAGCGCGTCGAGCGGCGGGCCGAGCACCTGCTGCCCGAGGAGCGGGAGGCGGGCAGCGCCGACCCAGAGGCGCAGGCCGAGGCGATCCTCGACGAGTCCGACGCCCGCGAGGAGTACGCCGAACCCGCGCCCGGCCTGCGGATCGACCACCGCACCTCGGACGAAACCGTGGAGCCTTAGCCGCTCTTCGCGTCCAGCAGCTGGAGCAGGTCGTGCGCGGCCAGCTCCACGTCCTTGTGGCGCCACTCCGAGGCCCGGTAGACGCAGGCGATGAGCGCGGTGCGGTGCACGCGGCGGAAGTCGCCGTACACGAACGCGTAGCGGGCCTTGGTCTCGTCGGCCGCGCCGTCGGTCAGGCCGAGGTGCCAGCGCGCGTAGTCCTCCCAGGAGTGCGACTCCAGGTACGCGTTCTGCGCGGCTGCGGCCGGCTGCGCGTCGCCCCAGTCGCTGTCCAGAACGTACTGCCGGGCCTCGATGAGCTCGCGGGCCCGGGCCACCGCATCGGGGTTGACCGTGTAGGACGCCATGCCTGAGTCTGCCCGGTCGGCCCCGCCGCCACGCCTGTTTTCCGGGGTAGATTGCCGCCCGTGGCACACGAGAAAGCCGGGGCCGTCGGGTTCGCCGTGGTGTTCGGCGCGTTGGGCGGCGCCGCGCTGGCCGGGCACTGGGGCGGGGGCGTCGCCGGCGCGGCCGGGCTCGCCGCCGTCGAGGCCGCCGCCCGGGCCCGGCAGCGGCCCGGGCGGATCCCGGCGCTGTGGGCGCGGATCGCGACGAGCGTCGCGCTCGCCGCGCCGCTCGGCTGGCTGGCCGGCCGGCTCGGCGCCGGACCGCTGCTCGTCGCCGCCGGCACCGGCGTGGTGGTCGGGCTCCTCGGCGTCCGGCCGCAGAAGGTGCTCCTCGGCCCGGTCGCCGGCGTCGCCGTGGGGCTCGCGCTCTCCCTGTGGTGGTCCGCGCCCGGTGCCGTCGCGGCCGCGGCGACCGTCCTGGTGTACCGGACGGCCTCGGCCCTGATTTTCCGCGACCCGCAGGTGAGCCTGCTGGCGGAGCGGGTGGCGGCCGCGGACCTCCCGTTCGTGGTGCCGCTCGCCGCCCGCACCCGCTACGTCGGCACCGGCTACGTGCGCGACCTCGCCGCCGCGATCGGCGGCGACTTCCGCGCGGACGCCCCGGACGTCGGCATCGTGGCCGACTTCGACGACCTGTCCGGCCCCGGCTTCGACCCGGCCGGCGTCGACCCGCGGGTGCGCGAGTTCTACGAGCACACCACCCGCTTCGCGCTGGACATCGTGCCCGAGTGGCGGCTCTGGGTGCGGCCCGGCTACCTGCTCTACCGCAGCCTGCTGGCCCGCCCGCTCGGCCAGGCCAACGTGCCGATGAACCAGCGGGAGACGCAGCGCGGCATCCGCAGCCGGATCGACACGATCAGCCCGGAAGGCGACGGCGTCGTGGGGATCCGCGGGTGGATCCGCTCGTTCGCCGACACCGACGAGCCGATCTACGTCGGCGTCTACACCACCTACCGGCACGCCGGGCGGGGCTACGTGAGCGTCGGGTTTCCCTTGCCGCGGGCCAGCTTCACGGCCACACTGGTGCCCGAGGCGCGCCCCGGCGGCGGTCTTGTGCTGACCAGCCGCAGCGACCTCGACCAGCCCGGCCACTACCTCACCCACATCGACCCGGAGTCGGGGGAGCTGACCACGCTCGCCGTGCACGGCTTCGCCGAACGGCTGGAGGTCTACGTGCGCGACGGTGAGCTCCGCGCGGAGCACGCCTTCTGGGTCTTCGGGCTGCCGTTCCTCGTGCTGCGCTACGACATCCGCGGAAAACCCTGAGGAGTCTCCTGTGGACCTCATCACCCCACCGAGGGTCGAGGAGCGGCCCGCCGTCCCGTACGTCGGGATCCGCGTGGTCACCCCGTTTCGCGGCATGCTGCGGGTGCGCGACACCCTCATGGACGACCTCGTCGCGTGGCTGGACGGGCGCGACGCCGGCCCGCTCTTCTTCCGGCTGCACGTCATCGACATGGCCGGCCCGATGGACATCGAGGTCGGCGCGGTCACGGCGGAGCGGCCCCCGCACGCCGCCGACCGGGTGCGCGCGGGCACCCTGCCCGCCGGCCGGTACGCCACGCTGACCTACCGCAACCACTCGCTGCGGGCCAACAAGACGCTGCTCCAGTGGGTCCGCGACAACGGGGTGGCGCTCGACCGCCGGGAGACGGCGGAGGGTGACGCCTTCGGCTGCCGGTACGAGGCCTACCTCACCGACCCGCGCGTCGAGCCGCGCAAGACCAAGTGGGAGACCCAGCTCAGCATGCGCGTCGCCGACTGAGTGGCGGTGTCGCACGGGGGAGGTAGCGTGGCGGGCCATGGGGGAGGGCCACGGCGCCGTCGGCGGCGCGCGGTTTCCGCTGTCCGCCGCGCAGCAGGGGCTCTGGCTCGCCGACCGGCTCGACCCCACCGGGCGGGCCGCCACCCTCGCGGAGTACCTGGAGATCCGCGGGCCGGTCGACCGGGCGCTGATGGAGCGGGCGTGGCGGGTCGTCCTCGCCGAGACCGACGCCTGGCGATCGCGGTTCGCGGGCGAGACCCCCGAGCAGACCCTCGTCGGGTACACCGAGCGCGACCTGCCCTTCGTCGACCTGCCCGGCGAGGCGGCCGCGGTCGCGTGGACCCGGGCCGACCTCGACCGGCCGTCCGCCGAGCCGGCCACGTTCGCGCTGCTCCGGGTCGCCGCCGACCGTTTCTGGTGGTACCAGCGCTTTCACCACGCGGCCACCGACTACTACGGCGTGGTGCTGACCACGGCCCGGCTGGCCGAGGTCTACACCGCGCTGGCCGGCGGCCTACCCGTCCCGCCGTCCGGGTTCGGACGCCTGCCCGACCTGCTGGCCGAGCAGGCCGCGTACCAGGAGTCCGCCGAGCGCGGGCGTGACCGGGCGTACTGGCTGGAGCGGCTGGCGGGCCGCCCGGAGCCGCCGGCCCCGCCCGGGCGCGGCACCCCGGGGGCCGCGGTCACCCGGACCGGCTTCCTGCCCGACCTGCCGGCCGCGGCGGCGCGGGCCGGGGTCGGCTGGTCCCGGCTGGTGATCGCCGCGGTGGCGGCGTACCTGTACCGGGTGACCGGCGAGCACGACGTGCTGCTCGCGCTGCCCGTCGCCGCCCGCACCACCCCGCTGGCCCGCCGCACGCCCGGCCAGGCGGCGAACGTGGTGCCGCTGCGCCTCACCGTGCGCCCCGGCACGCCCGTGCTGGAGCTGGTCGACCAGGTGTCCGGCGAGGTGCGGCGGGCGTTGGCGCACCAGCGGTACCGGTACGAGGACCTGCGGCGCGACCTCGATGTGACCGGTGACACCGGCTTTCTCGGCCCGGCCGTCAACGTGATGTCCTTCGAAGACGGGCTGCGCTTCGGCGGCCACCCGGCGGTGCGGCACAACCTCGCCAACGGGCCGTCTGGCGACCTGGCGGTGTTCGCCTTCGGGCGGCCGGACGGGCGCGGCACGCAGGTCGACGTGACCGGCCGCGGCTACGGCCCGGACGGCGTCGCCGCGCACCTGGACGCCCTGCTGCGGTTGCTCGCCGCGGCGGCCGAGGACCCGAAGCGGCGGGTCGGCGACCTCGACCCGCGTGCGCCTTCCGGCCCGGCGCGCGGCCCCGCCGACCCCACCGCCGTCCGTCCGCCGTGGACGGCCGCCGCGGCGGGCGGGCGCACCCCGGTCCGGGCGGTGTCGTTCCCGGAGCTCGTCGCCCGGCGGGCCGCCGCGACGCCGGGCGCGGTCGCGGTGGTCGACGGCCCGCGCCGGCTCGACTACGCCGCCCTCGACGCGTGGGCCGACCGGCTGGCGCACCACCTCGCCGGCGCCGGCGTCCGGCCGGGCGCGGTGGTGGCGCTGCGCGCGCCGCGCGGGGTGGAAAACGTCGTGGGCATGCTCGGCGTCATGCGCGCCCGCGCCGTGTACCTGCCGGTCGACCCGGACTATCCGGCGGAGCGGATCGCGGCCCTGCTCGCCGACGCCGGCCCGGTGCTGACGCTCACCCCGCCGCGGGTCCGCGCGGTCCGCGACGCTCCCGCCCCACCGCCCTCGCCGCCGCCGGGGCCGGACGACCCGGCGTACCTCGTCTACACCTCGGGCAGCACCGGCCGGCCCAACGGCGTGCTGGTGCCGCACCGCGGGCTGGCCGGGCTGGCGGCCGCGCAGATCGAGCGGTTCGGGATCGCGCCCGGCGGCCGGGTGCTCCAGTTCGCCTCGCCGAGCTTCGACGCGGCGGTCGCCGAGGTGGTGACCACGCTGGTCGCCGGCGCGACGCTCGTGATCGCGCCGCTCGACGGTGCCGACGTGACGCACGTGACGCTGCCGCCGTCGGTGCTGGCCACCCTGCGGCGCGGTGACCTGCCGGAGACCGCCACGCTCGTCGTGGCCGGCGAGGCGTGCCCGCCCGAGCTGGTGGCCCGGTGGGCGCCCGGCCGGCGCATGGTCAACGCCTACGGTCCCACCGAGGCGACCGTCTGCGCCACCATGAGCCAGCCACTGTCCATAGAGGACGGCGCGCCACCGATCGGCCGCCCGATCGCCGGCACCGGCGCGTACGTGCTGGACGCCGCCCTGCGGCCGCTGCCGCCCGGTGTCGCCGGCGAGCTGTACCTGGCCGGCGCCGGCCTGGCACACGGCTACCTGCGCCGGCCCGGCCGGACGGCGGAGCGGTTCGTCGCCGACCCGTTCGGCCCGCCGGGCTCCCGGATGTACCGCACCGGCGACCTGGCCCGGTGGCGGCCGGACGGGCAGCTCGACTTCCTGGGGCGGGTCGACCGCCAGGCGAAGGTGCGCGGGCACCGGGTCGAGCCGGGCGAGGTCGAGGCCGCGCTGGCCGCGCACCCGGCGGTGGCGCGGGTCGCCGTGGTGGTGCGGGAGGACCGGCCCGGCGACCGCCGCCTCGTGGGCTACGCCGTGCCGGCTCCCGGCCACACCGTCGACGGCGGGGCGCTGCGCCGCTTCGCGGCCCGCTCGCTGCCCGGCCACCTCGTGCCGGCGGCGGTCGTGGCGCTGGACCGGCTGCCGCTGACGCCCAACGGCAAGCTCGACCACCGGTCGCTGCCGCCGCCCCCGACCGGCGCGCCCGGCCGAGCGCCGGCCTCGGCGCTGGAGGCCGAGCTGTGCCGGGTCGTCGCGGACCTGCTCGGCCTGGAGCGGGTCGGCCCGGACGACGACTTCTTCGACCTCGGCGGCGACTCGCTGCACGCCGCCCGGCTCGCCCGCCACCTGTCGATGACCGTCCACGACGTCTTCGAGACACCCACCGTCGCGGGGCTGGCCGCCGGCGGCGGGCGGCGCGCCGGCGTGCTGCCGATCCGGGCGGCCGGCGACCTCGCCCCGATCTTCTGCCTGCCGCCCGCCGGCGGGCTCGCCTGGTGCTACGCCGGGCTCCGCGACCACCTCGACCCGCGCCGCCCGGTGTACGGCCTCCAGCTCCCGGACGGTGAGCCGGCGCGTGGCGTCGGCGCGCTCGCCGCCACCCTGGCCGCCCGCATCCGCGCGATCCGGCCCGCCGGGCCGTACCACCTGCTGGGCTGGTCGTTCGGCGGCTACCTCGCGCACGCCGCCGCCACCGCGCTGCGGGCCGCCGGCGAGCGGGTCGGCCTGCTGGCGATCCTCGACGCCTACCCGCACGCCGCCCCGCCCGAGGTCCCCGACCGGATACCCGGGCTGTCCCACCTCGACGGTGACACGGTGGCCGCGCTGCTGGCGGCGGCCACCCACCACACCAGGCTGGCCGCGGCGTTCACGCCCGAGGTCTTCGACGGCGACCTGCTGCTGTTCGCGACGACCCGGGGCGACTGGACGCCCTACGTGTCCGGGCGGGTGGAGAGCCACCACGTCCCCTGTGGACACTTCGAGATGCTCGCGCCGGGACCGCTCGCCGCCATCGGCGCCGCGGTCGAGGCCGCCTTGAGGAGGACGCGGCAGTGACGACGAGCCTGACCCGCGAGGAGATCGCGGACCTCTGCGCGGCCGGCGTCGCCGCGCCGTCCGGCGGCAACGCCCAGCCGTGGCGGGTGACCGTGGCCGGCGACCGGCTGGAGGTCGGCGCCGACCCGGCCCGGGGCAGCTTCCTCGACGTCGGCGGGTACGCCTCGGCGTTCGCGGTCGGCTGCTTCGCCGAAAACGTCGCGGTCGCCGCCCGGGCCCGCGGGCTGGACCACACGGTGGCGGTCCGCGAGGGCACGGTCGTGTTCACCTTCACCGGCCGCCGCGACGCCGCGCCCGAGCCGCTCGCCGCGGCGGTGCCGGAGCGGGTCACCAACCGCCGCCTCCACAAGGGACCGCCGCTCGACGACGAGCGGGTGCGCCGGCTCGCCGCCGCCGCCTCGGCCGCCGACCCGTCCAGCGCGGTCAGCGCCGTCTCCGACCCGGACGGCAAGCGGGTGGTGGCCGAGGCGCTCGGCCTCGCCGACGCGGTGCGGATGCGACACCGCGCCATGTTCGACGACATGGTGCGGGAGATCCGCTGGTCCGAGCGGGAGGCGCGGGGCCGGCTCGACGGCCTCGACGTGCGCTCGCTCGACCTGCCCGCAGCCACCCGCGCGCTGCTGCCGGTGCTGCGCCGCCTGCCCTGGGTGCGCCGGCTGCTGCCCGCCGCCCGGCTCGGCGACACCGCGCGGGCGCTGGTGCGCGGCTGCTCGCACGTCTGCTGCCTGTACACCACCGCCGGGTCCACACCGGACGCCATGGTCGCCGCCGGCCGGGCCACCCAGCGGCTGTGGCTGGAGGCCACCCGGGCCGGCGTGGCCGTGCACCCGTGGACGGTGAGCACCCTGGAGCTGCTGCGGCTGGAGGCGTTTCGCGGCGAGGGCTTCACGCCGTCCGAGCAGCGGGCCGTCGCGTGGATGGGCGGCCTGCTGCGCGCCGCCTTCGACGTGCCGGCCAAGGCCCGGCCGGTCTTCGTGTTCCGGCTCTCGACGGCGCCGCCACCGGCCGTGCGGGCGCTGCGCCGGCCGTGGCAGACGTTCACGACCATCCAGGAGGGACAGTGAGCGAGGGAGCTGGCGCGGCGGCGTCTGGACGGAGCCGTCCCGCCGACGAAGTCGGGGTTTCGGGGCGGCGGAGGAAGACGTCGCCTTCAGCGCCGCGCGAGCGAGCGAACCTGGAGGCAGAGTGAACAACGGGGCTCGCCGCGAGGCGGCGGAGATCACCCGGGCGGTGGCGGGGCGGACGCTGCTGGACGCGTTCCACGACAACGCCCGCGACCACCCGGACCGGCCCGCGCTGAAATGGCGCGACGGCGAGGAGTGGCGGGCGTACACCTGGCGGGAGTACCGGGCCGAGGTCGAGGCCGCCACGCTCGGCCTGGTCGAGGCGGGCGTACGCCCCGGCGACCGGGTCGGCCTGCTCATGTCCAACCGGCCCGAGCTCGCGGTCGCCGACCTCGCGCTGCTGCACGCGCGGGCGGTGCCGGTGTGCCTGTTCGACAGCTTCACCGACGCGCAGCTGTCCACTGTGCTGCGTACCCTCGGCATCCGGCTCGCCGTCGTCGAGGACGGTGCCGCCGCCGCCCGGCTGGCCTCCGCGACACCCGCCGGCGCGCCGCGCGTCGTCGTGGTGGACGACGGCGGCTGGGCGCGGGTCGTGGCCGGCCGCGGCGGCGACGGCGGCGCGTTCGACCGGCTCCGGCGGGCCGCGCGCCCGGACGACGTCGTGTCGGTCAACTACACCAGCGGCACCACCGGCGGGCTCAAGGGCGTCCAGCACACGCACGCCAACGTGCTGTGGCACGCCGAGTCGTTCGCCCGCTTCCGGCCGGTGGCGCCGGGCACCCGGTTCCTGGCGTACCTGCCGCGGGCGCACGCCACCGAGCGGTTCGTCACCACCTGGTACCCGCTGGTGCGGGCCGGCACCGTCCACCTGTGCCCCGACCCGAGCCGCCTGCCCGCCTACCTGCCGGAGGTGCGGCCGCAGTTCTTCGGCGGGGTGCTGCGGGTGTGGGAGAAGCTCTACGCCGCCGGCGCGCTCGCCGGGCTGGAGGAGTGCGGGTTCGCGTTCAGCGGCGGCGGGGCGCTCGCCGAGCCCGTCCAGGAGTACTTCGTCGGCGCCGGCGTGCCGCTGGTCGAGGGCTGGGGGCAGAGCGAGCTCGTCTCCGCGGCCACCTGCGGCCACCCGGACCGGATCCGGATCGGCACGGCGGGGCGCGCGCTGCCCGGCGTCGAGGTGCGCACCGCCGGCGACGGCGAGCTGCTCGTGCGCTCCGGCAGCCGGATGCTCGGGTACGTCGACACACCCTCCCATGTGGACGGCGACGGCTGGGTGCACACCGGTGACCTCGGCACGATCGACGGCGACGGGTACGTGCGCGTGCACGGCCGGCGGGAGGAGGTCTTCCGGCTCGCCGGCGGCCAGCCGGTGCCGGCCACGCGGGTGGAGAGCCACCTGCGCGCCAACCTCCTGGTCGACCAGGCCTGCGTGGTCGGCGCCGGCGAGCCCGACCCGCACGCGCTCCTGGTCGTCGCCGCGCCGCCGGACCGGTGGACCGTCGACGACGTGGCGGCGGTGGTGGCCGCGGCCAACACGCGGCTGCCGGCCGGCGAGCGGATCGCCCGGTTCGCGGTGCTCGCCGAGCGGTGGGAGCCGGGCCGGGCCGAGGAGCTGACCCACACCGGCAAGCTCAAGCGCCCCCTGATCGAGGCCAAGCACGCCGACCTGATCGCCGCCCTGCGCCGCGGCGAGGCCGGGACCGCCGTCCCATGAGGAGGGTGCTCTTCGTCGCGGAGGCGGTCACGCTCGCGCACGTGACGCGGAGCCTCGCGCTGTCGCGGGCCCTCGACCCGGCCGCCTACGAGGTGTGCCACGCCTGGGACCCCCGCTACAACGGGCTGACCGGCGCGCCGCCGCGCGCGTACCTGCCGATCCGCACGATCCCCGCCGCCCGCTTCGCCCGCGCGCTGGCCCGGGGCACGCCCCTCTACCGGGGGTCGGACCTGCGCCGGTACGTCGCCGACGACCTGGCGCTCATCGAACGGTTCCGGCCCGACGTGGTGGTCGGCGACTTCCGGCTGTCGCTCGACGTGAGCGCGCGGCTGGCCGGCGTGCCGTACCTGGCCGTGACGAACGCCTACTGGAGCCCGTACGCGCGGGTGCTCCCGCCGGTGCCGGACATCACGCTGACCCGCCTGGTCGGGGTGCGGCTCGCGCAGCGCCTCTTCGACCGCGGCCGGGAGGCGGTGAGCCGGTGGCACGGCGGGGTGTTCCGCGAGCTGCGGCGCCGCCACGGCCTGCCGCCCGGCCCGGCCGACGTCCGGGACGCGTACACCCGGGCCGACACCACCCTCTACGCCGACCTGCCCGAGCTGGTGCCGGTGGCGGGGCTGCCGGCCACGCACCGCTTCGTGGGACCGGTCACCTGGTCGCCCGACCTGCCCTGCCCACCGTGGTGGGACGGGCTGCCGGCGGACCGCCCGGTCGTGTACGTGACGCCGGGCAGCTCCGGGCGTGCCCCGCTGCTGGCCCGGGTGCTGCGCGCGCTGGCCGGCCTGCCGGTCACCGTGGTCGCCGCCACGGCCGGCCGGCCCGCGCCGCCGCGGGTGCCGGCCAACGCGCGCGTGGCCGCGATGCTGCCGGCCGCCAAGATGCTGCCGCGCGCCCGCCTGGCGATCGGCAACGGCGGCAGCCCGAGCGCCTACCAGGCCCTGGCGGCCGGGGTGCCGGTGCTCGGCATCTGCGACAACCTCGACCAGTACCTGAACATGTCCCTTGTGGAGCGGGCCGGCGCGGGCTGGCTGCTGCGCGGCGGCCGGGCGTCCGGGGCCGCGATCCGGGCCGCCGTCCGGCGCGCCCTGGCCGCCGAGTCCGCCCGGGTCCGCGCCGGGGAGCTGGCCACCGCCATCGAAAAGCACGACACCCCGGCCCGCTTCCGGGCGGCCCTGGAGCCGGTCAGCGGACCAGCCTGAAGAACGCCCGCACGTCCTCGACGAAGCGTTCCGGCCGTTCGAGCGCGGCGAAGTGGCCGCCCCGCTCCGGCTCGCTCCAGAACCGGATGTCGGTGTAGCGCTTCTCCGCCCACCGTCGCGACGGGCGGGGCAGGTCCTTGGGAAACACCGAGCAGCCGGTCGGCACGTCCACCGTGTCCGTCGTGGACTTGGTGAACCACTCCTGGACCTGGCGGATGCTCTCCCAGTAGAGCCGGGCGGCGGAGGCGGCCGTGCCGGTCAGCCAGTACAGCGTGACGTCGTCGAGCATCTCGTCGCGGGTGAAGACGTTCTCCGGGTGGCCATCGCAGTCGCTCCACGCCCGGAACTTCTCCACGATCCAGCCGCACAGGCCGGCGGGGGAGTCGACCAGGCCGTACCCAACGGTCTGCGGGCGGGTCGCCTGCACCATCGAGTAGCCGTCCTCCCACCGCTGGGCGTTCTCCAGCGCGGCCAGGCTCTCCCGTTCGCGGTCGGTCAGGTCGCCGAACGTGGCCGGGTCGGGCGCGGCGATCGGCGGGTTGAGGTGGATGCCGGCCAGGTGCGCGGCGTCCTGCTGGGCGAGGCTGGTGGTGACGCTGGTGCCCCAGTCGCCGCCCTGCGCGCCGTACCGGGTGTAGCCGAGCCGCGCCATCAGCTCGGCCCAGGCCGCCGCGATCCGCTGGACGCCCCAGCCGGGCGCGGTGGGCTTGTCGCTGAAGCCGTACCCGGGCAGGGACGGGCACACGACGTGGAAGGCGTCCGCCGGGTCGGGCGGGTCGGTCAGCGGCCCGATCACCTTCAGGAACTCCAGGACGGAGCCCGGCCAGCCGTGGGTGAGCACGAGCGGCAGCGCGTCCGGGTGGGGCGAGCGGGCGTGCAGCACGTGGATGCCCAGGCCGCCGATCTCCACGCGTAGCTGGGGGATCGCGTTGAGCCGCGACTCGGCGCGGCGCCAGTCGTACCCGGTGGCCCAGTGGTCGCACAGGTCGCGCAGGTACGCCAGCGGGACGCCCTGCGACCAGTCGTCGACGGTCTCCGGCTCCGGCCACCGGGTGCGGCGCAGCCGGTCGCGCAGGTCGTCCAGTTCGGACTGGGGAACGTCGATCATCGCCTCTCCTCCGGACGGTACGGGGCGGCGGCCGCGGCGAAGTCGGCCAGGACCCCGGCGGTGAACGGCACGTCCGCGATCGCGGTCAGGCAGCCGGTCCAGCCGGCGACGAAGTAGTCCCAGCCGTCCACCGTGGGTGCCCGGCGCGCGGCCGCCTGGCGCAGGAACTCCAGCCCGCCCCGGTAGTTGAAGTCCCACGCCAATGTGGACGGCCCGAACGGCGCGGCGTCGGTCACCGGGCTGCCCGGCGCGTCCTTGCCCAGCCCGGTGGCGTTGACGACCAGCCCCGGGGCGGGCGGGCCGGCGACGAGCGCGTCGCAGTCGCCGGGCCCCCGCACCGGCACGTAGGCCAGCCGCGCCCCGTTGGCGCCGGCCCGTTCGGCGACCGCGCGCAGGTCGTCGAGGGCCTCCGGCGACGTGTCGGCGAACGTGGCGCTGGCCGTGTCCCGGCCCTGGAGCGCGAGCAGCAGCGCGGTCCCGGCACCGCCGGCGCCGAGGCACAGCACGTCCGTCGCCGGCGGCAGCACGTGGGAGAGGGCGAGCGCGTCGCGGGCGTACCCCTGGACGAGGCCGTCCCGCGCGGCGAGGGTGTTGACCTCGCGGGTGACCTCGACGAGGTCGTCGCCGAGGGTGATGCCGGCGGCGCAGGCGCGGTACAGGCGCAGCTTGTGGGCGGTGACGACGGCGCCCGCGACCGCGGCGTTGCCGCGCACGGCGGCGAGGAACCGCCGGTAAGTCTCGGGCGGGGTGTCGATGGGCAGGTCGAGGCCGCGCAGCCGCCACGGCCGGTCCAGCGCGGCCGCCCACCGGTCGAACACGGCGTGCGCGAGCGAGCCACCCGTGCTGACCCCGACGAACACCACGAGCGGCTGGCCGGTCCAGCCCTCGATCTCGTCGAGCGTGATCGTGTGCATGGTCCCTGCCTACGTCCTGCGCGCCGGGTCCGCCAGTCGACCCGCGGCGGCACGGTAGCCTCGGCCTATGCCGTCGCCCGAACACCTGTTGACGTTCTCGCTGGCCGCCCTGCTGCTGATCGTCGTGCCCGGCCCGGCCGTGCTCTTCGCGATCAGCCGCGCGCTGGCGTACGGCCGCCTCGTCGCGTTCACCAGCATCGCCGGTGGGGCGTGCGGCAGCTTCACGGCCGCGGTGCTCGTCGCGGTCGGCGTGGGCGCGATCGTGCAGACCTCCGCGGTCGTCTACACCGCGATGAAGCTGGCCGGCGCCGCCTACCTGATCTACCTCGGCGTCCAGGCGATCCGGCACCGCAAGGCGCTGCGCGAGGCGTTCGCGGCGAAGGCGGCGCCGGTGGCGGGGCGGCGCACGTTCCTCCAGGGGTATGTGGTGGGCGTCACCAACCCCAAGACGGTGGTCTTCTTCGCGGCGATCCTGCCGCAGTTCGTCGATCCGGCGGCCGGGCACGCGGAGCTCCAGATGGTGGTGCTGGGTGGGGTGTTCGCGCTGATCGCGCTCGCCTCCGACACCGTGTGGGGGCTGGCGGCCGGCACCGCGCGCGCCTGGTTCGCCCGCTCGGCGCGGCGCCTCGACATGGTCGGCGGGGCGGCCGGCCTGACGATGGTCGGGCTGGGTGTCGGCCTGGCGGTGGAGGGCCGCAAGAGCTAGACCGGCCGGCGCGCTGGATAGGCTGGCCGTCATGGACTCTTGGACCGGCCACGAGGTGCCGCGGCTGCCGGGTAGCGGCCAGCCCCTCGCGTTGTTCGACTCGGCGCGCCGCGGCGTGCACCTCTCGGGCGGCCGGTCCGCCGCGCGCGGCATGTACGTGTGCGGCATCACACCCTACGACGCGACGCACCTCGGCCACGCCGCCACCATGATCACGTTCGACCTGGTGCAGCGGGCGTGGCGGGACGCCGGGCATTCCGTCACGTACGTGCAGAACGTGACCGACATCGACGACCCGCTGCTCGAGCGCGCGGCCCGCGACGGCGAAGACTGGATCGTGCTCGCCATGCGCGAGACGGCCCTGTTCCGCGAAGACATGGAGTCGCTGCGGATGATCCCGCCGGCGCACTACGTGGGCGCGGTCGAGTCGATCCCGGCCATCGTGGAGAAGGTGGCGGCGCTGGTCGACCGCGGCGCGGCGTACCGCCTCGACGACGGCACCGGCGACGTCTACTTCGACATCGCCGCCGCGCCCGACTTCGGGTACGAGTCCAACCTGTCCCGCGAGCAGATGATCGCCTTCTTCGCCGAGCGCGGCGGCGACCCGGAGCGGGCCGGCAAGCGCGACCCGCTCGACCCGCTGCTGTGGCGCGGCGCCCGCGAGGGCGAGCCGGCGTGGGCCGGCGGGGCGTTCGGGCCGGGCCGGCCGGGCTGGCACATCGAGTGCGCGTCGATCGCGCTCGACCTGCTCGGCGAGACCATCGACGTGCAGGGCGGCGGCAACGACCTGCTCTTCCCGCACCACGAGTGCTCCGCCGCGCATGCCGAGACCCTCACCGGCGCGGCGCCGTTCGCGCGGCACTACGTGCACGCCGGCATGATCGGCCTCGACGGCGAGAAGATGTCGAAGTCGAAGGGCAACCTGGTCTTCGTGTCGCGGCTGCGGGCCGACGGCGTCGACCCGATGGCGCTGCGCCTGGCGCTGGTCGCCGACCACTACCGCGCCGACCGCCAGTGGACCGACGACCTGCTCAAGATCGCACAGCAGCGGCTGACCCGGTGGCGCTCGGCCGCCGCGGCCGGCAGCGGCCCGTCGGGGGCCGATCTCCTGGCCGGGGTACGGGCCAGGGTGGCCGACGATCTCGACACTCCGGGCGCGCTCGCGCTCGTCGACGAGTGGGCCGACCGCGCTCTGGCCGGAGCGGGCTCGGCCGAGGACGCCGACGCGCCCGCCCTGATGGCGCGCACCGTCGACGCGCTGCTCGGCGTGCGCCTCTAGCGACTTTTGGGATCAGGGTCGCGCACCCGGGGGCGTTACCCCGCGAGGGTCAGTTGTCCGCAATGCCCGTTGCTGACGCGATGGAGACAGACCAAATCGAGGCGCCGTCACCAGCAGTAGCCGCCGCAGCGGCGTGACGCCGTTCGCGCGGTCGCGGCGGTTGCTTAGGGTGAGGTCGTCGAGGTTTCGGGACCGCGGCCAGCCCTGGCTCCGAAGCTCTAGCCGAGCGCCAGGCCCGGATCCGGGTCGGGGTCGGGTGTCGGGGCGGGGATCTTGTACTCCTCGGTGAGGGTCGTCATCGGGCCGGGCCAGGTCGCCTGGGCCACCTCGATCGGCCGGTGGTCCTCGTCGTACGCCACGTGCAGCAGGTGCAGTACCGGCGTGTCCGGCCGGATCTGGAGGATCTCCGCCTCCTCGCGGCTGGGCTGGCGGGCGCTGATGGTGTCGGTGGCCGAGACGTACCGGCGGCCGGTGACCTCCTCGGCTTCCTGGTAGAGCGGGCGGCCGAAGGCCTCGCGCCGCTCCAGGCCGGTGCCGGCGGCGTCGTCCACCCGGAACCAGGAGGCGCCCACCTCGACCGGCACGTCGTCGGTGCGCACGATGTAGCGGCGGACCACGAGGTCGGCGCCGTCGCGGATCCCGAACGCGTCGGCCACCTCGGGCGGCGCGGGGGCGCGACCCACCTCGGTGAGGTGCTGGCGGTAGCGGGCGGCGAGGTCGGCGTGGTAGCCGCGGTGGGCGCCGTAGCGGCCGCGGGAGAGCCGGTTGAGCCGCCGGCGGGTGCCCCGCACGTAGGTGCCGGACCCGGGCTTGGTGATCAGCAACCCTTCGACCCGCAGCTGGTCGACGGTGCGCTGCACGGTCTGCTTGGCGACCCCGAACATCTCCGCGATGGCCGGGATGGAGGGCAGCCGCTCACCGGGCGCCCAGTCGCCGCGCCGGATCCGCTCCCGCAACTGCGCCGCGATCTGCCGATGCGGGAACTCCGCGGCGCCAGGGTTGATACTCATAGTTTCCTAGGATGCCCTAGAGGTTGTGCCGCGCCGCACCCGACACGCCGACGGTCGTCGACGCGGGGGAGCGGTTGACCAGGGGTCAGCGTGACCAGCGGCGGACGGGTGAGGCCGCGGGAGCGACGGTCTGGACCACCGCGGACGTCGCGGTAGCCCAAATCTTGGCGGGTTTTACCAGGAGCCGGCGGTGGGGCCCGCGGAGCCGCCGCGGCGGCGCAGGTACTTTTCGAACTCCTGGGCGATCTCGTCGCCGGTGAGGGGCTGGATGCCGGCGTCGCCGACGCGCTCCTCCAGCTCGCGCACGTACTCGCCGAGCTCGGCGTCCTGCTCGGCGGCGGCGCGCACGCGCTGCTCCCACTCGGCCGCCTCCTCGGCCAGGTCGGCCATCGGCACCGGGAGGTCGAGCACGTCCTCGACGCGGTGCAGCAGCGCCTGGGTGGCCTTGGGGCAGGGCGGGTTGTTGGCGTAGTGGGGCACGTGCACCCAGAAGGAGACGGCGTCGACCTCGGCGCGGGTGCAGGCGTCCTGGAGCACGCCGACGATGCCGGTGGGGCCGTCGTAGCGGGTGGGGGTGAGGCGGTAGCGCTCGGCGGCGTCCTTGTCGGAGGCGCTGCCGCTGATCGGCAGGGGGCGGGTGTAGGGGACGTCGGCCAGCAGGGCGCCGAGCAGCACCACCCGCTCGATCTCCAGGCTGTGGCACAGCTCGAGGACCTGCTCGCAGAACGTGCGCCACCGCATGCTCGGCTCGATGCCGCGGATGAGCACCACGTCGCGCTCGGTGCCGGGCGGGTTGGCGCGCATGAAGCGGGTGGTGGGCCACTCGATGCGGCGGGTCTCGCCGTCGGCCATCGTGATGGTGGGGCGGCTCACCTGGAAGTCGTAGAAGTCCTCCGGATCGAGCGCCGCGATCTGCTTGGCTTCCCACACCTGTTCCAAGTGCTCGACCGCCGCCGTGGACGCGTCGGCGGCGTCGTTCCACCCCTCGAACGCGGCGATGGCCACGGGCGAGCGCAGCACCGGCAGGCCGTCAAACTCGGTCACAGGTCTCAGACTACGTGCCTGAGCGTGGCCTGACTCGGTAGCCTTCCCCGCCGGGCGGGTCGAGGGTGTGTCCAGCGTGCCTCGAACCAAGACGCGCGGCGGTATGGCGGGGCACTAACCTTGGAGCGTGCCGAACTCGCTGCTTGACGCGCTCGCCGACCGCATCCTCATCGCCGACGGGGCGATGGGCACGATGCTTCAGGCCGCTGACCTGGACGTTGACGACGACTTCCAGGGTCTCGAGGGTTGTAACGAAGTGCTCAACGTGACCCGTCCGGACGTGGTACGGGAGGTGCACGAGGCCTACTTCGCGGCCGGCGCGGACTGTGTCGAGACCAACACGTTCGGCGCCAACCTCGCCGCGCTCGGTGAGTACGACATCCCGCACCGGATCTTCGAGCTGTCGGAGGCGGGGGCGCGGATCGCGCGGGAGGCGGCCGACCGGTTCGCCACGCCGGAGCGGCCGCGGTTCGTGCTCGGGTCGATCGGGCCGGGCACCAAGCTGCCGACGCTCGGCCACGTGCCGTACGCGGCGCTGCGCGACGCGTACCAGCTGAACGCGGCCGGGCTGATCGCCGGCGGCGCCGACGCGCTGATCGTGGAGACCTGCCAGGACCTGCTCCAGACCAAGGCGGCGGTGATCGGGGTGCGCCGGGCGGCCGCGGAGGCGGGCCGGCACGTGCCGCTGATCTGCCACGTGACGGTGGAGACGACCGGCACGATGCTGCTGGGCAGCGAGATCGGCGCCGCGCTGACCGCGCTGGAGCCGCTGGGCGTCGACCTGATCGGGCTCAACTGCGCGACCGGGCCGGCCGAGATGACCGAGCACCTGCGCTACCTGTCGCAGCACGCGCGGGTGCCGCTGTCGGTGATGCCGAACGCCGGCCTGCCCGAGCTGACGGCCGACGGGGCGCGCTACCCGCTGACCCCGGACGAGCTGGCGGAGGCGCTGGACCGGTTCGTCAACGAGTACGGCGTGTCGCTGATCGGGGGCTGCTGCGGCACCACGCCCGAGCACGTCCGGGTGGTGTCGGAGCGCCTCGGCGGGGCGCACGCCGCGCCACGCCGGCCGACCACCGAGGCCGGCGTGTCGTCGATCTACCACCACGTGCCGTTCGCGCAGGACGCGAGCGTGCTGATGGTGGGTGAGCGCACCAACGCGAACGGGTCGAAGGCGTTCCGCGAGGCGATGCTCGCCGGTGACTACCAGTCGTGCGTGGAGATCGCGCGGGGGCAGGCGCGGGACGGCTCGCACCTGCTCGACCTGTGCGTCGACTACGTGGGGCGGGACGGCGCGGAGGACATGCGCGAGCTGGCCGGCCGCTTCGCCACCGCCTCCACCCTGCCGATCATGCTGGACTCGACCGAGCCGGCTGTCATCGAGGCCGGGCTGGAGATGCTCGGCGGCCGCTGCGTGGTCAACTCGGTCAACTTCGAGGACGGCGACGGGCCCGAGTCGCGGTACGCGCGGGTGATGCCGATCGTGCGGGAGCACGGCGCCGGCGTGGTGGCGCTCTGCATCGACGAGGAGGGGCAGGCGCGTACCGCGGAGTGGAAGGTGCGGGTCGCCTCCCGCCTGATCGACGACCTCACCGGCCGGTGGGGGCTCGCGGTGCCGGACATCCTGGTCGACTGCCTGACGTTCCCGATCTCGACCGGGCAGGAGGAGACCCGCCGCGACGGCATCGAGACGATCGAGGCGATCCGGCAGATCGCCCAGCGGTACCCCGGGGTGAACTTCACGCTGGGCATCTCGAACGTCTCCTTCGGCCTCAACCCGGCCGCCCGCCAGGTGCTCAACTCGGTGTTCCTGCACGAGTGCGTGGAGGCGGGGCTGACCAGCGCGATCGTGCACGCCAGCAAGATCCTGCCGATGTCGAAGATCCCGGACGAGCAGCGCACGGTCGCGCTCGACCTGGTGTACGACCGGCGGCGGGAGGGCTACGACCCGCTCCAGCGGTTCATCGAGCTGTTCGAGGGTGTCGACGTGGCGTCGGCGCGGGCGACGCGGGCGCAGGAGCTGGCCGGGCTGCCGCTGGACGAGCGGCTCAAGCGGCGCATCGTCGACGGCGAGCGCAACGGCCTGGAGGCCGACCTCGATGACGCGCTGACCTCGCGGTCGGCGTTGGCGATCATCAACGACATCCTGCTCGACGGCATGAAGGTGGTCGGCGAGCTGTTCGGGTCGGGGCAGATGCAGCTGCCGTTCGTGCTCCAGTCGGCCGAGGTGATGAAGACCGCGGTGGCCTACCTGGAGCCGCACATGGACAAGGCCGAGGACGGCGGCAAGGGCCGCATCGTGCTGGCCACCGTCCGCGGCGACGTGCACGACATCGGCAAGAACCTGGTCGACATCATCCTGTCCAACAACGGGTACGAGGTCGTCAACATCGGCATCAAGCAGCCGATCAACGCGATCCTCGACGCGGCCGAGCAGCACCAGGCGGACGCGATCGGCATGTCCGGGCTGCTGGTCAAGAGCACGGTCATCATGAAGGAGAACCTCCAGGAGATGGCCACCCGCGGTGTCGCGGAGCGGTGGCCGGTGCTGCTCGGCGGTGCGGCGCTCACCCGCGCGTACGTGGAGGACGACCTGCGCTCGATGTTCACCGGCGAGGTGCACTACGCCCGCGACGCGTTCGAGGGACTGTCCCTGATGGAGCGGGTGATGGCCGCCAAGCGCGGCGAGGCGCCGATGGTCGACCCGGCCCGCGAGGCGGCGCTGGCCGCCCGCCGGGAGCGCCGCGAACGGCAGCGGGCGATGGTCAGCGAGTCGCTGCCGGAGCTGAGCGACGACTCGGTCCGCTCCGACGTGGCCCGCGACGTCGACGTGCCGGCGCCGCCGTTCTTCGGCACCCGGGTGGTGCGCGGGCTGGCGCTGGCGGACTACGCGGCGCTGCTGGACGAGCGGGCCACGTTCCTGGGGCAGTGGGGCCTGCGCGGCTCCCGCGGCGGCTCCGGCCCCACCTACGAGGAGCTGGTGGAGACCGAGGGGCGGCCCCGCCTGCGGTACTGGCTGGACCGGTTGACCGCCGACAAGGTCCTGGAGGCCGCGGTGGTCTACGGGTACTTCCCGGCCTACTCGGAGGGCAACGACCTGGTCATCCTGGACGAAAACGGGCATTCCGAGCGGGCCCGCTTCACGTTCCCGCGGCAGCGCCAGGAGCGGCGGCTGTGCCTGGCCGACTTCTTCCGCCCCCGCGCGGAGGGGCTGGACGTGGTGGCGCTCCAGCTGGTGACGGTGGGGCAGCCGATCAGCGAGTACACGGCGAAGATGTTCGCCCGCAACGAGTACCGCGACTACCTGGAGGTGCACGGGCTGTCGGTGCAGCTGACCGAGGCGCTCGCCGAGTACTGGCACAAGCGCGTACGCACCGAGCTGGTCCTGCCCGGCGGCGGCACGGTCGCCGACACCGACCCGGCCGACCTGGCCGGCCTGCTGCGCACCGACTACCGGGGCTGCCGGTACGCGTTCGGGTATCCGGCCTGCCCGGACCTGGAGGACCGGGCGAAGGTGGTCGAGCTGTTGGGCGCGGACCGGATCGGGGTGCAGCTGTCGGAGGAGTTCCAGCTGGTGCCGGAGCAGGCCACCGACGCGATCGTGGTACACCACCCGGACGCCAACTACTTCAACGCCAAGTAGCGCTCCCCGATCAGACGATCCACAAGACGGCGGGCCGTCTTGTGGATCGTGGCCATCTGAACCTCTCGACTTTCGGAGTTTGAGACCGCGTGCGGCTCAGAGGCCAAGCAAGGCTTCGCAAGTCCGGTATCCACGGCGCTTCGGTGATCGTTAGCCGGAAACCCGTGTTCTCGCCGGCGTGTCACACGGGTTCCGGGCTAACGATCACGACGCCTTCCAGATCCTGAGCCGATTGTCCCGTCCCGTGGGAGGTGCGGGGCCGCGGCGGCCGCATCGCATGATCGTTCGCCCGATACCCGCGCTCTCCCCGGCGTGTCGTGTGGTTTCCGGGCGAACGATCATGGCACCGCCCACATGCCGAGCCACATCCCCCAAACCCTGGGAGGCCCCGCCGGAGGCGCCGACCTAACCGCAACCACAAGCCAAGCCGAAACCGCAAAGCAAGGAACAACCAGCGGCGGACGGGTGAGGCCGCGGGAGCAGCGGTCCGGACCACGGCCTGCATCGCGGTAGCCCAAATCTGTATCTCTTGTCGTCTCTGTTTATGTCGGGGCAATTGACAGATCGCAAATGCTGATTCCGATAGCCGGTGGGCGAATCGTCGGCGGAGCGCTCGACGCTAACGAGATGGTGATGCGAGACTTCGACATGGCAACCTGTCGGAGCGGAATGGGCGCCATGGAGTGCGGACATTCTTTCGCCCAATGGTCCAGTCGTTGGCGCGCGGGCACCACGGCGTTGGCGTCGTGTGCGAGTTGACCGGTAGTCTGTGGCCATGGCGACTCAGGATCACTCCACCGAGCCGGTGCCGGCGCTGCCGGAGGAGCTGCGTGGGTTGACCTACGAGCAGGCCACGCCCGAGCAGGTCGCGCGGGTGCGGGAGCACGTGCGGGCGCGGCTGGCCGCCGCCGACGCGCGGTGGACGCCCGAGGAGCGCGAGCGGCGTCACGCGGCGTTCCTCGATCGCCTCGACGCGGCGTGACGTTGCGGGCGGTGCTGGACACCAGCGCCATCCGGCTGTACGCGGCTCGTTCGCTCGAGGTGGGCGAGCTGATCAGGGAGCTGAGCGACGAGAAAGTGCGTTTCGGGCTGCCTGTCCTCTGCTTCGTCGAGGCCGCTCACGGTGCCGACAAAGAGGCCATGTCGTTGCTGGCGGTCCTTGGCGAGCATCAGTTCGCCGAGTGGTTGCCGCTCGACGGCGGTCAATGGCGTGAGGTGGCGGCGGCCGCGCATCTGCTCGGCACCGTCGGCCGTGCCTGCGCCGCCCTTCCGGTCGCCCACGACGAAGCCGTCTACGTGGTGACCGCCCACCCGGACGTGTACGAGAGCGCGGGCCTCGACGTCATCGCCATCTGAGCCGGCGGGTGGACTAGCGGCGGACGATGGCGTACATGACCAGATCGCGCCAGCGGCCTTCGCGGAACTGGGTGGCGCGCAGGACGCCCTCGCGGGTGAGGCCGGCCTTTTCCAGGGCGCGCTGCTCGGCGACGTTCTCCACGTCGGTGTACGCCTCGACGCGCTGGACCGGGGTGGTGTCGAACAGGTAGGCGACGAGGTGTTTCTGGGCGATCGTGCCGACGCCCTTGCCCCGCTGGTCGGGCAGCAGCGAGATGCCGATGTTCCAGCACCACCAGGCCGGCGGGCCGTAGTCCACCTTGCGCCACACGACGGTGCCGGCCGCGGTGCCGTCGTGCTCCACGACCAGGCAGCCGCCGTCGGGGGTGATCAGGCCGTTCTCCTCGAAGCGGCGCCGGGTGGCGCGGACGTCGCGGTAGCCGGACCAGTTGAAGGTGCCGGCGGCGTCCGGGTCGACGGCCTGCCGCTCGAACACCCAGAAGTCGTCCGCGGTGGCCGGCCGGAGGGCCACGTTCGCCTCGTCCACGCGCGCCAGCCTAGGGCCTTGGCGCACGCTTGCCGGTTGCCGCCCGGGGGTACAAACGGGACGTGAGGATGCGGTGGGTGCGGGTGGCCGGGCTGGTGCTGGCACTGCTGTCGGCGGCCTGTTTCGTGGGCACCGACGGCGAGGGTGAGCCGCCGGAGGGGCCGCCGCCCGCGTCGGCGGAGGAGTCACCGGGCGAGCAGGAAGACGGCACGATGACCGCCGAGGAGTTCGAGCGTGACGTCGAGGGCGCGGTCGAGGTGGCGGAGGGCTACTGGGGGCAGCGGGTGCGCGGCTTCGAGCCGGTGCGGCGGATCGTCCCGTACCGGCAGGAGGGCGAGGTGGCGTGCGGGGGCCAGCCGCTGACCCGCAACAACGCGGCGTACTGCTCGGCGGGCGACTTCATCGCGTACGACGTCAACTTCGCGGTGGGCGCGTTCCGGCAGGTCGGCGACGCGTTCATCTTCTACCTGCTGGGCCACGAGTACGCGCACGCCGTCCAGGCGCGGCTGGGCATCGCGCTGCGTTTCACGATCCAGCAGGAGCTCCAGGCCGACTGCATGGCCGGCGCCTACATCGGCGACTCGGTCAAGGCGGGCGCCCTCAGGCTGGCCCAGGGTGACATCGACGAGTTCCGGCGGGGGCTGCTGGCGGTGGGTGACGATCCGAGCGTGCCGTGGTTCGCGCCGGGCGCGCACGGCACGGCCGAGCAGCGCACGGACGCGTTCTTCGAGGGGTACGAGGGCTCGCTGGAACCCTGCGACGTCGGGTGAGGCGTCGGCCACAGCGGGCGGCCCCCGGGCGGGTGGATCGGGGAAGATCGGGGTTGTGACTGGTCTGGCCGCGGTGCTGTTCGACATGGACGGGACGCTCGTCGACAGTGAGCGGCTGTGGGATGTCGCCCTGCGCGAGCTGGCCGCCGAGTACGGCGGGAGCCTGTCCGAGGCGGCGCGGGTGGCGATGGTGGGCAGCGACGCCGCCACCTCGATGCGGATCCTGCACGCCGACCTGGGTCAGGAGTGGCGTGAGCTGGCGCCCAGCCAGGAGTGGATCGGGCGGCGGATGACCGAGCTGTTCCGCACCGGGCTGGTGTGGCGGCCGGGCGCGCTGGGGCTGCTGCGGGCGGTCCGGGCGGCGGGTCTGCCGACCGCGCTGGTGACCTCGACGGCGCGGCCGCTGGTCGAGGTGGCCCTGGAGACGTTGGGGCGGGACAACTTCGACGTGGTGGTGGCCGGTGACGAGGTGCGCGCGCCGAAGCCGGACCCGGAGCCGTACCGGCTGGCGGCGCGGCTGCTCGGGGTGCCGATCGAGCGGTGCGTGGCGATCGAGGACTCGCGGGCCGGGGTGACCAGTGCCCTCGCCGCGGGTGCGGCGGTGCTGGGGGTGCCGAGTGAGGTGCCGCTCGACCCGGCCGACGGCCTGCACCTTCTCGAAAGCCTGGCCGGCGTCGACCTGGAGCTGCTCGGCGGCCTGGCCCGCTGAGGCGGGCGCGACGCGGGCCCGACGCGGTGCGGCCGGCCGGGGTCGGCGGCCTCACACCACCAGGATCTGGGGGTGGGGGTGGCGCAGGTAGTCGTGGTGGGAGATGTCCCAGCCGTAGGCGCCGGCGTTCGGGAAGACCAGGACGTCGCCGACGCGTAGCCGGTCGACGTGCTGGCCGCGGGTGAGCACGTCGCGCGGGGTACACAGCTCGCCGGTCGCGTCGACCTCGGCGTCGCGGATCTCGGGGCGGGGGAAGTCGTACGGCCACTCGGCGCGGGGCAGGATCTGGAACGGGTGGCTGTAGCCCCAGGCGGCGGGGAGCCGGAAGTGGTGGGTGCCGCCGCGCAGCACGGCGAACCAGCGGCCGTGGGTGTGTTTGAGGTCGAGCACCTCGGCGGCGTACCAGCCGGCGGCGGCGGCCAGGAAGCGGCCGGGTTCGAACGCGAGCCGCACGCCGGGCGGCGGCCGCTGGGCGCGCAGACGGGGCAGCTCGAAAGCCTCCCGGCCCGAGTAGTCGACCCCCAGCCCGCCGCCCACGTTCACGTAGGACAGGGTGATCCCGAGGCGGGCGGCCATGGCGACGGACCAGCGGACCGACTCGTCGACGAACGCGGTGTGCGCGTCGGCGTCCAGGTTGTTGGAGACGGCGTGCAGGTGGAAGCCGACCACCCGCAGGTGCGGCAGGGCCGCGGCGAGGGCGGCGGCCGTGGGCAGCTGGGCCTCCTCGATGCCGAACGGGGTGGGCGCGCCGGTCATCCGGTGTGTGCCGCCCGGCGCGCCGCCGGCCCGGTTGACGCGCAGCGCGACGTCCAGGGGTGCCGAGGTGAGCCGGGCGAGGCGGCGCAGTTCGAGGACGCTCTCCACGTGGACCAGCGCGCCGGCGGCGACCGCGGCGCGCAGCTCGTCGTCGGTCTTGGCGGGGCCGCCGAAGGCGATCGTGCGGGCGCCGGCGTCGACGGCCAGGGCCAGCTCGCCGCCGGAGGCGACCTCGAGGCCGTCGCACACTTCCGCCAGGGCGCGGACCACGGCGGGGTGGCCGTTGGCCTTGACCGCGTACAGCAGGGTCGCGCCGGGTGGCAGCGCGGCGCGCAGGGCCGCCGCGGTGGCCCGCAGGACCGAGGTGTCGTACACGTACGCGCAGACCGGCGACGGGAGCCGGGTCAGGTCAGGGAGCATGGAGCGGGTTCCGGACCGGGATGTACACGTCGCCGTCGCCGGTCAGCCGCATCCGGACCAGGGCCTTGTGCGGCACCCGGTCGGCGGTGAACGCGGCGTGGTCGGCGGCCGCCGCGGCGGCGGTGACCGGGTCGGCGCGCAGCGGCTCGTAGGTCTCGTCGACCACCTCGCGGACCGCCCGCCAGCCGGCCGTCTCGTCCAGCCCGTGGCCGGCCAGCGCGATGACCAGCTCGCCCAGGTGGGCCTGGAAGGCGGTGTAGCCGAGCTTGGCGCGCGTGGTGTACAGGTCGTCGGTGCCGATCACCGAGCCGGGCCACAGGGTCAGCTCGGCGCCGGTGGCGGCCAGGCGGGGGCGGTGCAGGCGCATGCCGGCCAGGTCGCGGAGCACGAGCCGGTGCGGGCGGCCGGCGACGAAGGTGGGCAGGCAGTTCTGTAGGTGGGCTTCGAGCGCGATGCCGTGGCCGGTGACCAGGCGCAGCAGCGGCGGCAGCACGAGGCGGGCGTAGTCGGTGAGGAACGCGAGCGGGCCGCCGCCGTGCGCGCGGAGCAGGTCGCCGACCACCAGGGGGAGTGCCCCGCCGGGTACGACGCGCTCGCCGGGGGCCAGCCGGCCGGCGAGACCGTCGCGGAGGATCGCGGACGCGTCGCGGCTGCCGGACAGGGCCGCGCCGGCGGTCTCGGCGAGCAGGACGACGCGTTCCTCGGCGGCCAGCAGCCGGCGCAGCAGCGCGGAGAGGGCGGGCCCGTTGCGGGTGCTGGCGACGGAGATGCTGCGGCGGCTGGAGGTGACCTGGATGTCGAGGGAGAGCTTGAGGTAGCGGCCGCCGGGCAGCAGCAGGGTGCGCAGGGCGGCGGTGGGCACGGCCGGGACGTCGCCGTCGAGGATCCGGACGTCGGGGTAGCGGCGGGCCAGGACGGCGTCGCGCTGCCAGGCGTGCACGGGCTGCACGACGTGGCCGGGCGGGGCGGCCGGCACGTCGCCGCCCAGGACGGCGGCCATGTCGTCGCCGACGTGCGCGGCGCGGGGCAGCGCCACGAAGCCGATCCGGGTGGTGCCGGCCTCCAGGTCGTGGGCGAGCACGTCGTCGACGTCCCAGCCGATCCGGGTGCGGCCGCAGGGGTGGAGGTTGTGGCCGTCGATCGCCAGCCGCTCCAGCGCCACCGCCTCGGCGTCCGGCCCGTCGCCGGGCGGGCTCACCCCGTGCTGCCGCCGGGCGTAGGCGATGGCCAGGTTGACGACCGCGTTGGCGAGCTCGGCGGCCAGTGTCCACCCGCGACCCTCCACCGTGGACGGCGGCAGCAGGTCGACCGGGTCGTCGGCCGGTACCGTGTCGAACTCGACCCGGTCGAAGGCGTGCGGGCGCCCGATCCCGCGGTACCGGAGGCGGGTGCCGGCGAGGTCCTCACGCCACAGCGCGCCGAGGAGCCGGCGGCCGACGGCGGCCGCGGCCTGTGGCAGCGCGGCCTTGAACGGTGCGCGGAGGTGGGGGGCGAGCACCGTGAGGTGCGTCTCGGTGTGGGCGGCCGCGTCGCGGACGGTGCCGGGGGAGTAGGCGCACACGGTCAGCTCGGACACTTAGCCTGCCATCGGGTTGGGGAGCGACGCCCACACGTCGGTGAGTGGGTCGGTGGCCAGGCGCATCGCGGTGGTGGCCTTGACCGGCAGCGGGCCGTCGCGCAGCTCGGGGCGGGCGGCCCGGGTCCACAGTAGCTCCGGCATGATCGAGTACGCGTGCGCGAAGGCGGCCACCTGCTCGGCGAGGGTGCCGCTGACCGCGGCGGCGAGGAGCTTGGCGCGCAGCGCGTCCGGGTCGTCGGTGGCCAGGTCGCCGTGCAGCGGCGGCGCCTCCACGCCCGCGCGGCGCAGCGCGGCCGGGCTGATCCGCACGCCGCCGAAGTCCCGGTACAGCAGGCGGGTCGGGTGGCCGTCGCGGAGCACGACGAGGGTGTTCTGGCCGTGCGCCTCCAGGGCGACGCCGTGGCGCAGCAGGTGCAGCAGCGGGTCGAGCAGGACGCCGGCGAGCGCGGTGAAGAAGCCGAGCGGGTCGGGCAGTGGGTGCCCGGCGCGGACCGCGGCGGCCAGCGCGGCGAACGGCACGGCCACCTCGCCCGGTGCCAGGCGGGGCACGCGCCGCCGCAGGTAGGCGAGGCTGCGCGACGGCTCCCCGTCGACGAGCACCGCGCCGGCCCGGTCTTCGGCCAGTACGTCCAGGCCGGGTGTGGCGAGGGATCGCAGCAGCGCGGTCACCGCCGGCCCGTTGCGGACCGCGGCGGGTGACACGGTCCGCACGGCCGAGGTCATCGTCACGTCGACCGCCGTCTTGACGTGGACGGCGCCACCCGGCAGCGCCATCGTGCGCAGGGACATCAGCGGCCGCGCCGGCTGGCGTCCCACCGGCACCAGCCACGGGTACGCGTCGAGGACGTGCTCGCGCTGCCACGGGTGGACCAGCAGCAGGGGCGGGCCGCCGCCGTACCAGCGGGCCGGTGGCACCCGCACCACGTGCAGGCGGACGACCGGGCGGTGCTCGGGGGCGTACCGCAGCACCTCCGGTGTGGACATGCCGATCCGGGTGCGGCAGCAGGGGTGCAGGGGGTGTCCGTCCACGACGGACTGCTCCAGCTCGGCGAGGGTGCCGGTGAGGGTGGGCGCGCGGGCCGGCGCGGTGCGGGCGAGGGCGAGGTTGGCGACGCTGTTGTCGACCTCGACGGCGAACCCGGGATGGCCGAGCGCGCGGGCCAGCGCGGCCGGGTCGGTGTACGGCACGCCGTCGAGGCGCACGGTGAGGCCGTCGGGTGCCGGCGCGTACGGCTCGGCCGCGTCCGCCGGGCCGGTCAGCACGCCCGCGTCGAGGTGCACGGCGCCCGGCTCGCGCCGCCGCACGCCCGGGATCGGCTCGCGGGTGTAGGCGCCCCAGAGGCGGCCGAGGACCGCGGCCCGCGCCCCGGGCAGCGCCCGCTCGAACGGGACGACCAGATCCGGCCGGGCGCCGCGCAGCGCGGTCAGGGTCGCGGCCGGGTCGGGGGCGTGCACGCGTCCATCTTCCCGAAACTAGTATCCTAGGACGCTCTACAGGGTGTGCCTACGGCCACGGGACGCGCACGACCTCAGCGCCGACGGCTGGACGCCCGCGGGTACCATCCGGCGGCGGCGCGACAGGGGAGGGGTGGCGGCGTGGACGGATCGGTACGCCTCGCGGTGGACCTGGGCACGACCCACACCGTGGCGGTGGTACGCCGGGGCGGGCAGGAGCCGCGGACGCTGCTGTTCGACGGCACGCCGCTGCTGTCGTCGGGCGTCTTCGTCGACGCGACCGGCGGCCTGCACACCGGCCGCGACGGCACCCGGCTGGGCGGGGCGTCGCCGGAGCGGTTCGAGCCGCACCCCAAGCGCCGCGTCGACGAGGGCACGGTGCTGCTCGGCGAGCACGAGGTGCCGGTCGAGCAGCTGCTCGCGGCTTCGCTGCGGCGGGTGGCGGACGAGGCGCGCAACGCCGGGATCTCGCCGGAGGGCGCGACGGTGCTCACCTGCCCGGCCGACTGGGGGCAGCCGCGCCGCAACGTGTTGCGCGCGGCCGCGTGGCGGGCCGGGCTGGGTCAGGTGACGCTGCTGGACGAGCCGATCGCCGCGGCCACGTACTGCATGCAGGTGCTGGGCCAGCAGGTGCCGCCGGGTGGCTGCCTGGGGGTGTTCGACTTCGGCGGCGGCACGTTCGACGTGGCGGTGGTGCGGCGGGAGCCGGCCGGGCTGCGGGTGCTCGCGACGGGTGGCCTCGACGACCTGGGCGGCCTGGACGTGGACAGCGCGCTCGTCGCCCACCTGGGACAGCTCGTCGCGGTCCGCGACCCGCAGCTGTGGCGGCGGCTGGCCGAGCCGGGCGACGGAGAGCAGCGGCGCGAGCGGCAGGCGTTCTGGACGGAGGTGCGGGCGGCCAAGGAGATGCTGTCCCGTTCCTCGACGGCGCCGGTGCACGTGCCGGGCCGGCCGGAGCCGATGCACCTGACCCGCGACGAGCTGGAACGCGTCGGGGGTCCACTGGTGGCGCGGGCGGTGGACGAGACGCGCCGGGTGCTCCAGCGGGCTGGTGTGGAGCCGGGGCTGCTGGTGGGGCTGCTGCTGGTGGGTGGTTCGAGCCGGATCCCGATGGTGGCGAGCCGGCTGCACGCGCGCCTGGGTGTGGCGCCGTCGGTGCCGGAGCAGCCGGAGCTTCCGGTGGCGTACGGGGCGCTGGTGCACGCGATGGCGGCCGCTCCGGCGGCGCCGGCGAGCGCGGCGTTTCCGGTGTCGGGGCCGTTCGGTTCGCCGGCCGGGCCGTATCCGGTGTCGTCGCCGTTTCCGGCGGGGGTGGTGTCGGCGCCGATCCCGGCCTCGCCGGCGCCGAGTCTTCCGCCACCGCCACCGCCGCACCAGGGGCCGGGGATGCCGCCGCCGCGCCCGCCGATGGTCAACCCGGTGCCGCCGGTGAAACGCAAGAAGCGGCCGGTGCGCCGGGCGGTGTTCGCCGGTGTGGTGTTCCTGGTGGTGGGTGCGCTGGTGGCGGGTGTGGTGCAGGGGAGTAGGTGGCTGAGCCGCACGCTCGACGGCGACCTGGGCGGCGGCCTGAACTTCGGGCAGCCGGACGACGACAGCGGCGCCGGGAAGGGCGACCTGGGTTCGGGTGGCACGTTCCCGCTGTCGCAGCCGGGCGCGGCGGCGGTGACGGTGTCCGGGGAGAACGTGGTCGTGGCCGCGGTGGGCAGCGGCTTCACCGAGGTGACGGCGTTGCCGGCCAAGGGCGGCACGGCCAAGTGGACGACGCGGGTGTCGTTCGAGCCGGAGGGTGTGAAGCTGACCGCGGTCGGCGACCTGATCGTCGTGGACGGGGACAACTCGGTCACCGACGGCGGCGACGACGTGCGCGCGGTGCTGTCCGCCACGGATGGCGCGCCGCGGTGGAAGGGCGGGTGGGAGTCGCGTACCGACGTCGCCTACCTGGGCACCGACGTGGTGGTCGACGTCGAGGACTCGCACAACGGGCACCAGCTGCTGCGGGTGGACCTGCGTACCGGCAAGCAGAAGTGGAAGCGGGTGCCGGGCAGCGAGGAGTCCCTGGCCATCGACGAGCACCGGGTCGAGCCGGTGCGGCAGTGGGTGGGTGCCAAGGGTGGTGCGTTGCCGGGTGTGGACGGGGTGCTGTTCGACGCGCTGACCGCGGGTACCGGCGCGGTGGTGGAGCTGGAGGCGGACGAGGGCAGGGGAGCGGTGGTGGACGCCGCGACCGGCCGGCCGAAGTCGTCGGGGACGCTGCCGTTGAAGAACGAGTACTGGACGGTGTACGGCGGGCTGGTGATCGGGGTCCAGAACGACGATGTCGGCAAGGGCCGGGAGGTTCTGGCCGGCTACAAGCTGTCCGGTTTCGGCAAGGCGTGGACGGTGCCGCTGCCGGCCGGGCAGACGGTCGAGCGGGTGAAGCCGTGCGGCGAGTTCCTGGTGTGCGTGGCGATCGACGCGGACGCGCAGAGCCGGGTGTCGGCGATCGACGTGCGCAGCGGCAAGGAGGCGTGGAAGGCGCTGGTCGCGTCCGGGGACGACGCCAGCTGGTATGTGACGCCGGCGGGTCTGGTGTTGGGGAAGGCGACGTTCTCGGCGGTGACCGAGGGGAGTGTGCTGGGCCCGGACGGCAAGGTGCTGCGGCCGCTTCCGGACGGAGGGTCGATGGAGGCTCTCCACGGCGGGCGGATGGTGATCCGCGACACCCGGCTTGCGGGCACGGAGCTGCGGTGGCAGGTGTACGTCGCGGCTGTCGGTGGCGAGGCGACGAAGGCGGTCGACGTGGGTACGGAGGCGCCGGAGCAGCTGGCGATCGGCGGTGACGTGCTAGCTGTGGTGACGAAGGACAGAAAGGTGACGGTGCTGCGCGCCAAGGTCTAGAGTGGACAGTCGCGGCGTCGATGTGTTTGAATGTCTTCATCGATTTCGCGGGGGAGGCATCGTGCTGGGGTTCGCGCGCCAGTTCAGGGTGTGGCTCGGTCTTGGGGTGGCGGCGGTGACCGCCGCGGGCGGCGTGCTGGTGACGGCCGCGCCGGCCAGTGCCGCTCCGGTCCTGTTCACGATCAAGAACAGGTTGACCGGGAAGTGCCTGGCCATCAACACCAGCAATGTCATCTCGGTGCAGAGCTGCAACGGCGGCGTCTTCCAGCTCTGGTACACCGAGCTTGACGGCGCTACGTACGCCATCCGCAGCTACCAGCGCTCGGTATGCGTTGGCCACAACGCGGTCACGGGGGCGGTCACCTCATCGGCCTGCTCCAGCGCGACGGCCCAATGGTATTCGATCGTCTCTGGCGACTGGGACCTCATCCGCAGCTCGGTGACGTCCCGCTACCTGGCGGCCACCACGTCTGGTGCCGCGACGACGGTCACCACCAGCGGCGCGGCCGCTCAGTGGGACTGGATCATCCAGTAGCCCGGCGCGCCCGTACTGATTTTGATGCGACGGCCCGTCTCCCGGGGCTGATCAGTGTTGCGTAATGCGAGTAGTCTTCCGGGTCGTCGCCGGCGATGACCGGCACGCACCGTACGTCAGCTGCCCGACACCCTCCGTCAGACGTGGCTGTTTCACAGGAACTTCATGGGCCTGGAAGGCAACGTCCCGGCGAGGGCGGCTCGTCGTACGCAGCGTAGAAGACTGTCCACGGGAGGAAAGGACCCCTTCGTGACCACCCCTGTCTCGGCCCGTCCCCATCCGGGCACCGCAATGACCGACGAGCAGCGCGCCGACTTCGAGCGGGACGGTTTCATCGTCGTCCCCGGCGTGCTCTCCGAGGACGAGGTCGCCCACTACGCGGCGGCTGTTGACCGGGTCTACGAGGAGCACGCCGCCGCCGGCAAGCTCGCCGCCGACCGGTCGCTGCACAAGCTCAACGCGGTCGGCAGCTGCCACGACCTGGCTCCGCTGCTGGACCACCCGAAGGTGTTCGGCCTGGTGTGGTCGATGCTGGGCTGGAACGTGCACGTGTACCACTCGCACCTGGACGTGCACCCGCCGCTGACCGAGAAGAAGCCGTTCCGCTTCGAGTGGCACCAGGACGGCGGCCGGCAGAACCGCGAGATCGAGACCGACCCGCGGGCGCGCCTGTCGGTGAAGATCGCGTACTGGCTGTCGGACGTCTCGCAGCCCGGCCGCGGCAACTTCCAGGTCGTGCCGGGCAGCCACCTCACCAACTGGATCGACGGCCCGCCGCGCCGCGACATGGAGTGGCCCAACCCGGAGGGCGCGATCGAGGTCACCGCCAACCCGGGCGACGCGGTCTTCTTCGACCGCCGCATTTGGCACGCCCGTTCGAACAACTACTCGGAGATCACCCGCAAGGGCGTCTTCTTCGGGTACACGTACCGCTGGGTGCACACCCGCGAGACGACCGACGACTTCCCGGGCCTGACGCCGGTGCAGCGGCAGCTGATCGGACTCGAGGACGGCGACGGCGACCACGCGTGGGGTCACTACCCGGAGCAGGTCCCGCTGTACGGCCTGCTGAAGGAGAACGACCTGCTCGACCCGAAGCACCCTCCGCTCAAGCCGTAACCGCTCCACCCCTCGAAAGGCCCGGCCGCCATGGCCGGGCCTTTCGCGTGAGCGGGGCCGCCCGTTCTAGTTGACATAATGTGCATTATCGAACATCTAGCGGGCGCCGTTATATGCGTGGCCGGGTCCGGTCGGCGGCCCATACGATGCCGGGACCAGCCCTTTCGAAGTGAGGACTTCGCACGCGCATGACACCTGCTCTCTAGACCTGACTTTTTCCGCGCATCGGTCGCCGACCCCGCGTCGGCTCTGCTTTCCGTGCTCTTCGTCAGGTCTTGAGAGAGTTCATGTCTTCGCGTCCTCATATCGTGCTGCCCTGGGTGGTGCGGCGTACCCGCCTGCCCCTGCTCACCGTCCGCTGCGTGGACTGCCCGTCCGACCGCGCCACCGTCGGCAACGGCAAGTTCCGCGTCAACGCCAACGGCAAACGTCTCGACGTCTGGCTCCTGGTCAACTGCGTGCACTGTGACCGGACCAGCAAGCTCACCGTCCACGACCGGGTCCCGGTCCGGTCGCTGCCCGCCGATGTCCTGGCCGGCTACAGCGCCAACTCGCCGTCCCTTGTCGCGCGGACCCTCTTCGACCCGTGGCTGGCCCGGCGCAACCGGTTCGGGCTCGACTGGGACGGGTGCTGGGAGCTGCTCGCGCCGCCCCTGCCCGAGGACCCGTGGCCGCTGCGGGTCACGGTCACCTTCGACGATCCGGTGCCGGTCCGTCCCGAGTGGCTCATCGCCCACGCGTCGGGCCTGAGCCGGCAGGAGGTCGCCCGCCGCGTCAAGATCGATATCCCGCTGAACCGGAAGACGGCACGGGACTTCTCGTTCGTCCTGCTATGACGCGCCGATCCGAGACCAGGCATTGTGGACAAACGTCGACCACCGCCTGGCGCGAGCTCAAACTCTCCCGCCGGTTGGGCTTGGCGGGCGGGCCTGGCAGCGGGGGTCGGGGATTTCGGCTCGGTCTGCGAGCCGCCGACCCTCGCGGTCTCCGGCGGGAGCGGCGGTCCGGCGCTGACGCGGACCCGGGCCGGAACGAATGTCTTAGGCGGCGACGTAGTCGGCGAGGTGTTCGCCGGTGAGGGTGGCGCGTTTGGCGACCAGGTCGGCCGGGGTGCCCTCGAAGACGACGCGGCCGCCGTCGTGGCCGGCGCCGGGGCCCAGGTCGATGATCCAGTCGGCGTGGGCCATGACGGCCTGGTGGTGTTCGATGACGATGACCGACTTGCCGGCGTCGACGAGGCGGTCGAGCAGGCCGAGCAGCTGTTCGACGTCGGCCAGGTGTAGGCCGGTGGTGGGTTCGTCGAGGACGTAGACGCCGCCCTTCTCGCCCATGTGGGTGGCGAGCTTGAGGCGTTGCCGCTCGCCGCCGGACAGGGTGGTCAGCGGCTGGCCGAGGCTGAGGTAGCCGAGCCCGACGTCGGCGAGGCGGTCGAGGATGGCGTGCGCGGCGGGGGTCTTGGCCTCGCCGGCGGCGAAGAACTTCTCCGCCTCGGTGACCGGCATGGCGAGCACCTCGGCGATGTTTCGGCCGCCCAGCGTGTACTCCAACACGGAGGCCTGGAACCGCTTGCCTTCGCATTCCTCGCAGGTGGATTCGACGGTGGCCATGACGCCGAGGTCGGTGTAGATGACGCCGGCGCCGTTGCAGGTGGGGCAGGCGCCTTCGGAGTTGGCGCTGAAGAGGGCGGGTTTGACGCCGTTGGCCTTGGCGAAGGCCTTGCGGATGGGGTCGAGCAGGCCGGTGTAGGTGGCGGGGTTGCTGCGCCGGGAGCCGCGGATGGCGGTCTGGTCGACGGTGACGACGCCGTCGCGCGGGGACACCGAGCCGTGGATGAGGGAGCTCTTGCCGGAGCCGGCGACGCCGGTGACGACGACCAGGACGCCGAGCGGGATGTCGACGTCGACGTCTTGGAGGTTGTGGGTGCTGGCGCCGCGTACCTCGAGGCTGCCGGTGGGTGTGCGGACCTCGGTCTTGAGGGCGGCGCCGTCGTCGAGGTGGCGGCCGGTGAGGGTGCCGCTGCCGCGCAGGCCGTCGATGGTGCCTTCGAAGACGACCTCACCGCCGGCGGTGCCGGCGCCGGGGCCGAGGTCGATGACGTGGTCGGCGATCGCGATGGCCTCGGGTTTGTGCTCGACGACCAGGACGGTGTTGCCCTTGTCGCGCAGGCGCAGCAGCAGGTCGTTCATCCGCGCGATGTCGTGCGGGTGCAGGCCGATGGTCGGCTCGTCGAAGACGTAGGTGACGTCGGTGAGCGACGAGCCGAGGTGGCGGATCATCTTGGTGCGTTGCGCCTCTCCCCCGGACAGGGTGCCGGAGGGCCGGTCGAGGGACAGGTAGCCCAGGCCGATCTCGGCGAACGAGTCGAGCAGGTGCTGGAGGCCGGCCAGCAGCGGGGCGACGGTCGGCTCCTTGAGGCCGCGGACCCAGTCGGCGAGGTCGCTGATCTGCATGGCGCAGACGTCGGCGATGCTCTTGCCTTTGATCTTCGAGGAGCGGGCTTCGGGGCTCAGCCGGGTGCCGTCGCACTCGGGGCAGGTGGTGAACGTGACGGCGCGTTCGACGAAGGCGCGGATGTGCGGCTGCATCGCCTCGACGTCCTTGGCCAGGAACGACTTCTGGATGGCCGGGATGATGCCGGTGTAGGTGATGTTGATGCCTTCGACCTTGATTTTGGTGGGTTCGCGGTAGAGCAGGTCGTGCAGTTCCTTCTTGGTGTACTTGCGGATGGGCTTGTCGGGGTCGAAGTAGCCGGCGCCGCGGAAGATCCGCCCGTACCAGCCGTCCATGCTGTATCCGGGGATGGTGAGCGCGCCCTCGTTGAGGGACTTGCTGTCGTCGTAGAGGGCGGTCAGGTCGAAGTCGGTGACCGAGCCCATGCCCTCGCAGCGGGGGCACATGCCGCCGAGGCGGGTGAAGGTGGCTTTCTCGGCTTTGGTCTTGCCGCCGCGTTCGACGGTGATGGCGCCGCTGGCCTTCACCGAGGGGACGTTGAACGAGTAGGCGTTGGGTGAGCCGATGTGCGGCTTGGCGAGGCGGCTGAACAGGATGCGCAGCATGGCGTTGGCGTCGGTGGCGGTGCCGACGGTGGAGCGGGGGTTGGAGCCCATCCGCTCCTGGTCGACGATGATGGCGGTGGTGAGGCCGTCGAGGAGGTCGACCTCGGGCCGGGCCAGGGTGGGCATGAAGCCCTGCACGAACGCGCTGTACGTCTCGTTGATCATCCGCTGGGACTCGGCGGCGATGGTGCTGAACACCAGGGAGCTCTTGCCGGAGCCGGAGACGCCGGTGAACACGGTCAGCCGGCGCTTGGGGATCTCGACGCTGACGTCCTTGAGGTTGTTTTCCCGGGCGCCTTGGACGCGGATCAGGTCGTGGCTGTCGGCGGGGTGGGTCATCGTCTCTCCATCTGTCCGGCACCGGTTCGGTCCCCTGTCTACCTGATCAGACGCTACGCGCGGGGTCCCGGGCGGCGCTTCTCGAATCCTGACCGGCCGCCCGACCGCGTGTCGGTGGACGTTGTCGGACCGGGCTGGTAGGAACTGTCATCAAACACGTGTACGGAAGAGGTTGTGATGGCCGCCGCGCGCTCCGCCGTTCGAGGACTGTCCACCGACGATCTGAAGAGCGTCCGCGACACGCTCGCCGCGGGCCGTAAGCCGCGGGTGATGTTCACCGAGGCGGCCGGGCAGATCGCCGGGCAGATCGGGCAGGTCGTCGCGCTCACCGACCCGGAGCTGTCCGACGAGTGGGTGGTGGTGCGGTTCGGCAAGGACGAGCTGCCCTTCTCCCCCACTGACTTGATCATCCCGCCGAAGGGGGCGAAGGCGGCGCCGGCGAAGAAGGCCGCGCCGCCGCCGGAGCCGGCTCCACCCCAGCCCGAGCTGAAGATCACGAGGTCGCCGGTGCCGGCGCCGCGCGAGGAGGCGAAAGTGACCACTGTGGACGAAGCACCCCCGGCGGCGGAGAAGCCGGCCCGCAAGACGGCCAAGGCGGCGAAGCCGAAGGCGCCGGCCGGCCTGACCGTCACCCTGTCGTACACCGAGGGTGAGTGGACGGTGTCGGCGACGCAGGGCGCCAAGTCCCTGGCCAAGCCGTACGTGATCCGCCCGGCCGAGGCGTTGAAGATGGTGGCGCTGGTCGACGTGCCCGGTGTGCAGGAGGCGGTCGAGCAGATCCTGTCGGTGGAGCGCAGCGAGGCCGAGCAGCAGGCCGAAAAGCTGCGGGCCGAGCTGGCCGAGATCGAGGCCCGGCTGGCCGAGCTGCGCGACGTCGGCTGAGGCACAGCAGGGACCTGAGGCACGGCACGAGCTGGGGCACGGGAGGCGGCATGGCGCGGTGGGCTGACGTCGAGGGCGACGCGCCGGAGTTCGCGGCGGCGGTGCGGCGGCTGTTCGAGGCGGGCAAGCACAAGACCCTGGCGACGCTGCGCCGCGACGGCGGTCCGCGGATCAGCGGCACGGAGTCCGAGTTCCGCGACGGTGACCTGTGGATCGGCAGCATGTGGCTGGCCCGCAAGGCGGTCGACCTGCGCCGTGACCCGCGGTTCGCGCTGCACAGCCCGAGCGTGGACCCGCCGGAGGGTGACCCGTCGACGTGGTCCGGTGAGGCGAAGCTGTCCGGCCGAGCGGTGGAGGTGCCCGGCGACGGCTCCGCGCACCGGTTCCGGCTCGACATCGACGAGGTGGTGTGGACCCGGGTGGGCTCGCCGGCCGACCATCTGGTGATCGAGCTGTGGCGGGCCGGGCAGGGGCTGCGCCGCATCCGGCGTTAGTGATACGAGGCGTCGCCGGTGGTGACGCGCTTGCGGAAGACCCAGTACGTCCAGCCCTGGTAGAGCAGCACGAGCGGGGCGAAGATCGCGGCCACCCAGGTCATCAGGCGCAGCGTGTAGGGCGACGAGGCGGCGTTGTCGACGGTCAGGTGCGGCGGCAGGACGGCCGGGTACAAGGCGGCGAACAGGCACACCACCAGCAGGCCGATGCTTGCGGCGGTGCCCAGGAAGGCCCAGCCTTCGCGGCCGGCCCGGTTGGCGGCCAGCGCGCCGACCAGCGCGGCCAGCCCTACGGCGGCGGCGACCACGGCGCCGGGCGACGAGCGGATCGTCAGCGTCCAGGCGACGAAGGCACCGAGGGTCAGCAGCGCCGCCGGGCCGGCCCGCCCGGCCACGCGTGCGGCCCGCTCCCGGATCGGTGACACCGTCTTCAACGCCAGGAACACCGCGCCGTGCGTGACGAACAGGCTCAGCGTGACCAGGCCGCCGAGCAGCGCGTACGGGTGCAGCAGGTCGAGCGGGCCGCCGGCGTGGTCGCCGTCCGGGGTGAGCGGCAGGCCGCGGGCGATGTTGGCGAACGCGACGCCCCACAGGAACGCCGGCGCGGTCGAGCCGAACACGATGGCGGCGTCCCAGCGGGCCCGCCAGGCGGGGTCGTCGCGCATGCCCCGGTACTCGAACGCGACACCGCGCAGGATCAGCGCCACCAGGATCAGCAGCAGCGGCAGGTAGAGGGCGGAGAAGACGGTGGCGTACCAGACCGGGAACGCGGCGAACATGGCGCCGCCGGCGGTGATCACCCACACCTCGTTGCCGTCCCAGACCGGGCCGATGGTGGCCAGCAGGGTGCGGCGTTCGCGGTCGTCGCGGCCGAGGGCGGGCAGCAGCGCGCCGACGCCGAAGTCGAAGCCCTCGAGGACGAAGTAGCCGGTGAACAGGGCGGCGACCAGGACGAACCAGACGGTGGTGAGCTCCATGCCTAGGCCTCCTTGGCCGGGCTCGCGGTGGCGGCGGCCTCGCTCGCCGTAAGGCCGGCAGCGGCGTAGCGGACGAGCAGTTTCACCTCGATGAACGCGAGCGCCGCGTACACCAGGGTGAAGGCGGTGAACGAGGTGAGCACCTCGGCCGGGGAGACGCCGCGGGAGACGCCGTCGCGGGTGAGCATCTCGCCGAAGACCAGCCAGGGTTGGCGGCCCATCTCGGTGAAGATCCAGCCGAAGATGTTCGCGGCCAGCGGCAGCAGGGGCAGCACCAGGCAGGCGCGGGCCAGCCACCGCGACCGTGGCACCCGGCCGCGGCGCTGCGCCCACAGCGCCACCAGCGCGACGAACGCGGCGAGCATGCCGAGCCCGATCATGAGGCGGAAGCTCCAGTAGGTGACCGGGATGACCGGGTTGTAGGAGCCGGGGCCGTACTGGGCGGCGTACTGGGCCTGGAGGTCGTCGATGCCCTCGACGCGGCCGTGGGTGTCGCCGGTGCCGAGCCAGGACAGCAGGTAGGGGATCTTGATGGCGAACACCTCGCGCCCGCCGTCGAGGGTGCCGACGGTCAGCACGGAGAACGCGGCCGGCTGCTCGGTGGAGTAGAGGGCTTCGGCGGCGGCCATCTTCATCGGCTGTACCTCGGTCATGATCTTGCCTTGGGTGTCGCCGGTGACGGCGACGGCGGCCGCGGCGGCGAGGGTGACCCAGGCGCCCAGGCGCAGCGCCGGCCGGAACTCCTCAGTGCCGTGCTTGACCAGGTGCCACAGCGCGACCGCGGTCATCAGCGCGCCGGCGACCAGGAAGCAGCCGGCGATCGTGTGCGGGAACGTGACGAGCGTGACCTTGTTGGTGAGCACCGCGCCGAAGTCGGTCAGCCGGGCCCGGCCGGTCTGCGCGTCGACGGTGTAGCCGACCGGGTTCTGCATCCACGAGTTGGCGGCCAGGATGAAGTAGGCGCTGGCGGTGGAGCCGGCGGCGGCGATCCAGATGCAGGCCAGGTGCACGCGCTTGGGCAGCCGCTCCCAGCCGAAGATCCACAGGCCGAGGAAGGTGGACTCCAGGAAGAACGCGAACAGCGCCTCGATGGCCAGGGGCACGCCGAACACGTCGCCGACGAAGCGGGAGTAGTCGCTCCAGTTCATCCCGAACTGGAACTCCTGCACGATGCCGGTCACCACGCCCATCGCGAAGTTGACCAGGAAGAGCTTGCCGTAGAACTTGGTCAGGCGCAGGTAGCGTTCGTCGCCGGTGCGCAGCCAGACGCTCTGGAGCACGGCGACCAGGACGGACAGGCCGATGGTGAGGGGGACGAAGAGGAAGTGGTAGACGGTGGTGACACCGAACTGCCAGCGGGCGACGTCGAGCGCGTCCATACGGGACCTCCATCATTACTACGTCCCGTAGTAGATCGTAGTGCGCTGTGGTCCGCCCTCCTGGGGGTGGCGCGAGTGGTCCTCGTCCCATTCGCGCGGCTGCGGGTCAGCGGCGACCTGCCGGCCGGCGCGTTCATCCTGGCCGCCAACCACATCAGCCCGATCGACCCGGCCGTGCTGATGGCCGCCTGCGGCCGGCGCGGCGTGGCGCCGACTTTCCTGGCCGACGCGGCCGTGTTCCGGATGCGCACGATCGGCTGGATCATGCGGCGCGCCGGCCACATCCCGGTCGCCCGCGGCACCGCCACGGTCGCCGCGACCCTCGGGCACGCGGCCGCCGCGGTGGCGGCCGGCGCCGTCGTGCTGGTCTACCCGGAGGGTCGCATCGGCCGCGACCCCGGCCTCTGGCCGGAGAAGGGCAAGACCGGCACCGCGCGGCTCGCCCTGGCCACCGGCGCCGTCGTGGTCCCGGTCGCACAATGGGGTACGCACGAGGTGGTGCCCTACTCAGCCCCTCGTGGGGCGGTCCGGGGGCTGCTGCGCGCGGTGCTGCGCCGCCCGCGGGTGCACGTCCGCTTCGGCGCCCCGGTGCGGGTCACGGGCACGCCGCGGGAGGCCACCGAGCAGATCATGGCGGCGATCGCCGCGACGCTCGCCCCGCTGCGCGCCGGCGAGCCGGACCTGCCCCGGCACCTGGACCCCACCCGCCCGGTGACCACGGCCCGCTCCCGCCCCCGCTGAGCCCGGCGCCGCGACCACGGCCTACGGCGACGTCGACGCCCGCCGGGGCCGGCGTGGTCGCGCCGGGCTCCGGCCTCGCCGCTAGCCGGGCTGGCCGCGCTGGCGCAGGTAGGCCAGCACCGCCTCGCGGGTCGTGCGGACGCCGAGCAGCTCGCGGGCCTGGGCGATCCGCCTGTTCGCGGTGCGCAGCGACAGGAACTCCGCGGCCGCGGCCGCGGCGATCGTCTCCCCGTTGGCCAGCCGCTCCAGCAGGGCCCGCTGCTCCGGGATCAGCTGCCCGACCACGTCGTCGCCGTCCGGCTCCGGTTCGGCGTCCGGGTCCGCGTACACCGGGCCGAGCCGCCCCAGGTCGGCGACCAGCGCGCGGCCCAGCTCACCGGCCGGGTCGGCGATCGCGACGATCCCGGTGCCGCGCGCGGCGGCCAGGACGGCCAGGTGCGCGGTCTCCGCGTCCGGGACCCGGCCGAACAGCACCAGCCGCGCCTCGGCCATGTCCCACGCCGCCTCGGCCAGCGCGAAGCCTTCCCGGGTCTGCCAGCCGCCGCGGGCCAGCCGGCGCAGCACGCTCGTCGCGTCGGCGGAGGTCGGCACCACGTACCGGGGGGCTTGGCTCGGGCCGGCGGAGCTCATGCCAGCTGGCCCAGCCGTGCGGCCGCCTCGGTGCGGGTGCGCGCGCCGAGCTTGCGCATGCCCGAGCGGATGTGGGTCTCCACGGTCTCGCCGGAGATGCCCAGCTGCCCGGCGATGCGGCGGGTCGGTTCGCCGGCGGCGACCAGGCGCAGCACGTCGCGTTCCCGGTCGGTGAGGTCGGTGCCGGCGCGCGGGCCGCGCTGGTCGCGGCGTACCGCGTGGCGGCGCAGCGCCCGCCGGGCCCGGCCCAGCAGCACCACCAGGCCGGCCTGCTCCGCCAGCGCCTCGGCGGCCAGCAGCGGCGGGACCGCCAGGGCCGGGTCGCTCTCGTGGAGGCCCTGGGCGAGCAGGCAGCGGACCTCCTCGCGGACGGCCAGGTCGTGCCAGGCGGCCGCGGCCCGGTCGAAGCCGCCGGCGGCGGTCCACGCCTCCAGGGTGGCGGCGACCGCGGTGGCCCGGTCGACGGCCGCCTTGCCGGCGGGCGGGGCCAGGCCCAGGTCGGCCGAGGCCCACCGGGCGGTGATCTCGTGCAGGCCGGCGACCAGCGCGCCGGCCCGGGACAGGTCGGCGTGGGCCGGGCGCAGGGCGAGGTCGGGCTGCCCGTCCAGCCAGGCGGCCTCGCGGCCCACCCAGTCCAGCAGCGCGCTGGGCGCGGCCACGCCGGCCAGCCGGGAACGGGCCGGGGCCAGCAGCCCGCCGTCGGCCTCGACCAGGCTCGCGGCGGCGGTCGCGTAGCCGCGGGCCAGGGCCGGCAGGGTGCGGTCGGTCAGGTCGCCGGCGCGGCGGACCACGTCGTCGGTGGCCGCGCCGCGCAGCGCGGTGCACCACAGCTCGGCGGCCAGGAACCGGGTCTGCCAGCTGTAGGCCAGGTCGGCGGCGGACGCCTGGGCGGCGGTGCCGGCGGCCTGCGCGGCCTCGGCCAGGCGCCCGTCGGCGGCCAGGGTCTCCACCAGCAGCCAGGCGCTCCACCGGGCGGCGAGCAGGTCACCGGCGGCGCCCGCGGCGGTGGTCGCCGAGGCCAGCCCGTACTCCCAGCCGTCGGCCCGCGCGTGCGCCCGTACCGCGGCGAGGGCGGCGCGCAGGCCGGCGTGGGCCGGTGGGTCGCCGTGCCGGCCGGCGATCCGGGCGGCCGCGGCGGTCGCCTCGGCCGGGTCTTCGGCCAGGCGGGCCAGCAGCAGCACCCGGTCGCGGGCGGCCACCGTGTCCGGGTCGGCGCCGTCCGGCACCGGCGCGGCCGCCTCGCGGGCCGCGGCCACGTCGCCGACCTGGAGCAGCGCCTCGGCGCGCAGCACGGCCGCGTCGACGCCGAGCGGCGGCCCGCCGGAGACGGTCAGCACGTGCACGGCGGCGCGCGGGCGTCCACACGCCAGGGCCGCGGACGCGGCGGCCACCCGCACGTCCGGCGCCGGGTCCACATCGGACAGGTCGCAGGCGAGCAGCAGCAGCTCGGCCCGTTCGCCGGCGGTGGTCATCCGGCCGGCCGCGGCGACCGCCACCTGGTAGGCGGCCGGCCCGTCACCGGCGGCCGCGAGGTGGCGGGCCGCCTCCCGGGGCGGGACCAGGCTGGCCAGCCGCCGGTGCAACGCCTGCCGGCCGGGCGGGTCGAGCAGCCCGGCCGCGACCTCGGCCAGGTAGGGCGAGACCGGCGCGAGCTCGTCCTCCCCGGCCGGCCGGTCGCCGCCGACGGCCGGCGGCGCGGTCACCAGGCCGGCTTCCAGCAGCTCCTCCACGCCGGCGCCGAGGACCGCCGCCGTGGCCGGGCGGCCGAGCAGGCCCAGCGCCGCCATCGCGGTACGCGCCGGGCGGGTCAGGTCGGCCAGGGCCGCCGCCACCGCGTACTCCACCTGTGCGGCGTCCTCCGCCACGTCGGCGGTACCCCGGGCGGCGGCGTGCCGGGCGAGGGTCTCGACGGCCAGCGGCACCCCGCCGGCCCGGGCCACGACGGCGGTGACCGCGGCCGGATCCAGGCCCGGCGCGACCCGGCGGGCCAGGTCGGTGGCCTCCCGCACCGGCAGCGGCGGCACCGGCAGCCAGCCGGCGGCCGCCGCACGCAACGCCTCGACCACGCCCGGCGGGAGGCGGTGCGGGGTGCGCAGGGCGACCAGCACGCGGCAGTGCGCGGCGATCGCCGGCAGGGCGGATAGGGTGGCCGGGTCGGCCCACTGAAGGTCGTCGAGGAGCAGCAGCCCACCCCGCACCCGGGAGCGCACCGCCTCGGCCAGCAGCGCCGGGTCGGCGGCCGGCAGCCGCACCCGCACCGCGCGGGTCAAGGCGAACGCCGGCACGGCCTGGAGCATCGCCAGCCCGCCACCGGCGAAGACCGGCCCGCGGAAGGCGGCGCCCAGCGTGGCGAGCACGGTGGAGCGCCCGCTGCCCGGCCCGCCCGCGACGACGACCAGCGCGGGAGCGGCCAGCAGCGCGGTCGCCTCCTCGACGAGGGCGCCGGGCCGCGTGGCGGCGGGCGCGTGACGCAACTGGGCCTCCCGCGACAGACCGTGGCACGAACATGGGATCCTGCGCCGGCAGGATATTCATAGTGTGGATCCGGCAGGAGGGACACCTACACGATGAGCGAGCACGACCGCTGGAACCACGCCATTGTCGCCGACCGTACCGCCGGCTGACGAGTCATGGGACCAGGTCCGCTCAGTGCCCGGGTGGCATCGCTCTGTGACGACGTCGGCCCGCGGGTCGGTCCGGCGGCCCAGACGCAGGTGCTGGGCGTGCGCAGGCGACTCGACGAGCCGCTGCGTGTGGCCATCGCCGGCCGCCTGAAAGCCGGAAAGTCGACACTTGTGAACGCGCTCATCGGCCGCCGCGTAGCCCCCACCGAAGTGGGAGAATGCACGCGAATCGTGACCCAGTTCCGGTACGGCACCGCGGACCGGGTCGACGTCGTCAAACGCGACGGCTCCCGCTCCAGCCTGCCGCTGGACGAGTCCGGCATGATCCCGCAGCGGCTCGGCGTGCCCCGCCACGACATCTCCTACGTGGACGTGACCCTCACCAGCGACCACCTGCGCGAGCTGACCGTCGTCGACACGCCCGGGCTGTCGTCCACCAACACGTCGGTGAGCGCGGGAGCGCGGCGCTTCCTGTTCAACGAGGCACCCATCGACGACGACATCGACGACGACTCGGTCGGCGCGATCTCCGGCGCCGAGGCGATCATCTACGTGTTCACCCAGTCGGTGCGCGACGACGACCTCCAGGCGCTGGAGGCGTTCCGGTCCATCTCGGCCCGGCTGGCCAGCAACCCGATCAACTCGCTCGGCCTGTTCAACAAGGTCGACAAGCTGGTCGCCGGGGTCGCCGACCCGTGGCCGGTCGCCGGGCCCCTCGCGGCCGACCAGACCAAGGTGCTGCGCCGGGTCGTCTCCGACGTCGTGCCCGTGGTCGGGCTGCTGGCCGAGACCACCGAGGCGGGCCGGCTCACCGCCGCCGACTGCGAGGCCCTGCGGTCGCTGGCCCAGCTGCCGGAGACCGAACGCCTGGTGCTGATGGCCTCGGTCGACCTGTTCACCTCCCGCGAGTGCAAGGTGCCGCGCGAGCAGCGGGAGCGGCTGCTGCGCCTGCTCGACCTGTACGGCATCGGGTTCGCCATGGCCCAGCTCGCCGCCCGACCCCAGCTGGCCAGCGGCGACCTGGTCCGGATGCTGTTCCAGGCCTCCGGGTTCCCGCGGCTGCGGCACACCCTCGACCAGGCGTTCCGGTGGCGCACCGACGCGATCAAGGCCGGCTGGGCACTGTCCACCCTGGAGAAGATCGCCAGCCACACCGAGCGCCCGCTCGACCGCGAGCTGCTGCGCGACGCCATCGAACGGGTCCTCCAGCAGCCCGACTACCACCGGCTGCGGCTGCTGGAGGTGGCGCAGATGGTCTCCACCGGGTCGGTCGAGCTGCCCGAGCCGATGGAGCAGGAGCTGACCCGCCTGGCGCTGTCCAACGATCCACAGTGGATCCTCAACCTGCCGACCGCCGGCACCGAGCAGCTGGTCAAGGCCGCTCTCGACGCCGCCACCCGATGGCGGGTGTACGCGGTCGCCGGGGCCAGCCCCAGCCAGTCCCGGGTCGCCCTCGTCGCACACCGCGGCTTCTACCTGCTCAGCCAGCGCGTCAGGGGTACCGCATGAGCGAGCGGAGCGAGCGAATCATCAGGCACAGCGCCATTTGTGGCTCGCGGCCGCCCGCAGCGAAGCGAGGACGGCCGTGAGCTCCCCGCAGAAGCCCGAGGCGTTGCAGAAGCTGCTGGCCGGCGCGGTCGACACGTCGCTGGCGTTCCTGCGCAAGACCGACCCGGACGCCGCCTCCGACCTCGACGCGGTCCGCCGCCGCGACCTCGGCCGCCCCGCCATCGTGGTTGTCGGCGAGACCAAACGCGGCAAGAGCTCGCTGGTCAACGCCCTCATCGGAGTGCCCGGACTGTCCCCGGTGGACGCCGCCGTGGCGACCGCCGCCTACCTGGAGTTCAGCCACGGCACCGACCACGCCGCGCGGGCCTGGCTGCCCGGCCGGGAGGACCCGGTGCCGCTGGCCCAGTCCGACCTGCGCGAGTGGGCCACCCCGTTCGGGCGGCTGCCCGAAGGCGCCCGGCCGCCGCGGCGGATCGAGGTGACCCACTCCGCGCCGCTGCTCCAGTACCTGTCCCTCGTGGACACCCCCGGCACCGGCGGCCTCGACCCGGCCCACGCCGAGGTGGCGCTCGACGCGGTGGAGAAGGCGACCGCGCTGCTGTTCGTCGTCGACGCGGCCGCCCCGTTCGCCAAGCCGGAGCTGGAGTTCCTCATCGAGGCCAGCAAGCGGGTCAACTTCGTCGTGTTCGCCCTCACCAAGGTCGACGCCTACCCGGGCTGGCGCACCATCTGGGAGGACGACCGCGCCCAGCTCCAGGCGCACGCGCCCCGGTTCGGCTCCGCGCCCTGGTACCCGGTGTCCGCGCGGCTGGCCGAGCTGGCCATGACGCTGCCCCGCGAGGCCGCACCCGAGCTGATCAAGGAGTCGCGGATCGCCGAGCTCCAGCACGCCCTCATCGACCTGGCCGGCAAGGGCCACCTGCTCGGCCAGGCCAACGTGCTGCGCGCGGTCCGCTCCGAGTACATCCGCCTCGACCTCCAGGTCGGCGACAAGATGAAGGCCACCGACCCGGACCCCGGCGACATGGCCAAGGCCAAGGCCGACCGGGCCGCGCTCGCCGCCCGCAAGCGCACCGAGTCGCGGCAGTGGAGCCTGGCCCTCAACACCGAGACCCAGCGCGCCCGGGTGGAGGCCACCGGCCGGCTGCGCAACTACGTGACCGCGCTCCAGGAAGACTTCCTCAACAAGATCGAGAAGGCGAAGGGCGACGACATCAAGGGCCTGCCGCAGGAGGTCGACCGCGCCCTGCACGCCCTGTCCGTCCGGCTCTCGCACGACCTGGAGTTCCGGTTCCGCAAGGTCGCCGAACGCACGCTCACCCAGGTGTTCGGGCCGCACGAGCTCCAGTTCGTGCTCCGCCGCCTCAACGCCACCCTCCGCCACGCGCTGAGCACCAAACCCCGCCGGGACGGTGGCGGCCCCGACAACGTGATGATCGCGATGTCCGCCGGCGGCATGGCCTTCATGGCCGGGCGCGGCGCGGTGGCCGGCGCCTCCGCGCTCGGCGCCGGCGCCATCATCGGCGGCGGCCTGCTGCTGCCCGTCGCCGGCCTCGGCCTGGGGCTCGCGGCGGGCGCCTTCATCCTGTACCGCCGGCGCGTGCAGAACGACCGCCAGCAGGCCAAGATCTGGCTCCGCGAGGTGCTCGGCGAGGCCCGCGCCGCCCTGGCCGACGAGATTATGCACCGGTTCACCGACCTTCAGTACGCGCTGACGCTCGCCCTCGACGACGCCATCGAACGCCGCCTCCAGCAGCTCGACGCGCACATCGCCGAGATCGACAAGGCGCTGGCTGAAGACAAGGCCAGCCGGGCCCGCCGCAAGGCGGCCTTGCAAGCCGAACGCGACGGGCTCCGCGCCCGGGTCAAACAGGTCGACGAGGTACTGGCGAGGGCGCGTTCCCTCGCCCCGGCACGGCCCACGGAGGAGCAGCAGTGAGCGAGCGGAGCATGAGGCAGGGCGCGCTTGGAGCTTCGTGCCCGCCCGCGGCGAAACGAGGACGGCCATGAGCGACCACGGCTGGGGCGGCGGCGAGTGGCCCGACGACCTCGACCCGGACAGCGGCGGCGACCTGGGCCCCGACACCACCCCCGACCTCGGTTCGGACTACACCGCGGGCCTGGGCGGCGACCTCGGGCCCGAGCCCGGCGATGCCGAGACCGCCGACCTGGGCGGCTTCGACCACGGCGGCGCGCACGACCCGCTGGCCGACGGCCCGCCCGAGCTCGACCCGGCACCGGACCCACCGCTGGATCCCGCCGGTGACTCCACGGTGGACGGTGGCGCCGGCCTGGAACACGCGGCGTTCGACGCCCAGGGCGGCGACCTCGACGCCCAAGACCCGGACACCGGCGGCGGCCCGTTCGACGGTGGTGGCGGTGGTGGTGGTGACGGCCCGTTCGACGGCGGCGGCGACGGCTTGGACGGCGACCCCGGCGACGACGGCGGTGACGAGCCCGCGGACAGCGGACCCGAGCTGACCCCGGTCGGCGCCGACCCGGACCTCGACGCGCACGCCGACACCTGGACCGACCAGTCGTTCCCGGAGCCCCTCGACCTGGACGCCCCCGAACCGGTCGACGGCTTCCCGTGGACCGACCCCACCACGCTCGGCGCGGCCCCGCTGCCCGACGCCGACGCCGCCTACCAGGGCGGCCCGGCGGCGACCGAGCTGGCCGCCTACGCCGGCGAGGACCTGCCGGCCGGCGCCGACCCGTGGACCGCCCTGTCCGCCTCCGAAGACCCCGCGACAAGCTCCCTGGCCCGCTGGTGGTCCCCCGACACCTGACCCACAGATTTTCCCAGGTCCGTGTCAGTGGTAGGCGTCCGCCGCCGCCCACATGCTGAGCCACATCCCCAACCAGTGGGAAGGTAGGGCCCGCCGATCGGCCGGCCACCCCCAAGCCGCAGCCAGCGCGCGAAGCCCGAGCACGGCTCCCACCGCAACCACCCACCAAGAGCATGGCAAGCATGCCGGGCCGGCTGGTCGACGACAGCAACGGCAGCGGTCGGTAACGCCTGAAGCCCCGTCGACCCGCCGCGTCGCTGAGGGCGGGGTCAGGCGGCGAGGAGGATCAGGACGACGACCGCGATCAGGACCATGGCGCCCAGGGCGACCGTCCACACCAGAGCGGGCTCCTCGAACCACGGCCGCCGGGCCCGGGGCGCCGCCACCACCGGTGGGCGGGGTGGGGCGACCGGGGCCGGGCGGGGCGGCACGTGCTGTACCGGCGGGCGCGGTGGCGTGCGGGGCGGCGAGACCGGGGTGGCGCTCACCGGCGGCGCGGACGGGCGGGCGATCACCGGGGGGCGCGGCGGCGCCACCGGCGGCCGGGACACCGGGGCCACCGGCGGGCGGGACACGGGGGCCACCGGCGGGCGGGACACGGGTGCCGGCGGGCGGGAGACCGGGGCCGCGGGTGGGCGGGCCACCGGCGGGGCGGGCATGCGCGGGGGTGGGGCGACCGGGCGCGGCACGCCGGAGTGGACCGGGCCGGCCGCGCTGGCCGGGCCGCCGAAGAACAGGGCGCCCTCGGCCACCACCGTCTCCGGCTGCTCCAGGGTGGTGGGTGCGACGCCGAGCTCGGTGTGCAGCAGGTGCGCGGCCAGGGGGATGCGGCTGGAGCCGCCGACCAGGAAGATGCCGACCAGGTCGGGCGGGGCGAGCCGGGCCGCGGTGATGGTCTGGGCCAGGCAGTGCACGGTCTGGAGCATGTACGGGCGGATCAGCCCGTCGAACTCCTCCCGGGTGATGTGCGCGGAGATGTCCAGCGCGGGCAGGTGCACGTCGGCGCTGGTGGTGCGGGACAGCATCTCCTTGGCGCCGCGCACGTCGTCGTAGAGCAGGGCCCGCTGCCGCCGCTGGCCCGGGTCGGCGGGGGCGACGAGGCTGTTCCACAAGGTGGTGCGGGTCTCGGAGTAGCCGCGCCCGAGGTGCTCGACCAGGGCCTGGTCGAAGTCGAGGCCGCCCAGGTCGGACAGGCCCGCCTCGGCCAGCACCTCGAAGCCGGTGGGCGTGCGGCGCACCACGGCGGCGTCGAAGGTGCCGCCGCCCAGGTCGTAGATGGCCAACGCGCGGCCGACCGGCATGGCGCTGCCGAGCACGGCCGTGTAGTAGGAGGCGGCCGCGACCGGCTCGACCACCAGGCGGGGGGTGGGCAGCCCGGCGGCGCGGACCGACTCGACCAGGACGGCGCGGCGGCGTTCGCCCCAGCGGGCCGGGTGGGTGACCCGCACCTCCTCGATCGGGCCGCCGAGGTGGCGGGCGGCCTCGGTGGCGAGGCGGCCGAGCACGGCGGCGATCACCCGGGGCACCGGCAGCTCCTGCTCGCCGAGCAGCACCACGCCGTCGTCGATGCGGCGCTTGGGGTTGGGTTCGAAGCGGGCCGGGTCGAGCCGGGCGGTCCGCTCGGCGTCGCGGCCGACCAGCAGCTTGCCGTCGGGGTTGAGGTAGACGGCGGACGGCAGCAGCGGCGAGCCGTCGAACAGCAGCGGCCGCGCCCGCCCGTCCGCGCCGCGGACCATGGCGACCGTGTTCGACGTGCCGAAGTCGATGCCGAGCACCCGCATGGCCGTCACCCTACCGTCGCCGTCGCCGTGCATACTGCACGCCGTGAGCCCGGCCCGCCGGCCGACGACAAGCGCCGCGAGGCAGCCCGCCGACGAAGGACAACCGCCGTGACCTACCTCGACCACCCGGTCCCGATCGCGTTCGCGCACCGCGGCGGCGCCGCCGAGGGCGACGAGAACACGGCGGAGGCGTTCGCGCGGGCCGTCGCGCTCGGCTACCGGTACGTGGAGACCGACGTGCACGCCACCACCGACGGTGTGGCCGTGGTCTTCCACGACGCGACCCTCGACCGGGTCGCCGGGCGGCCGGGGCGGATCGACACCATGTCCTGGGCCGACCTGTCCACCGTGCGGGTGGGCGGCGCGGCGGCGGTACCCCGGCTGGACGAGATCCTCGCCGCGTGGCCGCAGGTCCGGTTCAACATCGACGTGAAGGCGGACAGCGGCGTCGCACCCACGGTCGAGACGGTGACCCGCGCGGGCGCCGGTGAGCGGGTGTTGCTGGCGTCGTTCAGCGACGCGCGGCTGGCCCGGGTGCGGATGCTGGCCGGGCCGAAGGTGGCCACGTCGCTGGGGATGCGGGCGGTGGCCCGGCTGCGGGTGGCGTCGCTGACCGGGCAGCGGCTGAGCCTGCCGCCGTCGGTGGTGGCCGCGCAGGTGCCGACCCGGTACGGGCGGCTGCCGGTGGTCGACCGGCGGTTCGTGCGCTACGCGCACAAGCTCGGGCTCCAGGTGCACGTGTGGACGATCGACGACCCCGCCGAAATGCACGGCTTACTTGATCTTGGTGTTGATGGCATCATGACGGATCGCGTCGACGTGCTGCGCGACGTCTACCTGAGCCGCGGCGTGTGGCACGAAGGGGCCGAGTGACGACGACCGACACCACCAGCCAGTACGCGACCCGCCGCGAGCGCACCGGCTGGTACTTCTACGACTGGGCCAACTCCGCCTTCCAGACCACGGTCATCGCGGTCTTCCTCGGCCCGTTCCTCACCGCCGTCACCGAGGTCGCCGCCGGCTGCCCGCTCGGCGCCGACGAGTGCGACCGCGACGTGCACCCGTTCGGCATCACGGTCGCGGCCGGCTCCTACTACCCGTACGTGGTGTCGCTGTCGGTGCTGCTCACCGTGTTCGTGCTGCCGGTCATGGGCGCGGTCGCCGACCGTTCGGCGCACAAGAAGCGGCTGCTGGCCGGCGCCGCGTTCATCGGCGCCGCGGCCACCTGCGGGTTCGCGTTCGTCACCGGCGAGCGCTACCTGCTGGGCGGGCTGCTGTTCCTGATCGCGAACATCTCGTTCGGCGCCAGCATCGTCGTCTACCACTCGTACCTGCCGCAGCTGTCCGGCCCCGACCAGCGCGACGACATCTCCAGCCGCGGCTGGGCGCTGGGCTACCTGGGCGGGTTCATCCTGCTCGCGCTCAACCTGGTGGCCGTGCAGATCTTCGGCATCGAGGACGACGACCAGCGCACCCTCGACATCGCCCGCTGGTCGATCGTGTCGGCCGGCGTGTGGTGGGCGGTGTTCACGCTGGTGCCGCTGAAGTTCATGCGCGAGTACCCGGCGGTGCACGCCAGCACCGGCGCCAACGTGGTCACCGACGGCTTCCGCCAGCTCGGCCGCACCATCAAGGGCATGCGGGCCTACCCGCTGACGCTGTTCTTCCTGCTCGCCTTCCTGGTCTACAACGACGGCATCCAGACGGTGATCAACCTGGCCAGCCAGTTCGGCTCCGAGGAGCTGGGCCTTGCGACCAACACGCTGATCATCACGATCCTGGTGGTGCAGCTGACCGCGTTCTTCGGCGCGCTGGCGCTGGGCCGCCTCGCCGCCCGGATCGGCGCCCGCAACACCGTGCTGCTCAGCCTCGTGCTGTGGACCGCGGTGGTGATCGCCGCGTACTGGCTGCCCGGCGAGGCACCGCTGCCGTTCATCGCGCTCGGCGCCGCGATCGGCATCGTGCTGGGCGGCAGCCAGGCGCTGAGCCGGTCGCTGTTCAGCCAGCTGATCCCGAAGGGCAAGGAAGGCGAGTACTACGGCTTCTACGAGATCAGCGACAAGGGCACCAGCTGGCTGGGCCCGCTCGCGTTCGGCCTGGTCTACCAGATCACCGACAGCTACCGGGTCGGCATCGTCGCGCTCGTCGCGTTCTTCGCGGTCGGCTTCGTGCTGCTGATGCTGGTGCCGCTGCGCCGCGCGATCCTGGCCGCCGGCAACCGGCCGCCGCGCGTTCTTTAGTTAGGGTCGGGCATGGACCGTTTCGTACAGGCCGTGCCCGCCCCCGCCGACCCGTACGCCGGCGACCCCCTCCTGCGCTCCTGGCTCGACCGCGTCCTCGGCCCCGCCGGTCACGCGGCGGCCAAAGACCGCCTGACAGACCTCGCGGCCGCCGTCGTGGACACCCTCCGCGCGGCGCACACCGACGCCGAGACACACCCACCAACCCTCATCAGGTACGACGCGTGGGGCGGGAGGGTCGACCGGATCGTGACCGCCCCGGGGTGGGAGCAGCAGCGCGCCGCCGCCGCACACCACGCGGTCGTGGCACTGCCCTACCTGCCCGAGGCCAGGGCCACCTGGGGCGCGGCGGCGCGGGTGGTGCAGCACGCGCTGCTGCACCTGTACGGTCCCGAGTCCGCCACCTTCTCCTGCCCGGTCGCCATGGCCGACGGCGCCGCCGCGCTGCTGTCCCGCCCCGAGGTCGACCCCGCGGTACGCGACGCGTGGCTGCCCCGCCTCGTCTCCACCGACCCCGCCAACGCGGTCACCAGTGGACAGTGGATGACCGAGTCGCAGGGCGGCTCCGACCTGTCCCGATCGTCCACAGTGGCGTCTCTTGCCTCCGGACGGTGGCATGTGACGGGTGAGAAATGGTTCTGCTCGGCCGCCGACTCCGCGGTCGCGGTCGCGCTGGCCCGACCGGAGGGCGCCGGGCCGGGCAGCCGGGTACTCGCCCCGTTCCTGATCCCCCGCTACGCCGACGACGGCTCCTCGACCGCGCCCGGCATCCGGGTGCACCGGCTCAAGGACAAGCTCGGCACCCGCGCCCTGCCCACCGCCGAAATCGGCCTGGACTCGGCGCTCGCGCTGCCGCTGGGCGACCCGACCGGCCCCGGCGGCCTCACCCGCGCGATGACGCTGGTCGTGGTCACCCGCCTGCACAACGCGGCCGCCGCCGCCGGTGGCATGCGCCGCGGCCTCCAGTACGCGCTCGCGTTCGCCGCCGGCCGCACCGTCGCCGGCGGCCCCCTCGCCGGCTCCCCGCTGCACCGCGCCACCCTCGGCACCCTCGCGGTCGACGCGGCTGGGGCGTTCGCCCTCGCAGCGCACGCGTTCGCGTTGCTAGGCCGCGTCGAGGTGGGCGCCGACCCGGCGGCCGCCGCCGAGCTGCGCATCGTCGCCCCGCTGGCCAAGCTGGTCACCGGCAAGCTAGCGGTCGCGTCGGCCAGCGAGTACGTGGAAAGTTTCGGCGGCGCCGGCTACGTCGAGGACACCGGCGTCCCCCGCCTGCTCCGCGACGCCCAAGTCCTGCCGATCTGGGAGGGCACCACCAACGTGCTGGCACTGGACACGCTCCGCGCCACCGTCCGCGACGACGCGGCGGTCCCACTGCTCGCCCGCCTGGACGCCGCACAGGACGTCGCCCGCGGCATCTCACCGGCCCTGGCCGACCAGCTGCACGAGGCCACCACCGCGATCCGCGCCGACCTCGCCGACGTGACGGCCGACCCGACCGCGGCGGGTGTGGTGGCCGGCGCCCGCGGCCTGGCCCTGCGCATGGGCCACGCCCTGGCCGCCGCCCTGCTGATCGAGCACGCCACCACCGGCGACGAGCAGGCCGAGATGGCCGCGCGGCTGTGGTCGCGCCGCTGGCTGCGCCGCGAGGAGATCGCCGTGGACGCCCACCACCATTTGGACGCCCTGGCCTGACCCGCCGCGCCACGCTCAGCGCCTAGATGAATTGCCGTGCAGCCGGATCGAGTATCTCTCGAAGAGAGGCGGCGGTAGCCGAGAACATTGGCAATTTTGTCGCACGCGAAGCGTCCCACCATTGCGCTTCGACTATTTCTTCTTTCGGCAACGGCAACGGGTCGACCAGATCGTGGTCCCTTACTACCCAAAAGCACACCGTTCCGGACCCCACATCGGCCGCACGAGATCCTATCCAAACCGCCATGCTGGGATCGATACCAGCTCCGACCTCCTCGTCGACTTCCCGAATAAGAGTGTCCATGGGGCTGGAGTCTCCATCGTCGCGTCGACCGCCGATGGGGTGCCACTGATGCGGGCGATCGGTTGTGCGCACCAGGAGAACTTGATTCGCGCGAAGGAAGAACACAAAAGACGACCAGTTGTCCTCTGTCGACGCCCGGGGCGAATCGAATTCAGCGGAGGGCAACTCCGGTGCGCCGTTCACAAGCTCATTCTTGGCGCCTCGATACACCGCGACCTGCGAACTCTGTCCGGGCAGCTGCTTGGCTGCCACGAGGGATACGCTCCGCTTGGCGGGAAGGGTTGAATGATAGGCGCCGGCGGAAATTAGATAGGCACCCGTCTCGGGCCGACGCTCGCGCTTCTTTATTCGACCTATTGACAGCCTCTGACCCACAGCCCTGAGAACGCTGGCACTTTGACCGGGGACGGCATTCGTGGCGTAAAGCGTAAATTGGCCGCCCTCTTCGGCGTCGAAATCGTACTCACGTTCCTCCAACTCGCCTTCGACAACTACCGAAATAAGATCCCATCCGTGCGCATGAATAAGCTGTGATTCGGTTCGGTGTTGACGCAGGCGCTCATAAAAGGCCAGCGGTCGCGGCCAAAAGTGGACGCGCAGGTTCCATGGCAAAAGATGGCGCATCGCCAATCGGTGGACCGAAAACCCATACGGATGCCGGTATGACCTCTCAACGGATTCCAGCATTGACCGCACGTCTTGAGGAGTGCAGTTGGCAAGCCACTCTGCAACTTCGGCATCATGCATAGTTGTGGTCCCGCTTCATGTAGTTGGATATCTCCCGAAGCTCAGGATCTTGGAGTCCATGAAAGCCGATGGATTCGAAAAGCGTTCGCATCTTTCCGAGAGTTGCTGGCGAGAGTCGTCGAAGATCGCGAGAGGTCAAACCCTCGACCGACGGCCGGACCACCCGACATATCGAGAATCCGGCGTCGAATTCTTCGACCCATCCACTGAAGAGTTCGGATGTCCTGCGGATACACAGGGCCGGCTCGCCCCTATTCTGACCGGTTATGAACGCGGAGTCATCCGAAAGATCGAGGCTGAGAACCCAAAAGTCCGGACTAAATCCGATCTCGATTTCTAGCCTGGGCGCCTCGTTCCTACAGATTGCCGCTGCCAGAATCGTGGACAGAATTTCTGTTCGTACCCTTGCCGCGTTCCACTTGGCCGAAGCACCCGGATGGTTGCTCCGGAACCGCGCGTAGGCGTCGAGCGCCGTAGCATTCGATGGATCTAGGAGTTGGACCCTGATCTTGATGCTTCGCCCCGTTCGGAGAGCATTTTCCTTGAGGACGGGAAGGATGGCGCGGGCGAAATAGCTGGCTGTTCTGGCGCGGATCGCCCACGTCGTAGAGCCTCTCGCATCCGTCTCGATCACCCTGGCTATCGCCCTGGGTTGGAGCACCTCTATGCTGTCCAGTTCGCGCTTCGGCACCAGTAGCGCGTATGCCAGACCAATCGCAAGGCCGGTGATCGTTGCGGCGAGAAGACTATCGAGAATCTCGCCAAGAGTGCGTTCCCACCCATCGGCGTCGACCGACTCCTGAAAGCGCAGGAAGCGCAGAAGAAGGATGACCACCGCAGCGAGCGTCAAGGAGGCGAAGAACCATCGCCGGAGCGCTGGAGAGTGAGCAGGGTGCAAAGCGGCACCTCCGACCGACGGGAACCCGTGCTGGGTGACGGTACCGAACTGGCTTGTCCGCAATCACCGGAGCAGCGGTCCGGACCACCGGTAACAGAGGATATGTGGTCCTTCAGGTCACGGACGATCACGCCGCAATATGACGACCGGGATGGTGCGGCCGGCCTTGGCCTGGTGGTCGGCGAAGAACGCGTACCGCTCGACGACGCCGGCGAAGATGCGGTCGCGCTCGCCGCCCTCCGGGACCACCGCGGTGGCCTCGAAGGTCTCGCCCTTCACCTCGACCAGGACGTGCGGGTCGGCGACCAGGTTGCGAAACCAGTCCGGATGCTTCGGCGCGCCCGCGTTGGAGGCGATCACCAGCAGGTCGTCGCCGTCCGGGATGAACATCATCGGGGTCGTGCGCCGCTGGCCGGTGCGCCGGCCGGTGGTGGTGAGCAGCAGCAGCGGCCGGTTGTCCGGCGCGGTGCCGCCGTTGGCCCGGAACTGCTCGACGAGCTCGCGGTTGTGCGCCTTCATGTCGCTTGGCATGGTCATGACTGGTCCCCCAGGTAGAGGCGGCTCATGCCGCGGGTGGTTTCGGCGAAGCGTTCGCGCAGCTCGGGCGGGCCGAGCACCTCGACGTCGGCGCCGAGCTTGAGCAGCTCGACCAGGCCGTGCTTGACCGACTCGATCGGCACGGTGGTGTGCAGCCAGCCGTCGTCGCCGGGTGGGCCGGCGTTGGCGATCGCGGCGCGGCTCATCGCCGGCGGGAAGATGTGCGGCATCAGGCCCAGCGCCTCGGTGGTCATCCGGACCGTGGCCTCGTCGACGTAGACGCTGTCCTCGTAGCGCTTGGCCCAGGCCTGCCAGAACCCGGCCAGGTCGAAGCCCTCCGGCCGGCCGAACGTCTGGTCGAGCACGTCGACGCCGAGCACGTTGCTGACCCGGTAGGTCAACGGCCGGGAAAGGTCGTCGGCGGGCGCGGCCACCAGGTACCAGCGGCCGGCCTTGAGCACCACGCCGAGCGGGGCGAGCGTGCGGGTGACCTCGCGGGGTGCCTTCCACCGCAGGTAGCGGGCCTGGACCAGGCGCTCGTCCCAGACCGCGCCGGCCAGCGCGGACAGGTGCGGGGTCTGCTCGTCGCGGCGGAACCAGCCGGGCGCGTCCAGGTGGAAACGCTCGCGGATCCGACCGGCGCGGGCGCCCAGCTCCGGTGGCAGCGAGGCGCGCAGCTTGAGCTCGGCGGCGGTCAGGACCGCACCGAGGCCCAGCTCGGCGACCGGGCCGGGCACCCCGGACAGGAACAGCGTCTCCGCCTCGTCGACGGTCAGGCCGGTCAACCGGGTGCGGTAGCCGTCGAGCAGCTGGTAGCCGCCGGCCGGGCCGCGGTCCGCGTACACCGGGACGCCGGCGCCGGACAGCGACTCGACGTCGCGGTAGATGGTGCGGATCGACACCTCGAGCTCGTCGGAGAGCTCCTGGGCGGTCATCCGCCCCCGCGTCTGGAGGAGCAGAAGCAGGGAGAGCAGGCGGCTGGCTCGCACACTTGAAGAAACTAGCCGAGGTCCCTGACAGCGCGTGTCAGGTACCCGCTCGGCGCCCCGCCGCTGGGATGATCGTGCCCATGTACCCGGCTGTGCTGCCCAGCGCGCTCCCGGTCGCCGCTGGTGGGGACGACTTCACCGAGGCGTGGCTGCGCAACAGGCGGCTCTCCGAGCACACCCGCGCCGCGTACCGCCGGGACGTCGCCGGCTGGCTGGCCTGGTGCGCGGCCCGCGAGCTGGAGCCGCTGCGCGCCTCGTTCCTGGACGTCAACGCGTACGGCCGCGACCTGGAGGCGACCGTCGACCCGCGCAGCGGCCGCCCGCTCAGCGCGGCCACCGTGGCGCGCAAGCTGTCCGCGCTGTCGAGCTGGTTCGACTTCCTGACCAAGCTGCGCGCGGTCGAGGCCAACCCGGTCGCCGGCGCCGACCGCCCCAAGGTCGCCCGCGACCACTCCAGCACCGTCGGGCTCACCGCGGAGGAGGTCGACGCGCTGCTTACGGCCGCCGACACCGACACCGGGCCGCACGCGGCGCGCAACCGGGCCGCCGTCGCGCTCCTGGCCGACCTGGGGCTGCGGGTCGGCGAGCTGGTCAGCCTCGACCTCGACGACATCGGGTACGAGCGGGGTCACCGCAGCGTGCGGTTCGTCGGCAAGGGCGGCCGTCCGCGCCGGCGGGCGTTGACTCCGGGTACCTCCGACGCGCTCGACGCCTACCTGGCGATCCGTCCCGGCCCGGCGCAGGGCGCGGTGTTCCTGACCGCCAGCGGGGCGCGGCTGGACCGGCACGCGGTGTTCCGGATCGTGCGGCGGCTGGCCCGGCAGGCCGGCATCCCGGCGTGGGCGAAGCTGTCGCCGCACTCGCTGCGGCACGCGTTCGCGACCACGGCGCGGGCCGAGGGCGTGCCGCTCGAAGACGTGCAGGACGCGATGGGGCACGCCGACCCGCGCACGACCCGCCGGTACGACCGCGACCGGCACAACTTGGACCGCGACCCGGCCTACGCGATCTGGGCGGCCCGCGCCCGCCGCACGACGTCGGCGAGGTGATCGGCGCGGTGGCCGAAGGCCGCGGCTCAGCCCGGCCGGCGAAGCCAGCCCACGTTTCCGGGCCACCGCACTAGGTGATCGCCGCGGTCGCCGGGCGCACGACGTCGACCAGGGCTTTGGTCTCCACCATGAGCGACTCGCCGGCCCGGCCGCTGCCCAGGTAGGCGTGCGGCGCGTCGACCATCGCCGCGTCGAAGACGGTGGTGACGCCGGCGAGCCGGGTCAGCGGGCTGACCCCGCCCACCTGCATGCCGAGCAGGCGCAGGTCGTCGCCGTCCGCCGGCCGCATCCGCCCGCGGGAGACACCGGCCGCGCGGGCCAGCGCACCGTACGACAGCCGGCGCGGCGACGGCAGCGAGGCCAGCAGCAGCGTGTCCGGCCCGGTCCGGAACGCCACCGTCTTGATCATCTGGTCGGGCGGGAAGCCCATCTCCCGCAGCACCTCCTCGAACGTCACGGCGCCCGGGTGCGAGAACAGCTCGTAGGGCACGCCCGCCCGGTCGAGGATCTGCGTCGGAGACTCGGTCACGGTAGGTGACGCTAGCCGGGCCCGGGCCGGCCGCGCAGGTCCACCCCGGCCGGGTTTTCGCGGACCAGTTGCCGCAGGTAGCCCGCGAACCGCTCGCGGTCGGCGGCGCTCGTCTCCTCGAAGGTGCTGGTCGTGACCTAGCGGCATATATGCCCGGCCGGTTATATTTGGAAGGTGTTGTCGACCTTTGACGTCCTGGCCGAGCCGACCCGGCGCCGCATCCTCGACCTGCTGCTGGAGCGGCCCCGGCCGGTCGGCGAGCTGGTCGAGCGGCTCGGCCTGACCCAGCCCGGCACCTCCAAACACCTGCGGGTGCTGCGCGAGGCCGGCCTGGTGCGGGTCCGGCAGGACGCCCAGCGCCGCTGGTACGAGCTGCGCCCCGAGCCGCTCGCCGAGATCGACACCTGGCTGGCCCCCTACCGGCGGCTGTGGTCCGACAGCTTCGACCGCCTGGAAAAGCACCTCGACAACACCTAGACGATCCGCGTGGCGGCAGAGTTCCTTGATCGACGTGGGTAAGGTCGTCGCGCTAACAGATCTTGGTACTTTCCTGCCCCTGGAGGGGCGGTTCGGTACCACGATCTGTTGACCGTCGCCGCGTTCCTGACCGGCGAACGACGGCTCGGCCGCCGCTCCGGGCAGCCGGTTCGCGTTCAACGAAGCCTATGCGACCGCCGACAAGCCACGCCGGGTGATTCGATCAAGTCGGACTCGGAGCGAGCGGGTATCGAGTAGTCATGTGGCGGTGCCGTACCCATCGACACTGACGGAAGATCTCCTAGGCGTGGCCGCCGACGGTGACCTCGCCCAGCGTGAGGGTGGGCGTGGCCTCCAGGATCTCGCCCAGGCGTTCGACCTGCTCCCCCAGCTGCTTGAGCCGGGCCGGGCTGAGCGTGCCGAACGCCTCCACCGTCACCGCGATCCGTTTGCCGGACCGCTTCTGGTGCCAGATCCCGGCGACCGTGCCGTCGACCAGCAGCACCGCGAAGTTGCCGGCCTGGCCCCGGTTGAGCGCGCGCTCGCCGGCCCGGCCGGGGAAGACCTTCTCCCGCGGGTGGCAGCCGATCCCGTACGCGTCGAAGTACGGCAGCAGCCGCACCCCGCGCGGCGGTCCCGCGGGCACGCCGGTGTCGCCGGCGGCCACCCACGCCGGCTCGCCGTCGACGTCGACCCGCTCCAGGTCGGCCCGTTCGAACAGCTCCTTGGCCCACCGCTGCCCGATCGCCAGCCACTTCGCGAAGTGCGCGGGCGTTGCCGGCCCGTACGCGTGCAGGTAGCGGCGGACCAGCTCGGGCAGCGCGGCGTCCGCCGGCAGCGGGGTGAAGCCGGGCAGCCAGCGGGCCGGGCTGGTGTAGGTGGTCTGCCGGCCCCGGTTGGGGCCGAAGCACATCGCGCCCCGCCGGGAGGCGACCTCCATGGCCTGCGTCCACCGCGGCCACTTGTCCTGGAACGCGTCCATCACCCGGTCGCCGGCCCACGGCCCGGTGCGGGCGACCACCTCGGCGGTCAGCTCCTCGGTGGTGAGCTCGGCGTCCTTCAGCGCGGCGGCGATGGCGGCGACGACCTGGTCGACCTGGTCGGGGGTCATGAGCGCGTTGGCGCCGGTCGCGTACGGCGGCGAGGGCAGCGCACCGAGCGCGCCCACCCACATCGGCAGGTCGGCGGCGGCGAGCAGGTGCACGGTGCCGCGCGGCCCGCGGGTCTTGACCACGGTGCGGTCGGTCCAGACCGCCTCCCGCACGTCGACCCGGGTGACGCCGGCGACCCGCACCCCGATCGAGGCCTCGGCGGCGGACATCACCTGGGCGTGCGCCCCGCACATCGCGCTGACGGTGGCGGCCAGGTCGGTGGTGGGCGCGGCCAGCCCGTGCCGTTCCAGCCGCCGCGCCACCACCTGCTCCCACTTCACGCGGTCACCTTCGCGAAGAACGCGGTGATGTCGGCCGCGTGCGCCGCCGGCTCCTCCATCGCCACGAAGTGCCCGCCTGGGTTGCCTTCCGGCCAGTGCACGATCGTGTTGTGCCGCTCGGCCAGCCGGCGGAACAGCGCCGGGCCGCCCGCGTACACGCCGCCGGGCACCTGCTTCTGCCCGACCGGCCAGGTCGACTCGCGCGTGTCGTACATCGGCCACGACGAGGTGCCGAACGTGCCGGTGAACCAGTACACGCTGGCGTTGGTGAGGAACACGTCGCGTTCGACCTCGTCGCCGAAGTCGCGGAACTTCTGCGCCAGCCAGGCCAGCGCGGCCACCGGCGAGTCCTGCCACCCGTACGCGAAGGTCTGCGGCGCGGCTCGCAGCAGCCCGTGGTGGTCGACGCCGGCGCCGGCCCACGACATGATCTGCTCGTACTCGGCGCGGTCCGCCTCGTTCATCTCCGCGACGTCGGCCGGGGTGGGAAAGCCCAGCCCGCCGTCGACGTGTACACCCACCACGTGCTCAGGATCGACGATCGCGACCTCCGGCGCTATGTAGGCGCCCAGGTCGCCGCCCTGCGTGCCGTACCGGTCGTAGCCGAGCCGGGCCATCAGCCGCGCCCACATGCGGGCCACCCGGCCCACGGAGAACCCGGCCGACGCCGGCGCCTGCGACCAGCCGAACCCGGGCACGTGCGGCACCACGACGTGGAACGACTCGGTCAGCAGCGGGATGGTACGGACGAACTCCACCATCGAGGCCGGCCAGCCGTGGGTGAGCAGCAGCGGCAGCGCGTCCGGGCGGGCCGAGCGGACGTGCGCGAAGTGCACGTCCAGCCCGTCGATCGCGGTGGTGAACTGCGGGAACGCGTTCAGCTCCGCCTCCCGGGCCCGCCAGTCGAAGCCGGTGCGCCAGTACTCGGCCAGCTCGCGCAGGTGGTCGACCGGCACGCCGCGGCTCCATCCGTCGCCGGGCAGCTGGCCGGCCCACCGGGTGCGGGCGAGGCGTTCGCGCAGGTCGTCGAGGTCGGCGGCGGGGATGTCGATCCGGAAAGGTGTCATGCGGACCACGCTAGAAGCCAATTAGGTCAGGATCTGGCACAGTTGGCGGGTGACCCGGCTGTTGAGTTTGCTGTCGCTGCTCCAGACGCCGCGTGAGTGGCCGGGCGGCGAGCTGGCCAGCCGCCTCGGCGTCAGCCTCCGCACGGTGCGGCGCGACGTGGAGCGGCTGCGCGACCTCGGATACCCGGTGGAGGCGACGATGGGCGCGGCCGGCGGCTACCGGATGGCCGCCGGTGCCACGATGCCGCCGCTCCTGCTGGAGGACGACGAGGCGGTGGCGATCGCGGTGGGCCTGCGCACCGCGGCCGGCCACGCGGTCGAGGGCATCGAGGAGGCGGCGGTCCGCGCGCTGGCCAAGCTCGAACAGGTGCTGCCCAAACGCCTGCGCCACCGGGTCGGCGCGCTGGGCGCGGCGACCCAGCCGCTGCTGACCTGGGAACGGCCGACCGTCGACCCGGAGCTGCTCACCCTGCTGGCCGGCGCGGTGACCAACCGGGAGCGGGTGCGGTTCGGATACCGCACGCACGAGGGCGCCGAGTCCGAGCGGCGGGTCGAGCCGCACCGCCTCGTGTCGGCCGGCCGCCGCTGGTACCTGGTCGGCTGGGACACCGACCGGGACGACTGGCGGATCTTCCGGGTGGACCGGATCGCGGCGCCGGCGGTGATCGGCTACCGGGCGGTGGCGCGGGAGCTGCCGGACGGCGGCGACGCGGCCGCGTTCGTGACCCGCAAGCTGACCGAGCGGGCCCCGGTGTACGAGGCGGTGGCGACGCTGCACGCGCCGGTCGAGCGGATGGCCGGCGTCTTCTTCGGCGATGTGGAGCCGATCGACGCGCACACCTGCCTGCTGCGCGGCCACACCGACACGCTCGACTTCATCGCGTGGCGGCTGATGACGCTCGGCTGTGACTTCGAGGTGCACGAGCCGCCCGAGCTGATCGCCCGGCTGGCCGAGTTGGGGGCGCGCGCGTCGCGGGCCGCCGGCGCGCTCGGCGGTCCGCACACTACTGGCTAGCAGCCGCAGCAGCCACAACCACAACCACAGGTCATCTCGCTCACCTCCCTTCCTCGGACGGGCACCAGGACCCCGGCGCCGGCGGCGGGCACTGCTGCGACGGCAGCGCGTCGACCATGCGCGCCATCTCGGCCCGCAGCGCGGACAGCCGGGCCATCTCGGCGTCGACCTCGGCCAGCCGGCGGCGCAGCAGCTCCTCGGCCGGCTCGCACGGGCAGGTGCCGGTGTCGCGGATGGCCAGCAGGTCGGCGATGTCGCGCAGGCGCAGCCCGAGCCGCTGGCAGCCCTGGATGAACTTCAGCCGGTCCAGCGCGCCCCCGTCGTACGCGCGGTAGCCGCCCGCGGTGCGCCGCGGCGGGGGCAGCAGGCCGGCCCGCTCGTAGTACCGCACTGTGTCGGTCGCCACACCCGCCTGCTTGGCCAGCTCACCGACCCGCAGTCCACGCGCCAGCGTGGCTGTAGTCGTGCTCATGTGGCAAAGGTAAACCTTGGAGTTTGGTCCAGGGTCAAGGGTTTACCGGCACACTCTTGGTGTACGGGACCCGACTGGCGGCGGGAGTGTGTTGCGGGATGGATGACGGCATCGACAGGGACTTTCCGGCGTCGCCGGCCTCGGCGTTGCAGCTTCTGGTCGAGGGCAACAAGCGGTTCGTGGCCGGCGAGCGGCTGCACCCGCACCAGGACGCCGACCGGCGGGCCGCGCTGGCGCCGGCGCAGCGGCCGTTCGCGGTGCTGTTCGGGTGCAGCGACTCCCGGCTCGCCGCCGAGATCATCTTCGACCGCGGCCTGGGCGACCTGTTCGTCGTCCGCACCGCCGGGCACGTGGTCGGGCCGGAGGTGCTGGGCAGCATCGAGTACGCCGTGGCCGCCCTGCACACCCCGCTGATCGCCGTGCTCGGGCACGACTCGTGCGGGGCGATCGCGGCGGCGTTCGACGCGGTGCGGCACGGCACGACACCGGACGGCTTCGTCCGCGACGTGGTGGAGCGGGTCATGCTGAGCGTCCTCGCGGTCCGCTCCCAGGCGCTGCCCGACCTGGACGCGGCCGTCGAGGAGCACATCCGGTACACGGTGGATCTGCTGGTCCGGCGCTCCCAGGTGATCGCCGACCGGCTGGCCGACGGCCGCGTCGGCGTGGTGGGCCTGTCCTACGGCCTGGCCGAGGGCAACGTGCGCCGGGTGGCCGGTCAGGGGGTCTGAGCCGCGAGGCGGGCCTGGCCGAGGGCAAGGTGCGCCGGGTCGGGGGTCTGAGCGGCGCCGGTCAGGGCGCCTTGGCGAACCGGTCCAGCGCGGCGAGGCACGCCCGCGCCATCCCGGGGTAGCCGGCGCCGTGGCCGGCGTCGTCGACCACGACCAGCTCGGCGTCCGGCCAGCGCCGGGCCAGCTCCCAGGCGTCGTCGAGCGGGCTGCTCACGTCGAGGCGGCCGTGGACCAGCGCGCCGGGGATGCCGGCGAGCCGTGCGGCTCCGCGCATGATCTCGTCGTCGTCGAGCCACGCCCCGTGCCGCCAGTAGTGGGTCACCAGCCGCGCGAACATCAGCCGGAACCGCGGATCCTGGTACCGGGCCGACGGCTTGTGGCCGGCGGTCACCGCGACGTGGCTGTCCTCCCAGGCGCACCAGTCGCGGGCCGCCTTGTCCCGCACCGCCGGGTCGGGGTCGGCCAGCAGCCGCGCGTACGCGTCGACGAGGCGACCCCCGCTCGGGCCACCGCCGACGGCGCCGGCCTTGAACGCGGCCCATTGGGCGGGGAAGAGCCGCCCCATCGACTCGGTGATCCACTCCACGTTGCGGTGGGTCCGCACCGCCACGCTGAACAGCACCAGCGCCGACACCCGCTCGGGATGCCGCTGCGCGTACGCCGCGCCGAGCGTGGAACCCCACGAGCCGCCGAACACCAGCCACCGGTCGACGCCGAGGTGGGTGCGCAGCCGCTCGATGTCGGCCAGCAGGTGGTGGGTCGTGTTGGTGGACAGGTCGGCGTCCGCGTCGCCGGCCCACGGGGTGCTGCGGCCGCAGCCGCGCTGGTCGAACAGGACCACCCGGTAGGCCGCCGGGTCGAAGAACCGCCGCCAGAACGGCGTGCAGCCCGACCCGGGCCCGCCGTGCAGCACGAGCGCCGGCCGCCCGTCGGGGTTGCCGCAGGTCTCCCAGTACACGCGGTGGCCGTCGCCGACCTCGAGCATGCCGTTCGCGTACGGCTCGATGTGTGGGTAGGTCACTCCCCCAATCTAACAGCGCTGTTACATTGGTGCGGTGACCCCTCCGGTTCCCGATCGTGACGCCGTCGGCACGCTGATGCGGCACGTGCTGGAGCTGCTCGACGGCGACGTCGCCACCGTCTACCGCGACGCCGGCCTGCCCGACTACCGGCCGAGGTTCTCCCCGCCGATCCGGGCGCTGGTCGCCGCCGGCCCGATGTCGATCCGCGACCTGGCGGCGGCGGTCGGCGTGACCCATTCGGCGGCCAGCCAGACGGTCGCCCAGATGACCCGCGCGGGCCTGGTGACCCTGTCGCCCGGCGCCGACGCCCGGCAGCGCATCGTCGCCCTCACCCCGCTGGCGAAGTCGCTGCTGCCGACCATCGAGGCCGAGTGGGCGGCCACCGCCGCGGCGATGCGCGAGCTGGACGCCGAGCTGCCGATGCCCCTGGCCGACCTGCTCACCGCGGTGCTGTCCGCGCTTGGCCGGCGCTCGTTCCGCGAACGCGTCCAGGCGCACACTTAGGCCCATGCGCCTGGTCGTCACCTCCGACACCCACCTGCCCGCGCGGGCCCGCGACCTGCCCGCCCAGCTGTGGGCCGCGGTCGACGCGGCCGACGTCGTGGTCCATGCCGGCGACTGGGTATCGGTGGCGGCGCTGGACGCCCTGGAGGCCCGCGCCGCCCGGCTGGTCGGCGTGTACGGCAACAACGACGGCCCCGCGCTACGCGCCCGCCTGCCCGAGGTGGCCAGGGTGGAGCTCGACGGGCTGCGGATGGCGGTGGTGCACGAGACCGGCCCCGCCACCGGCCGGGAGCGCCGCTGCGCCGCCCGCTTCCCCGACGTGGACGTGCTGGTCTTCGGCCACTCGCACATCCCGTGGGACACGGTGGCGCCGGGCGGGCTGCGCCTGCTCAACCCCGGCTCGCCGACGGACCGGCGCCGCCAGCCGTACGCGACCTACCTGACCGCGACGGTGGCGTCCGGTGCCATCGGCGACGTCCAGCTGCACCGGATCGGTCGGTAGCCTCCCGGCCGCCGTGGCGCGGTCAACGCATCTCCCGGCGATGCCCCATGCTGGAGTTCGTGCTGGAAAACGTCGGGGGACTGTCCAAGCGCCACACACCGGAGTCGCTGCGCACGCTGCTGCTGGCCCGATCGACCCGCCGCCCGGACGGCTGCCTCATCGTCCAGGGCTACGGCACCCAGCGCGGCATCTACCAGAAAATCGCCGGCCGCGCGTGGGCCCATATCGTGGCATACGCGGTATTCGTCGGCCCGATCGATCCCGACCTGGAGATCGACCACACCTGCGGCGTCAAGGACTGCATCGAGCCCACCCACCTACGCCAGATCAGCCACGCCGAAAACTGCCGCTCCCGCGCCCAGGCGGCCACCTGCCGCAACGGCCACACGCGGGAGATCGACCCGGCCACCGGCCGGCTACGGCGGCAGTGCCGCGCCTGCAACGCCGAGGCCCAGCAGCGGTGGCGTGCACGCCAGGCCGCCGAACGCGCCGCCTCCATGACCCCCGCAGGCCTTGCCGAGTCGAGAGCCCGCTGGGACCGACCGGCCGCCGCACCCTAGCCCGCCGGCCCCGGCCGGCGCCGGTCGACGCCGAGGCGACGCCCGCCGACACCGAGACGCCGGACAACGAGCGCACCTACGCACTCGGCGAAAAGCGCCGACAGCGCCGTCGCGTACCAGATCCCGGCGGACACCACGGTCACCCACTTGCGGTACACGGGCTCGGATCTCCAGTTCGACGTGACCGGCGCCGCGACGGCGCTGGTCACGGTGGCGTAGGCATGGCGACAACAGCTTGAGTCATCACGAACAATAACCGTCATTATGATGCGCGGCTCCCACCCTCTTTTTCGGATTATTGGATTACCGATAATGGCAATACGGTAATCGGTAGGCGGCTCTGTCCTGAGGTTGCGGCCAGCGGATAGTGTCCGTTTATGACCGCCGACATGACCGTGCCGTCCCGGCGGTTGGCGTGGCATCGTGAGGTCTCCGCGCGGCTGGAGGCGCTCGCTGACGGGCGGCTGGCCGAGCTGGTCGCCGAGGGGCGGGATGTCGCCACCGGGATCGGGGGTGCCTCGGCCGTCCTGGACGTGGACGGCTTCCCGGTGTTCGTGAAGCGGATCCCGCTGACCGACCTGGAGCGCCGCCCGGAAAACGTCATGTCGACCGCGAACCTGTTCGGGCTGCCGCCGTTCTACCAGTACGGCGTCGGCAGCACCGGCTTCGGCGCCTGGCGGGAGCTGACCGCCAACCGGTGGGCGACCGGCTGGGTGCTCGACGGACGCACCGCCGCGTTCCCGCTCATGTACCACTGGCGGGTCCTGCCCGGCGCCCCCGCGCCGCCGGCGGAGGCGGCGGACGTGGAGCGGGCCGTCGCCTACTGGGAGGGGTCGCCGGCCGTGCGGGAGCGGCTGCACGCGCTGGCCGCGGCGTCGGCGAGCCTGGTGCTGTTCCTGGAGTACCTGCCGCACGACCTGCACGACTGGCTCAGCGGCCAGCCGGAGGAGGCGTACGCGATGGTGGAGCGGCGGCTGCGCGCCGACGTGGCGTTCATGAACGGCGCCGGCCTGCTGCACTTCGACGCCCACTTCGGCAACGTCCGCACCGACGGTGAGCGGCTCTACCTGGGTGACCTGGGGCTGGCCACGTCACCGCGCTTCGCGCTGTCTGCGGCCGAGGGAGAGTTCGTCGCGCGGCATCGCCACCACGACCTGTGCCATACGCTGACCCAGCTGGTCAACCGCCTGGAACGCAACGGCGCCGGCGGCCCCATCGTGCGCCGTTACGCGCCGGTCGCCGACGTGATGAACGCCTTCTACCGGCGCCTGTTCGGGCAGAGCCGCGCGACGCCGTACCCGGCCGAGGAGCTGGCGCGGGCGATGGCCCTGGCGGGGCTTCAGTAGTAGCCGGCGACGACCGCGCTGGCCTCGTCGTGCAGGGCCGGGCCGTCCTGCGGTACCACCGGCCAGCCGCCGCCGGGCTTGAGGGCGTCGAGCTGCGCGGTCGACAGCGCGAACACCACCCGCCCCAGCCCGGACCGGGCGATCGCGCCGGTGCACATGCCGCACGGCTCGCAGCTGGTGTACATGGTGGTCGCCGCCGCCGTACCCGGGTCGAGGTGCTTGGCGGCCCAGCGGGCGAGCTTGAGCTCCGGGTGGGCGGTGATGTCGTCGTCGGTGAGGGAGGTGTTGCGTTCCTCGGCGAGCACGGCGCCGTCCGGGCCGGCCAGCAGCGACCCGAACGGCGGGTTGCCGGCCCGCCGTGCCTCGGCGGCGAGGGCGATGGCGCGGCGCAGGAGGGTTTCGGTGTCGGGGGTCACGGGTCGCTCCGTTCGGTCAGTTCGGTGAACGCGGCGAGCTCCCGCCCGTCCGCGGCGTAGGCGGTCAGCCGCCCGTGGGTGAGGTTGGCGCCGCGGAACGAGAACTCGCGCGGCCCCGGCGCCACCACCGCCAGCAGCGGGATGGCGCGGGCCGAGCCGCCGGGCGCGGACCGGTACTCCAGCCGGGCGACCGCGTCGCCGACCACGCCGTTCACCCGCATCTTGGTCTTTTCCCGGGCGACGTCGAAGCGCACCGGGACCTCGGGGCGGACCACCAGACCGCCGGCCCAGGCGCGGCTGGCGAAGAAGTAGCGGGGGTTGGCGGCGTCGTCCATTGTGTACGCCTTGAAGGTGGGGTCGGCGCCGGCCGGCAGCGGCAGCACCGCGAAGCCGGCCAGCACCGCCGCGCCCACCACCGCGACCCGCAGACCCGCCCGCCGCCGGGACCGGATCCGCGCCGCGGCGGCCACCACGCCGCCGCAGCCGGCCAGGCAGACCGCGGCCACGCCGAACGCGCGGGCGTTCTCGAACAGGAACTGCACACCGGGGTACGTGGAGACGTCGCCGAGCACCGCGCCCAGCGACACCGTCATCACCACCAGCAGCACGGCGCCGGCGACCCGCTGCGCGACGCCGTGGGTGGCCACGAGCAGCATCGCGGCGAGGACCGTCCACACCTGGTGGTGGGTCCACGACACCGGCGAGGCGACCACGGTGGCGCAGCCGACGAGCACCGCCGCGCGTACCGGCTCGCCGCCGCGCCACAGCGCCCGGGCCCGCCACATGGCGGTGCCGGCGACCAACGCGACCAGCGTCGCCCAGACGAACGGCAGCGTGCCGGGGTCGACGCCGGCGCGCAGCAGCATGCCGTGCAGCGACTGGTTGCCCATCCAGGCCAGGTTGCCGACCCGGGAGGTCTGCGTCACGGTGCCGGTCCAGTACGCCCAGCTGTCCGCCGGCAGCGCGACCGCGCCGACCACCGCGCACGCGGCGAACGCGGCCGCCGCCCGGGCCGCGTCGCGGGGGCGGCCGGCCAGCAGGAAGTACCCGACGAACAGCAGCGGGGTCAGCTTGACCGCGGCGGCGACGCCGACCAGCACGCCCCGGTAGCGGGCCGGGGTCAGCCCCACCGCGTCGACCAGGGCGAGCAGCACCACGAAGAAGCTGACCTGCCCGAACCGCAGGTTGCTCTGCGCCGGCGCGGACACCAGCACCGCGCACGCGACCGCCGCGACCACGACCGGCCGCCCGCCGAACGCGCCCTTCACCGACGCGGCGATCGCCGCCACCGCCGCGCAGGACAGCACCAGCCACAGCACCTGGAGCGCGCCCTCGGGCAGCGCGGTCAGCGGCCGCAGCAGCACCATCGCGAACGGCGGGTAGGTGAACGGCCCACCGTTGGCCGCCACGTACTCGTAGAGCGGCTGGCCGGCCCCGACGTGCTCGGCGGCGCCGTAGTAGATGTGCAGGTCGGAGAGGCGCTCGGCGGCCGGTCGGGCCAGCACCAGCGCCGATGACCCCACCGCGGCCGCGCCGAACAGCGCCCACACGCCCGCCGCCCCCCGCCCGATCACGGTGCCACGGTAGCGTCCGCCGGCCACGCGCGCCTGCGCTATCCGGTGGCCGTACGGCACTAGACTGCGGGCCACGATGGACGCTCCAGCCGAGACCCGCCCCTGTACGCACTGCGGCAAGCCGGTGCCGCAGCGGGCCGCCGCCGGCCGGCCGTTCCGGTACTGCCGCGACAACGACGGCGCCTGCCAGAAGGCCTCCCGCAACGTGCGCATGCGCCACCGCAACTCCCCGGGCCTGGCCGGGCAGGTGTCCCGCGCGTGGGAGGTGGTCGACCGGCTCGACCAGGCGGTGGAGACGCTGACCGAGGCGTTGCACGCCGACCTGTCCCCGGCCGGGGTCGAGCGGCAGGTCGCCGAGGTGCGGGCGGAGGCGACCGCGGAGATCGCCGCCGCGCAGGCCGAGCGCGACGACGCCCGCCGGGCCGCCGACAGCGCCGCCGAGGAGCTGCTGCGGGCGCGGCAGGAGCAGGCCGCCGCGGTACACGAAAAGGAGCGTGCCCTCGCCGAGGCGGCGCACGCGGCGCGGGTGGCCGCGACGGCGGGTGAGCGGGCCGCGGCGGCCGACGCCGCGCGGGACGAGGCCCAGCGGGCGGCCAGCGCCGCGGACGCGCTGCGGTTCCAGGCCGAGCGTGACCGCGACGCCGCACGTGCCGAGGCGACGGCGACCCGGCAGGAGCGCGACGCCGACCGCCGCCAGCTCGCCGAGACCATCCGGGAGCGGGACGCCGTGCGCGCCGAGGCCGAGCACGCGGCGCGGGCCGCGGCCGAGTCGCTGGAGCAGGCGGACGCGTTCCGGGCCGAGAGCGAGGCGGCGGCCGCGGCGGCGTCGCGGGCGCACACCGAGGCGCAGACGGCGCGGGCGGCGGCGGAGGGGTTCCGGGCCGAGGCTGAGGCGGCCAACGCCACCGCGGAGCAGTCCCGCGCCCGCGCCGCCGAGGCCGAGGCGGAGCGGGACCGGCTCTCCGCGGAGCTGCGGGTGGCGCGGGAGACCGCCGCGTCGGCCGAGGCCCGCCTCGCCGACCAGGGGGTGCGGCTGACCGCCGCGCTCGCCGACCGGGACGCCGCGCTGGCTCGGGTGGCGCAGCTCTCCGGCCAGGTCACCGATCTTGCGTCGGCGCTGGCCAACCTGAGCCCGGCGCCGGCACCGTCGGCTAACTGACACCCGCCGTAGAACGGAGAATTTGGACCAATAGGTCGTAGTCGTTCGCGCGTCACGCCGGTGTCGCTCACCACGAAGATCCACCCGCTACCCTCGATAGCGTTCACCGAGCCGAAACACCTGGGGGCCGGTCGGGAATCGTCCGACCGACCCCTGTCGTTACAAAAGTGAAGACCAGCACCACGACCGAGGGGAAAGCCGATCATGGGCGAGCGCATGCTGCGCGGGAGCCGTCTGGGAGCAGTCAGCTACGAGTCCGACCGCAACACCGAGCTGGCCCCGCGACAGACCCGCGAGTACCTCTGCGCCAAGGGCCACCAGTTCGAGGTGCCCTTCGCCGTTGACGCCGAGGTCCCGATGACCTGGGAGTGCAAGTTCGACGGCAGCGTGGCACGCCTGGTGGACGGCAGCGAGCCGGAGCAGAAGAAGGCCAAGCCCCCGCGCACCCACTGGGACATGCTGCTGGAGCGGCGTTCGATCGCCGAGCTCGAGGACATCCTGGCCGAGCGCCTCGAGGAGGTCCGCGCTCGCCGCGGCCGCTCCGCCTGACACCACGCACGAACGAAAAGGCCCTCGCCGGAAAATGGCGGGGGCTTTTTCGTGTGCCGGATGTCGAGAACCCGAGGGCGGCTCCGTCCCCGGGGCGGACACGGCCACAATGGGCCGTACCTCGACGAGGAGAACACGATGGCCAAGTACCTGCTGCTCAAGCACTACCGCGGCGCCCCGACGGCGGTCAACGAGGCGCCGATGGACCAGTGGACCCCGGAGGAGATCTCCGCCCACATGCGGTACATGGACGACTTCGCCGCCCGGCTCGAAGGCACCGGCGAGTTCGTCGACGCCCAGGCGCTGTCCCCGGAGGGCACGTTCGTCCGCTACGACGGCGAGGGGCGGCCGCCGGTCACCGACGGGCCGTTCGCGGAGACCAAGGACCTGATCGCCGGCTGGATGGTGATCGACGTCGACACCTACGAGCGGGCGATCGAGCTGGCCGGCGAGCTGTCCGCGGCGCCCGGTGTGGGTGGCAAGCCGATCCACGAGTGGCTCGAGGTGCGCCCGTTCCTGGCCGCGCCGCCGACCATCACCGAGTGAGGGCGCGGGTGGACGAGGCCCTGCTGCGGACCCTCACCCCCACCGTGACCGGGGTCCTCGTCCGTCGCGGAGCCGACTTCGCGGCGGCCGAGGACGCCGTGCAGGAGGCCCTGGTCGAGGCGGTGCGCCTGTGGCCGGACGGCACGCCCCGGGATCCGAAGGGCTGGCTGGTCACCGTCGCCTGGCGCAAGTTCCTCGACGCGGCCCGCGCCGACTCCTCCCGGCGGCACCGCGAGCAGCTCGTCGAGGCCGAGCCCGCGCGCGGCCCCGGCGAGGCGGTGGACGACACCCTCTGGCTGTACTTCCTGTGCGCGCACCCGTCGCTGAGCCCGGCCTCGGCCGTCGCGTTGACGCTGCGCGCGGTCGGCGGCCTGACCACGCGGCAGATCGCCCAGGCCTACCTGGTGCCGGAGGCGACGATGGCCCAGCGGATCAGCCGGGCCAAGCGGACCGTCGCGGGCGTCCGGTTCGACCAGCCCGGTGACGTCGCCACCGTGCTGCGGGTGCTCTACCTGGTCTTCAACGAGGGCTACTCCGGCGACGTCGACCTGGCCGCCGAGGCGATCCGGCTCACCCGCCAGCTGGCGGCCATGACCACGCACGAGGAGGTCGCCGGGCTGCTCGCGCTGATGCTGCTGCACCACGCGCGGCGCCCGGCCCGGACCCGCCCGGACGGCAGCCTGGTGCCGCTGGCCGAGCAGGACCGCCGCCGGTGGGACACCCGCATGATCGCCGAGGGGGTCGGCGTGCTCCAGGCGGCCCTGGCCCGCGACCGGCTGGGCGAGTTCCAGGCCCAGGCGGCCGTCGCCGCGCTGCACGCCGACGCCCGCACGGCCGAGGAGACCGACTGGGTGCAGATCGTCGAGTGGTACGACGAGCTGGTGCGGCTCACCGGCAATCCGGTGGCCCGCCTCAACCGGGCCGTCGCGGTCGGTGAAGCGGACGGCCCGCGGGCCGGCCTGGCCGCCCTGGCCGGGCTCGACCCGACCCTGCCCCGCTACACCGCCGCCGCGGCGTACCTGCACGAGCGGGACGGCGACCCGGTCACCGCGGCCCGGCTCTACGCCGAGGCCGCCCGGTCGGCGCCCAACCTGCCCGAACGCGAGCACCTCACCCGCCAGGCCGCCCGGCTCAACGCGCGCCCGCGCCGCTGAGCGGGCGGCTCAGACCCCCGGCGCTGCGGGCGCTCAGACGATCTCGCCCTCGATCGCGCCGTCGGACTCCGGGGCGCCCCGGTGCACCTTCACCTTGCGCGGGCCGAACAGGTCGCCGGCGACCGCCGTGGAGACCCGGCGCTCGGTCCAGCGCTGCACCCCGCGCCGCGCCACCGCGCGGGCCGGCGGCAGCAGCAGCACCAGGCCGGCGAGGGTGGTCACGAAGCCGGGCACGCTCAGCAGCGCGCCGGCGCCCAGGCCGACGATGCCGTCGATGACCCGCTCGCCGGGGTGCTGGCCGGCGTTGGCGGCGGCGACGAAGCCCCGCCAGGCGCGCACACCCTCACGGCGCAGCAGCATCATCCCGACGAACGAGGCCGCGAGCACCGCCAGCAGCGCCCAGCCGTATCCGATCCAGCCGCCGACCAGGATGAAGACGGCGATCTCCGCGGCCGCTACGAGCGGCACGCCCAACGCGATTGCCCGTCCCATCCGTCAAGAATGCCACGCGGCCGGACGCATCGGTGAGCGCCACCTCGCCGGAAGGCTCGCTCCCGCCCGCGCCGGCCAAGATCCCGACAAAATCCCTGTTTTGTTGCCTCGCGCGCCTTCTGAGGCAACAAAAACGCCGCCGGCCCAAGATTCGAGATCTTGGAGAGTTAGGGCGCCATATCAACCCTAACTGTCCTAGATCTCGACGTTCTCGGCTGAGCCTGCTGACGCTGCGTCACAGACGGTGGCCGGCGAGGTCGACCCATCCCGCGGGCGGGAAATCCATATAGCGCCGGGGCCTTCACTGGGTGAGCGGCGACCGAAGGCCGCCGCTCACCCAGGCCGGCGAAGCCGGCCAACGTTTGTGGCCCCGCACTAGACCGCCACCCGCGGCACCCGGTCCAGCACCAGCCCGAAGTGTTCCCGGTAGGCGGCCAGCACCGCGTCGTCGCCGTCCAGCACGGTTTCGGTGCGGGCGCCGGCCGGGTCGGTGCGGATGAGGCGGTCGCCGCTGAGCGTGACCCGGCCGCCGTCCGGGGCCAGCATCGAGCAGGTCAACGAGCGGGTGAAGTGCGAGTCCGGCGACGTGGACTGCCACCAGCAGGTGGGGGCGAAGTCGGCCAGATCGTACGGGCGGGGGTCGATCCGGTACTGCGGCTCACCGTCCATCACGATCTCGAGGTCGCCGAGGTCGCGGTCGACGACCACGAACGACCCGCCCGGGTCCGGCTGCGGCGCGCGTGAGGCCAGCGACAGCGGATGGTGGGCGAAGCGGCCGAAGCCCACGTCGACAAGCCACGGCTCGCCGTCCACCGCCACCCGCAGGGCCAGGTGGTCGAACGGGGGCCCCCACCGCTTGCCGCCCCAGACCCGGGCCTGGTGCAACGACACGGTGTACCCGAGGGCGGTGAGCAGGGCGGCGAAGGCGCCGTTGAGCTCGTAACAGAAGCCGCCCCGCCGCCGCGTCACGATCTTGTCGGGCAGGGCGGTCAGGTCGATCGGCTCGCCGAGGTGGACGGAGAGGTTTTCGAACGGCACCGTGCCCAGGTGCGCCCGCTGCAACACGCGCAGGCCGTCGAGCCCGGACGGCGGCCGGTCGACGCCGATCCGCGCCAGGTAGTCATCCACGGCGGCGGACCACCACGGCACCGGCCAGCAGCACCAGCCCCAGGCCCACCAGGAACATCTCCGGCCACACACCGGCACGGGTGGCGAGGGTGCGGTAGCCGGAGATCCGCATCTCCCGCACCACCACCTCCTGGGTGTTGAAGCCGGTCGTCTCGTGCGTCTCGCCGTCCGCGGTCACGAACCCGGACACCCCGACCGTCGAGGCCATCAGCGACTCGCGGCCGTGCTCGACCGCCCGCAGCCGTACCATCGCCATCTGCTGGCGTGCCTCGGCGACGTTGAAGGTCGCGTTGTTGGTCTGCACCGCCAGGATGCCGGCGCCGTTGGTGACGGTGTCGCGCACGATGCCGTCGTAGGCGACCTCGAAGCAGATCACGTCGCCGACCGCCACCGGCCCGGTCTGGATGACGCCCGGCCGCTGCCCGGCGACCATGTCGGCGACCCGGTCGACCTCCTTGCTCACCAGGCGGGCGACGTCGCGCAGCGGCATGTACTCGGCGAACGGCACCGGATGCCGCTTCACGTACGTCTGCGCGACGTCGGGGCCGGTGTCCGCCCGCCACAGCAGGCCCACGTTGCGCACCTCGCCCGGGGCGGGGCCGCGCAGGATGCCGCCGACCAGGATCGGCGCCCGGATCGCGGCGGCCGCGGCGTAGATGCGGCTGGAGGCGGTCGCGTCGCGCAGCGGGTCGACGTCGCTGGCGTTTTCCGGCCACACCACCAGATCCGGCTGCGGCTCCTGGCCGGCGGCGACCCGCCCGGCGAGCGCGATCGTGGCGGTGACGTGGTTTTCCAGCACGGCGCGGCGCTGGGCGTTGAAGTCAAGACCCATCCGCGGCACGTTGCCCTGGACGATCGCGACGGTCACCGGCTCGCCCTCGCGCGGCGCGGTCGGCACCAGCAGCCCGGCGGCGGTCACCGCGACCGCGCCGACCGCGAGCCCGGCCGCGGACAGCACCAGGCGGCCGCGGGCCAGGCGGGCCGGCCACAGGTTCCACGGCCGCCACGCGGCGGTCACCAGCAGCCCGCCGGCGAGCGCCACCCCGAACGTGACCAGCGGCGCGCCACCGACCGCGGCCAGCCGCACCAGCGGCGAGTCCTCCTGGCTGAACGCGAGCCGCCCCCACGGGAACCCGCCGTACGGGCCGCGGTCACGGATCGCCTCCTGCGCCACCCACAGCAGCGCGGTCGCCGGCGGCCACGCCCACCGGAACCGGTCGACGAGCGGGCTGACGTAGGCGGTGGCCCCGCCCAGCAGCGCGACGAACCCGGCCTGGAGCCCCGACAGCAGCAGCCACGGCGCCAGCCCGGTGTGCAGGTTGGTCCAGCTCAGCAGCGGCAGGAACAGCGCCAGCCCGGCCAGCGCGCCCAACCCCAGCCCGGCCCGGAAGCGGCGGCGGTGCACGGACGCGGCCAGCAGCGCGACACCGACCGGGGCCAGCCACCACAACCCATAGGTGGGGAACGACAGCAGCAGCGCCACCCCGGCCGCCACCGCCATCGCCGCGCCGGCGGCCAGCGGCAGGGGGTGCGGGGCCTCCCGCACCTGCGATTCGGGAGAGTCGGCCTCGGCGGCCGGGGTCTCGGCGGGCTCCACCATGGTCACCTGCCGAAGGGTACGCGCGTAACGGCGTAGAACGGAAAATCGGGGCGCCGCCGTGGCGGCACCCCGATGCTCCCAGGCCCTACCCGGGGCCGGTGCGACAGTTGATCTCCACGACCTTCGGACCGACGGGACGAACGCTGGCTGCCCACGCGCCGCCGTTGTCTACTGGTCGCGGTCACCCCCCTGCCTGAGCACCGACTCAGCTCCTCGGCCGGTCCGCGCCGCCCCGCCGACCCCCGCCCGCTGGACCTGGTGTCGGCTTGCTTGGCCAGCTGGCGAAGGGACGAAGCGAACAACAGCCGCTCCCCGTTGTAGGACCTAAAGACGGTACGTGCCGCCCCCCGTGGGCTGTCAACCACTCCGGCGTGTCGAAGCCCGGCGTGTTTCGTCGATCATCCGACCAGCAGGTGATCACGCAGCAGCGCGAACGCCGCCGCCGGGTGGTCGGCGGCCAGCAGGCCGCCCGCGGCCAGCACATACTCCCGATCGACCACTGTGGTCGCCGCCCGCGGCAGCGGCCACCCGCCGCCGTGATCGGACAAAACCGCATCGAGTACCCGCTGGGAGTCCCGCCGCGAGGAAAAGCGCAGCACCCCGCCCGAGCCGATCACGAGCGACACGTCGCGCAGGTCCCGCCGCCCGAACCCGCCCGCCTCCCCACGCGCGTGCCGCCGCACCGCCACGACCGCCGCCAGCGTGGCCAGCCGCAAGTCCGCCGAGCCGCCTGAGCCGCCCGCTCCCCAAGAGGGCAGCCCGGTCACCGCCTGGACGGGTATACGGGAGCCCTGCTCAGAATTCACGCCCAAGAGGGCTGCCCTCTCGAGGGCGTCGCTGGGCAGGGTCGGGTCTTCGGCGCGGAGCCGGGCGGCCTCGGCGAGCGCCTCGTCGTGCGGGAGCTTCTCCAGGGCGGCGGCCGCCACCACGCCGGGAGCGCTCCACCGCACGCCCAGGTCGCCCTCCACGGTGCGGGCCCGCGGCAGCGACCCGGCCGCCTCCGCGCCGCCGTCGGCGCCTTCTGGGAGGGCCGAGTAGACGTCGGTGGTGGCGCCGCCCACGTCGACCACGAGCAGCCCGCGCCCGGTGCGGTCGGCGAGCAACTCCACGGCGGCCAGGACCGCGTCCGGGGTGGCCGCCCGCACCAGCCGCGCGAACCGCCGCCCGAACTTCCCGCCGATCACGTGCCGCAGGAACACCTCCCGGATCGCCGCCCGCGCCGGACCGGGCCGCAGCACGCCGATGCGGGGCAGCACGTTGTCCACAATGGTGGCTCCACGAAGGACACCGGCGACCTCGTCGCGGGCGTCGGCGTTGCCGGCCACCACGATCGGCACCCGCCACCCGGCCAGCCGCCGCGCGTTGTGCAGCAGCACGTCGGCGTCGCCGCCGTCGGTGCCGCCGACCAGCAGCACCACGTCGGGGCGGGCGGCGCGCAGCTCCCGCACCCCGGCCGGGTCCAGCGGCCCGGCCGCCACGTGCACCACCCGGGCACCCGCGGACAGGCCCACCCGGTGCCCGGCCTCGGCCGTGACCAGCCGCTCGTAGCCCGCGACGGCGAGTCGCAGTCCGCCACCGGCTGAGGATGACACGTACCAAGGGATCGACGCGGCCTCGAGCGGGACGGCGGTGGCCCGGACCGCGGCGGCCAGCCCGGTCATCGGGTCGGCGGTGGTGGGGTGCGCGGCCGTCGCGACCAGGCGGCCGGCGTCGAGGTCGACGACGGCGGCCTTGGTGTAGGTGGAGCCGACGTCCGCGCAGACGGCGGCCTTCACGGCACGACGACGGTGCCCACCGCGGTGACCGCCACCACCGGCGGGTCCAGCACCCGCGCCCCCGACCCGCCGGTGCCCCGGCACACCACCACGCAGGAGAACTCCAGCGTGCGGCTGCGCGTGCCCACCCGGGTCACCGTCGCGGTCGCCTCGACCACGTCACCGGCCCGCACCGGCGCCCGGAACTGTACGTCCGAATAGGACGCGAACAGCCCCTCGTCGCCGTCCATCCGGATGCACACCTCGGTGGCGACGTCGCCGAACAGCCCCAGCGCGTACGCCCCGTCGACCAGGTCGCCGGCGTAGTGGGCGTGGGAGTAGGGAACGTACCGCCGGTGGGTGACCGTCAGACCCGCACTCATGCCGCCGCCGCCTTCGCCGTCGTGAGCGCGTGCACCAGGTAGCTGGCCACCTCGCGCGGTGTGGTGCCCCGCCCGAAGATGCGGTCGACGCCGAGCTCGCCGGCCATCATCTCGTCGAAGCGCGGCCCACCCGCCACCAGCAGCGGCCGCCGCCCGGCCGGAAACGCCTCCCGGAACGCGGCGGCCATCTCCCGCACGTTGTGCAGGTGCGCGTCCCGCTGGGTGACCACCTGCGAGACCAGCACCGCGTCGGCTTTCTCCACGCGGGCCGCCTCGACCAGCTCCGGCACGGTCACCTGGGCGCCGAGGTTGCGCACCTTCAGCTCCCGGTAGTACTCCAGGCCCTTCTCGCCGGCGATCCCCTTGACGTTGAGGATCGCGTCGATGCCGACCGTGTGCGCGTCGGTGCCGATGCACGCGCCCACCACCGACAGCTTGCGCCGCAGCCGCCGCTTCACGGCGGTGTTGACGTCCTTGGCCGTCATCAGCGGGTAGTCCCGCTCGGCGGCCTTCACCGCGGACATGTCCACGAGGTGGCGCACCCGCCCGTACACGACGAAGAACGTGTAGCCGTCGCCGATCTGCTTGGCGTGCACCAGCATCGCCGGGTCGAGCCCCATCTTCCCGGCCAACTGGAGGGCGGCACCCTCGGCCCGCTTGTCGTGCGGCACCGGCAACGTGAACGACACCTGCACCATCCCGTCCCCGGTCGTGTCCCCGTACGGCCGCACGATCTGCCCGCTCATGACGCCGCCTCCAGGAGCTCGGTCGCCGGGTTGTGGTAGTCGGGCTCGTGGGCGGCCACGCCGTCCAGGCCCTTGCCGCGGTCCGCGGGGCGTTTCATGATGCCGAACGTGCCGTCGCCGATCGCGGCCAGCAGCGTGTCGTCGCGGATCCGCTCCAGCAGGCCGACGGCCTCGGCCAGCACCTGGTGTGCGCGCCGCTGGATCAGCCCGCCCGGCGCGGGCACGAAGTCCTCGTGCAGGCCGCCGGCCGCGTCGAGCACGTACCGCACGTTCTGGAGGGCGATGTCCCGGTCGGACAGCCACGGGGTGACCACCGCCTCGGTCATCATGCCGACCAGCAGGATGCCCTGCCCGGTCATCGCGCCCACCAGGTTGAAGAACCCGTCCAGCAGGTTGCCCCGGAACACGTCCCCGGTCATGTGGCGGGTCGGCGGCATCCACTTCAGCGGCGCGTCCGGAAACAGCTCGCGGGCCAGCAGCGCGTGCGCCAGCTCCAACCGGAACGAGTCGGGCAGGTCCGGGTTGATCTCGAAGGCGTGCCCCAGGCCCAGCTGCCGGTCGGCCAGGCCCGCCTCGTGCGCGAAGTACTCGTTCAACAGCTGGCTGACGGTGACCGTGTGCGCCGCCTCGACCGCGTCGGCGGTGGTGAGGTAGTTGTCCTCGCCGGTGTTGATGACGATCCCCGCGCGGGCGTGCACCTGCCGGGAGAAGCGCTGGTCGACGAACGTGCGGATCGGGTTGATGTCGCGGAACAGGATCCCGTACATCGAGTCGTTCAGCATCATGTCCAGCCGCTCCAGGCCGGCCAGCACCGCCATCTCCGGCATGCACAGCCCGGACGCGTAGTTCGTCAACCGCACGTAGCGGCCCAGCTCGCGCGACGACTCGTCCAGCGCCGCCCGCATGAGGCGGAAGTTCTCCTGCGTCGCGTACGTGCCGGCGAACCCCTCCCGGGTCGCACCCTCCGGCACGTAGTCCAGAAGGGACTGCCCGGTCGAGCGGATCACCGCGATCACGTCCGCGCCGGCGCGGGCGGCCGCCCGCGCCTGGGGGATGTCCTCGAAGATGTCGCCGGTCGCCACGATCAGGTAGATCCACGGGCGGCGCGGCGCGTCGCCGTGCCGCTTGACGAGCCGGTCGCGTTCGGCGCGGCGCCGGTCGATCCGCCGCAGCCCCGCCGCGACATGCCTACGCGCCAGCCGCCGGGCGGCCGCGGACCTGGCGGGCACCGCGAACCGCACCGAACCGGCCGCCGCCTTCTGGGCCAGCAGCGTGACGTCGTCGAGGCCCTCGCGCAGCAGCGCGTCGAACACCGGCACCGCCACACCGTGCCCCAACCCCACGTCGGCGGTGACCGCGTCGACGAGCCGGTTGACCCACGGGATGCCGTCCGGGTCGGCGCCGCTCACCCCCGCCAGCCGCAGCACCGCCCGCTCGACCGAGACGGTGGTGTGGCCACGCGCCAGGTCGACGACCGGCCGCCCCACCTCGGCGGCCAGCGCCCGCGCCCGCGCGACGACCGCCGGGTCCAGGTCGAGCTTTCCCATCGGCCTCACTCCTCGTAGATCACATCGCCGCGCAGCACCGTGCGCCGGCACACCGGAAGCTCGTCGAGCACCGGCAGCCCCTTCTCTAGGACTCCTGCGAAAGACCACACCGCGAACGTCGCCGGTGCCCCGGGCGACAGCACCCCCTCGTTGTCGCGGTGCACGGCCCGCCACCCGCCGCGCGTGTGCGCCGCGAACGCCGCCCGCACGCTCATCCGCTGCACCGGGTTGAAATGCCGCACCGCCGCCCGCACGCTGCCCCACGGGTCTAGCGGCGTCACCGGCGAATCCGAACCGAACGCCAGCGCCACACCCACCCCGTGCATCGCGCCCATCGGGTTCGACTCCAACGACCGGGCCACGCCCAGCCGCTGCGCGTACATCTGCGACTCGCCACCCCACAGCCGGTCGAACGCCGGCTGCATGCTCGCCACGATCCCGTACTCCACGAAACCCGCGATCAGCCGCTTGTTCATGATCTCGGCGTGCTCGACCCGGTGGCGGGCGTCCCGCAGCCGCTCCACGCCCAGCTTGCGGGCCGCCTCGGCGAAACCCGCCAGCACCGTCGTGATCGCCGCGTCCCCGATCGCGTGGAACCCGCCCTGCACACCGTGCGCCGCGCAGTCCAGCAGATGGTCGCGGACCTGCTCGGCGGTCAGGTACCCGTGGCCGCACCCCTCGGCGTCCACGTAGGACTCCGACAGGTGGGCGGTCTGCGAACCCAGCGCCCCGTCCGCGAACAGGTCGCCGCCCGCCCCCACCGCGCCCAGGTCCCGCGCCTTCGCCGCGGCGAGCAGCTCACCCCAGTACCCGTACACCTCGGCATGCCCCTGCCCCGACAAGGCCAGCAGGCCGGTGAAGTCCGCCTCGCTCGACGTGCCCGGCCCACCACACTCGTGCACCGCCGCGATGCCCAGCTGCGCCGCCCGCCGCAACGTCGCCCGCTGCGCCCCGGTCCGCTGCGCGGCCGGGATCGAGCCGAGGGCCAGCTCCCGCACCACGTGGTGCGCGTCCCGGCGAACCCATCCGGACTCGCCGTAGCCCGGCGTGCCCCGCGCCGCCGCCAGCAGCGAGGGCGTGCACAGCGCGGAATGCATGGAAGCCTGCGACAGATACGCCCGGCGCCCGCCGGCGGCCCGCTCCAGCGCCGCCGCGTCCGGCTTGGCCTGGTCCGCCCAGGTGGTCTCGTCCCACCCGTGCCCCAGCACGATCGCGTCGCCCGGCAACCCCTCCGCGAACGCCGCCACCGCGTCCAACAACGAACCCGCCGAACGGGCGCCGCTCAGATCGAGGCCGGACAGCGTCAGCCCGGTGTCGGTGCAGTGCACGTGCGCGTCGACGAACGCCGGCGTCACCAGCGCCCCGTCGAGGTCCACGGCGATGTCGGCGGAGGGCGCGTCGGCGGACGCGCCGACCCACGCGATCGCGCCGTCGCGCACCAGCAGGGCGGTCGCCGTAGGGTCCGCGGGGCTGTAGACGGTCCCATTCCGGTACAGGGTCGAGGCAGTCATGCGCTCAGTCTGCCCTCGAATAGTTTCCGGACGGCGGGAACTTCGCGCAGCAGGTCGAGGGCGTAGTCGGCGTGGCCGGGCACGTACCCGTTGCCGACCAGCATCGTCACGTCGGCCGCCAGCCCCTCCGCGCCCAGCGCCGCCGCCGCGAAGCTCGTCGCCATCGAGAAGAAGACCACCGTGCCGCCGGCCGCGGTCGCCAGGATCGCCCCGTGCTCGCACCCCGGCACGTCCACGCAGACGACCGTCACGTCGACCGGTGCACCGATGGCCGCCGCGACCGCGACCGGATCGCGCGCGTCCGCCACCACCACCCGGTCGGCCAGGCCAGCTCCGCGCAGCAGCGCCGCCTCCGCGTCATCCAAAACCACAGCCGTGGTACGAGCGGCCCCCGCGGCCCGGGCGGCAGCCAGTGACAACGAGCCGCTCTTCCCGGCCCCTCCCAGCACCGCCACGGCTCCGCCGGGCCGCACCACCCGCGCCGTCAGCGCCGGCGCGCCACACACGTCGAGCACCGCGAGGGCGAGGCGCGGGTCGAGGTCGTCCGGGAGGACCGCGGCGACCGAGCGGGCGAACAGGATCGCGTGACCCGTGCACGGCACCTGCTCGCTCCGGCCGTCCCACGTCGTATCCGCGATGTGCAGCGGCGTCAACGTGAGCGACACGAGCGTGGCCACCCGGTCGCCGGGCTCGAGGCCCAGCGGCGACTCCGGGCCCACCTCGTCGACCGTCCCGATCAGCATCCCGCCCGAACCGGTGACCGGATTGTGCATCTTGCCCCGGCGCCCGACGATCTCCAGGACCTCGGCGCGCACCGCCGCACCGTCGCCGCCGTGCTTCTCCGACAGCTGCCGGAAGCTCGCCGCGTCGAGGTTGAGCCGCTCGACCGCGATCCGCACCTCGTCCGCGCCGATCTCCGGCCGTGCGTCGAGGCGCTCCGCCGCCTGCGGCAACACACCCTTCGGCGCCAGCACGCGATGCAGCCCCACCGGTGAAGTCATTGGCCTTGCCCTCTTCCCACGGGAAATCTTACGGTAGATTATCTAGATCACCGGATGATTTCTAGTTTGGGGGCGACGTGGGGCAGCCGTACGAGTACCGCCGGCGTGAGCTCGTGGAGCCCGACTGGGCCCGCTTCCCCGGCTGGCGCGACGTCACCCGCGAGCAGTGGGAGTCCGCGCAGTGGCAGCGCGTCCACTGCGTCAAGAACGTCAAGCAGCTCCGCGCCGTCCTCGGCGACCTCGTCCCCGACGCCTTCTACGACGACCTCGTCGCCGACCAGCGCGAGCGCGCCACCATGTCGATGCTCGTCCCGCCCCAGATGCTCAACACGATGTCGACCGACGACTTCTACGGCGACCCCGTCCGGCGGTACATGATCCCCGTCGCCTCCGACCGCCGCACCGACTGGCCGTCACACCCGCACGCCGCCCGCGACTCCCTCCACGAGCACGACATGTGGGTCGCCGAAGGACTCACCCACCGCTACCCCACCAAGGTGCTCGCCGAGCTGCTCTCCACCTGCCCGCAGTACTGCGGCCACTGCACCCGCATGGACCTCGTCGGCAACTCCACACCCGCCGTCGACAAGCTCAAGCTCACCCTCAAACCCACCGACCGGTACGACGCCCACGTCGCCTACCTGCGCGCCCACCCCGGCGTTCGCGACGTCGTCGTGTCCGGCGGCGACGTGGCCAACGTGCCCTGGCGCCACCTCGAGTCGTACCTCATGCGCCTGCTCGACATCGAGACCATCCGCGACATCCGGCTCGCCACCAAGGCGCTCATGGGCCTACCCCAGCACTGGCTCCAGCCCGACGTCGTCGAAGGCCTCGAACGGGTCGCCCGCACCGCCGCCCGCCGCGGCGTCAACCTCGCCATCCACACCCACGTCAACCACGCCAACTCGCTCACCCCGCTGGTCGCGCGCGCCGCGCAGACCGCGCTCGAAGTCGGCGTCCGCGACGTACGCAACCAGGGCGTCCTCATGCGCGGCGTCAACGCCACCACGCCCGAGCTGCTCGACCTGTGCTTCGCGCTCCAGGGCGAGGCCGGCATCCTGCCGTACTACTTCTACATGTGCGACATGATCCCCAACGCCGAGCACTGGCGCGTGCCGGTGTGGCAGGCCCAAGAGCTCCAGCACGACATCATGGGCTACCTGCCCGGCTACGCCACGCCCCGCATCGTGTGCGACGTGCCGCTGGTCGGCAAGCGCTGGGTACACATGGTCACCGAGTACGACCGCGAGCACGGCATCTCGTACTGGACCAAGAACTACCGCACCTCCATCGAGCAGGAGGACGACGAGGCCCTGGCCCGCCGCTACCCGTACTACGACCCGATCGACACCCTGCCCGAGTCCGGCCAGAAGTGGTGGCGCAAACAGGAAATGAGCGAATAGCACGCGACCGGGGTGTCCACAAGGGACACCCCGGTCATGGCAGATGGATCAAAAGTCAGCCGCGGAACGCGTCCCGCGCCTCGCGCCCGGCGTCCTTCACGTGCTCGCCGGCCTGCTTCGCCTTGGCGGCGGCGCGCTCGCTGGCGCCCTCGGCCTGCATGCTCTCGTTGTCGGTGGCGTCGCCGACGCGCTCCTTCACGGTGCCCTTGAGCTCCTCGGCCTTGTTGCGTGCCTTATCTGCGAGGCTCATCGTCACTCCTCCTGAGTAGCGCTCGTCTCTCCGCTTCGAGGTGCCCGCTCCTTCGTTGGCGAAAACCTCTCCCCTTGTGCGGCATGGCACATCCCGTAAGGCGTCCTAGGAAGCTAGGTATCGGATCCGGGGCCATGTGGCGCCCGCGGGTCACACCCTCTACGGCATCCTAGGAGGCTAGGTGTGTGGCGTCTCTGGTTGACTGGCGCCGTGGGGGAAGTCGTTCTCGTGCGCCACGGCCAGACCGAGTGGAGCGCCGCGCACCGGCACACGTCGTACACCGACATCGACCTGACGCCCGACGGCGAGGAGCAGGCCCGTGCCACCGGGCGCCGCCTCGCCGGCCGGCCGTTCGTGGCGGTGTTCTCCAGCCCGCGCAAGCGGGCCCTGCGCACCGCGGAGCTGGCCGGCCTCGCGGTCAGCGAGATCGACGCGGACCTGGCCGAGTGGGACTACGGCGAGTACGAGGGGATCACCACCGACGAGATCCACGCCACCCGCGATCCACAGTGGAACCTGTGGACCGACGGCTGCCCCGGCGGCGAGTCCCCGGAGCGGGTGGGCGCCCGCCTCGACCGGGTGCTCGCCAAGGCGCGCGTGGCCGCCGAGCGGGGCGACGTGGCGCTCGTCGGGCACGGGCACGCGCTGCGGGTGGCCGGCGCGCGGTGGGTGGAGCTACCCCCGAGCGGCGGCGGCAAGCTGCGGCTGGACACCGCCACGATCTCCGTCCTGGGGTACGAGCACCGCCGGCCGGTCATCCACCACTGGAACTCGTGATCCGCGGCGGCCGCCCCTCGTAGGGCGTCGACAGCACCACCGTCGTACGGGTGGTGACGTTGGCGGCCGTGCGGATCTGCTGGAGCAGCCGCTCCAGCTCGGCCGGGCTGGCCACGCGCACCAGCAGCAGGTAGAAGTCCTCCCCCGCCACCGAGTAGCACGAGTCGATCTCGGGCAGGTGGGCAAGCCGGTCGGGCGCGTCGTCGGGCTGGGACGGGTCGAGCGGGCGGATCGCGATGAACGCGCTCAGCGGCAGCTCCAACGCCTCGTACGACACGCGCGCGCCGTACCCCTTGATGACGCCGCGCTGCTCCAGCCGCCGCACCCGCTGGTGCACGGCGGACACCGACAGCCCCACCCGTTCCGCCAGGTCGGTGTACGACAGGCGGCCGTCCGCGGTCAGCGCCGCGACGATGGCGCGATCGATCTCCTCCACGGCGAGAAAACTACACCGCCGCCGGACGCCGAGGCGGCTACGGCGCGGCGCGGGCCCGTCATCGCGCGCGCAGGCTGAGCCGCCGAGCCAGCAGCTCCCGCTCGGCCGGGTTGGCGGCCAGCGCGAGCGCCCGCCGGGTCGCCTCCGTCGCCTCCTCGTCCCGGCCGAGGTCGGCCAGCAGCTCCGCGCGGGTCGAGTGCCATAGCCGGTAGCCGTCCAGCCGCTCCCCCAGCTCCTCCACCTCGGCGAGCGCGGCGGCCGCCCCGTGCGTGTGCCGCGTCGCCACCGCCCGCCCCAACCGCACCACCGGCGTCGGCTGGACGGCGTAGAGCGTGTCATACAGCCCGCGGATGGTCGCCCAGTCGGTGCGGGCGTAGGTGGGTGCGAGCGCGTGCTGGGCCGCGATCGCCGCCTGGAGAAGATAGGGACCGGGCCGGTCGCGGGTCACCGCCACCCGCAACCGCGCGGCCGCCGCCTCGATCAAGGACCGGTCCCACCGGGTACGGTCCTGGTCCTCCAGCAGCACCAGCCGCCCGTCACCGTCGAAGCGGGTGGCGGCACGCGCCTCGTGCAGCTCCAGCAACGCGGCCAGCCCCGCCGCCTCCGGCTCTCCCGGCATGAGCGTGGCGAGCTGGCGGGCCAGGTCGAGCGCCTCCCGCGTCAGGTCGCGCCGCCGGGGTGTGTCGCGCGCGCTGGCCAGGTATCCCTCGTTGAAGACCAGGTAGACGACGGCGAGCACCGCCGGGAGCCGAGACCCGTACTCCTCCGGCGGCGGCAGCTCGAACCGCACTCCCCCCGCCCGCAGCTGCCGCTTGGCCCGCACCAGCCGCTGCGCCATCGTCGCGGTCGGCACGAGGAACGCCGCCCCGATGGCCTCCGCCGGCAACCCGCTGGCCGCGTGCAGGGTCAGCGCCACCTGGAGCGGCTCGCTCAGCGACGGATGGCAGCAGGCGAAGACGAGCGCGAGCCGGTCGTCCCCGGTCGGCGCGGCGGGCGGCTCGCCGGCGACGAGCGCGAGCTTCTCCCGGCCGGCCCGCTCCCGCCGCAGCCGGTCGATCGCCTTACGCCACGCGGTGGTCACCAGCCAGCCGGTGGCACTGCCCGGCACGCCGTCGTCGGGCCAGCGCCGCAACGCCTCGCCGACCGCCTCCTGGAGCGCGTCTTCGGCGAGGTCGAGGTCACCGAGGCGCCGGCTCAGCACCCCCAGCATGCTGCCCGCCTCGTCCCGCCACACCTGGTCGAGCAGCGCTGCCACGTCCGCCACGCCGCCAGCCTAGAGCGCCTAGCGGGGCGGGGCGGTGCCGCACCGGCTCAAAACAGTGACCAGCATCGATAGAAACGGTTACCGGCGCAACCCCGCCGGGGCGCGGCCGGCGGCCGGAGCGGCGCCGCCGGGGTAGGGCGGCTTGGTGTCCGTGAAGAGCCACGCCTGGAAGAGCGGGCCGAGCCGCTGCCCCGAGACCCGCTCGGCCAGCGCCACGAACTCCGCGGTGGAGCCGTTGCCGTCCCGCTTCGCCGCGTACCAGCCGCGCACGATCCGCCAGAACGCGCCGTCGCCCACGGTCATCCGCAGCGCGTGCAGGGTCATCGCGCCCCGGAGGTACACCGAGTCGTCGAGCAGGTCGAGGTCGGCCGGGCCGGGGTCGCCGGGCGGCGGCGCCCAGTACGCGGCGTCCAGCGGCTGGCTGTAGTAGTAGTCGAAGGCGTCCCGCGGCGTGAACTGGCCGAGGTGCTCGCCCCACAGCCACTCCGCGTAGGTGGCGAAGCCCTCGTTGAGCCAGATGTCGTCGAAGTGCCGCATGCCGACGCTGTCGCCGAACCATTGGTGGGCGACCTCGTGCGCCACCAGGTATGTGTTGTCGCCCAGCTCGAGGCTGTACAGGTCGTAGATCGGCCGGGTCTGTAGCTCCAGCGAGAACGCGAGGTCGCGGGTGTCGTCGACGATCGCGCCGTTGGCCTCGAAGGGGTACGGGCCGAAATGGCCGGCCAGCACGTCGGTGATCTCGTCGGTGCGGGCGACGTCGTCGGCGAGGCCCGGTGGCACGTCGGGGTCGACGGCGATGACGGTCGGCCGCCCGTCCCGCCACGTGGTCCGCACGTCGAACTCGCCGATCGCCACCGTCGCCAGATAGCTGATCATCGGCGTGCGCTGCTCCCAGCGCCAGGTCGCCCAGCCGCCCCGCGTGTCCCGCCCCCGCGGCACGCCGTTGGCGATCGCCTCCAGACCGGCCGGCACCGTCACCGCGAACGAGTAGCTCGCCTTGTCCAGCGGATGGTCGTTGACCGGGTACCAGCTCGCGGCCACCTCGGGGAAACCGGCCACGACCGCGCCGTCGTCGGTGTGCAGGAAGCCGGACGGCCAGATCCGGCGCGGGAACTGCTTCGGAAACGGCTCGGGCACGCCGTGGTAGCGCACGTCCACCGTGAACACCGAACCCGCGCGCACCCTCCGCTGGACGGTCAGCTCCTGCCCGGCCCGCGCGTGGGCCGCGGCCCGCCCGTCGACCCGCAGCCCGTCGACCGTCAGCCCGACGAGGTCGAGGTTGAAGCTCGACAGGTGCTGCGTGGCCCGCGCCCGGATCACCGCCCGGCCGGTGAGCAGGTCGGTGTCCGGCTGGTAGCGGATGTCGAGGTCGTAGCGCAGGACGTCGTATCCGCCGTTGCCGTACGTCGGGAAGTACGGATCGCCCAGGCCCGGCGCACCCGGCCGGAACCCGCCCCCGGCGGCCCCGGGCGCGGCACTCAGCAGCACGACGAGTCCGGCGCACACCGCGGCGATCAGGCTCCTCCAGCGCATACCGAGAAGGCTAGGGAGACGACGTCGACAATCAATCGGGCAACCGACACTGCTGTGAACGCGTCAACCTGGCACGCGCGCCGCGGGTGTAGCCATGGAAGGGGAACGGGGAGGGGAGCGCGCGGTGGCCGGAGACGACGCCTTCGAGGACTTCTACCTGGGTTCGCGGCACCGGGTGGTGACGTTCCTGTACGCCATGGGCGGTGACCGCGCCGAGGCGCAGGACGCGGCGCAGGAGGCGTACCTGCGGGCCTGGCAGCGGTGGTCGACGGTGTCCGGGTACGACGACCCGGAGGCCTGGGTGCGCACGGTCGGGTACCGGCTGTGCGTCAACCGGTGGCGCAAGGCCCGCAACCGGATGGTCGCGTACCGCCGGCACGGCCCCGCCGAACCCGCGCGACCGCCCAATGAGGACACCGTCGCGCTGGTCGAGGCGTTGCGGCGGCTGCCCGAGCCGGAACGCCTCGCCATCGCCCTGCACCACCTGCTCGACCTGCCGGTGGCGGAGGTCGCGGCGCAGACCGGCGTGCCCGTCAACACCGTCAAGTCGCGGCTGGTACGCGGTCGCCGGACGCTCGCCTCGCTGCTCGACAGGGACCTGCCCGGGGAGTACAGCCATGCCTGACCCGCTGTTCCAGAAGCTGTTCGACGACACCGCGGAGACCCGCTGGCAGCCGGCGTCCGACCTGCGCGACCGCGCCCGCCGGCGGGAGCGGCGCACCCGGGTCGCGGTGGCCGCCGCGGCCGCGGCGGCGGTGCTCGCCGCGTCCGCCGGCATCGCGGTGGCCCAGCGGGACCGCGCGGCGCCGGCACCCGGCGTCTCCCCCACGGTCAGCCCGCCGGCCCCGTCCCGGTCGGCGTCGCCGCGGCCCGCCCCCACGACACCGCCCGCGCCCACGACGCCGCCGGCCAGCGTGCCGCTGGGCGACGCGCTCTTCCTCCGGCCGGCCGACCTGGGACCGGGGTACCGCCTGGGCGGCGGCGCCGGCTCGGGCGACTGGACGTTCGAGTTCAGCGCCTCGGTGTTCGCCTGTGGTCAGGCGGCCCGGCCGGTGCGGCCGCTGGAGTCGGCGGAGCGGGCACTGATCCGGGGCACGCCGCAGGCCGACGACCGGGTGTCGGAGGCCGTCTCCCGGTTCCGCCCCGGCGACGCGAGCCGGTACCTGGCCGAGGTGCGGGCGCGGGTCGAGGGCTGCGCGCCGGGCGCCGGCCGGGAAATCTCGATCGCCGCCCGCGACTTCGCCGGCCAGGAGGCGCTGCTCGTCGCCGTCGACCACGGCGGCGGCTTCCGGACCTACCACGTGCTGGTGCGCCAGGGCGACCTACTGGCCGAGTTCTTCGTGAAGCCCAACCTGAGCCGGCCGGAGCTGCAAGGCCTCGGGCGTACCGCCGCGGCCCGCCTCTGCCCCGGCACCGACGCCTGCTGAGGGTCAGCAGGCGTGCGGCTGGGTGGCGGCCGGGGCGCGGAGGCCGGCGAAGACCGGCAGGATCTGCCGCGCCAGCACGTCCAAGCCCTGCCCGCCGCTGTCCGGCAGCCGCAGGTAGACCCGGGCGGTGCCGATCGACTGGTACTGCCCGAGGGTGGCGAGCAGCTCCAGCAGCGCGGCGACGCGGCGGCCGCCACCGGGCCGCCGGCAGGCGTTGAGCGCGGCGGAGTGCCGCAGCGGCGACCGCCCGGGGTTGCGGCGCTCGGTGTGCGCCCGCGCGTCGTCGGCGTCCCAGAACATGCGCACCGTGCGGTCGAGCCCGCGGAACGGGACGTTGACCTCGTTGGCCCAGCGGGCGGCCAGATAGCTGGTGGTACGCCGGCCCGGCCCGGACACGATCAGCGGCGGACCCGGCCGCTGGGCGGTCGCGACGGCCGGATGGTTGAGCACCGTGTGGTAGCGGCCGGTGAACGTGAACCGCTCGTCGCCCGGCGTCCACCACAGCCCGGTGAGCACCGCGAGAGTCTCGTCCAGCCGGGTGAACCCCTCCGGCATCGGCGGCAGCAGGCTGCGCGACCGGCCACCGCCGGCGCGGACCGCGGACAGGCCGAGCTCCAGCCGCCCGCCGCTGCGCCGGTCGACGGCCGCCGCGGCCAGCGCCACCTCGATCGGCGAGGCGAGATGGGCGGGCTCCAGCAACACGCCGATCCGCAGGCGCCGGGTGCCACGCGCGATCGCCGCCATCGTCGACCACACCTCCTCACCGTCCCGACCGATGTGGACGGTGCCGCGCCGGGTCGCCGGCGCCGGCACGAGCAGGCCGGCGAAGCCGTAGTGCTCGGCGGCCTTCGCGAGGCGGACCAGCCGCCGCGTCGTGGATCCCCCGGGCGACGTGGTAAGCCACAGCTGCACGACAGTGCGCTCCTTCTCACTCGCGGTGCGGCAACCCGCGACGCATCTTCCTCTTGTGACCGCCCGATGTCACTGCCGCGCCTTGGCCCAGGAAGCTTCCGGAGTCGAGGTCACGCGGCGACGCTTCCACGCAGATTTGCCCCCGTCCGCGTCAGCCGCGGACCGTATGCTCCCGCGGGCACCGCTCCGGTCGGCGGCTCGCCAGGGCTCGCCGAAATCCCCGACCTCCGCTGCCAGCTCCGCCGGACAAGCCTTTCCGGACGTCCACCATGGACCCGTGGGGATCGGGGTGCCAGCAAGGATCGTGAACGACCGGCGGATCGTCGGACCACCCGTTCCGATTGGGATGTAGCTCAGCATGTGGGCGGCGCCATGATCGTTCGCCCGAAAACGACACGACACGCCGGGAAGAGTGCGGGTATCGGGCGAACGATCATGCGATGCGGCCGCCGCGGCGCCGCAGCTCCCACGTGGCGGGACAATCGGGGCAGGATTTGGAATGCGTGGTGATCGTAAGCCCGGAAACCGGACGACACGCCGGAGAGACTCCGGCTGTTGGGCTAACGATCATGAAGCGACGAGCACCGAGTCGTCGACCGGGGCGATCACCGTGGCGCCCGCGGGCGGGGCCGCCGTCAGGTGGGCGCGGCGGCCGTGGGCGAGGTCGTCGGGCGTGCAGATGTACCGCGCGGTGAGCATGAACTCCCACCGCGGGTCGCGGGCGCACACCCGCGGGCCCAGCCGCTCGCCCTGCACGACAAGTGCGGTCAGCGCCGGCCACGCCTCGTGTCCCACCTCGATCACCGCCGGCCGGCCGCCGGTGTAGCGACCCAGCTCGGCCATCACTACGGGCATGCCCGGCGCGTGCTCGGGCAGCTTGCCCAGTGCGGGCGCCCCGCTCCCGACGCCGAGCGCGCCGATCAGCACGGCGGCCACCAGCCACGGGTGCGCCCGGCGCGCGGCGGGTGCGGAGGCGGCGGCCGCCACGATCACGAGCAGCAGCACCAGCGGGACCGCCCGGGTGAACTGCCCGACGTAGGTGAGCCTCAGGTCGTCGACGCCGCGGACCACGTACCCGAGGAACAGGATCGTGGCCAGGGCGGCGGCGCACACGCCGGCGGCGAGAAACCGGCGCGGTGGTCCGGGCGCCAGCCGGCGCACGAGCAGGGCAGCGCCGCCGAAGTACCCGACGAACGCGACCGCGCCGAGCACGGTGCCGGTGGCGTAGTAGCCGAGCACGTAGCGGGCGACGTCGGCCGGGTGCGGGATCCCGCCGGCCCCGCCGTACCGCAGGTAGCGGCCGAACTCGCCGGGCCAGTGCAGGATCAGGTGCAGCGCCATCGGCAGCGCGAAGAGCGCGAGCACCGCGCCGGCACCGGCCACCGCGCCCCGGGCGGCGCGCCACTCCGCGCGGGCCGTGCGCAGCGAGACGGCGACGGCCGCGCCCGCGACGACCGGGCCGAACATCAGGAAGCTCACGTGTCCGTGCACGAGGAGGCCCACGGCGAGCGCCAGCGCGGGCAGGTGCGCCACCCGGCCGGCGGCGACCGAGGCGGCGGCGAGCAGCAGCAGTACGAACGGCGCCACGTACAGGTCGGGCATCCACGCGGAGGCCAGCATCGCCGGCTTCATCGCGAAGTAGAGCAGGCCCGCCGCGCCGCACAGGACCGTCGCCCGCCACGAGGTCCAGCTGTGCACGATCGCCAGGCACAGCCCGAGGAGCACCGAGTTGAGGGCGAGCAGGGCGAGCCACTGCCCGTTCCACGGGGTGGGCACGGCGCCGAGCAGGTCGTGGAAGAGCCACTCGCCGAACCCCTGCACGTACAGGAACGCCGGCCCGGGATGGTGGAACCGGAACCGTGAGTAGTTGCCGACCAGCAGCTCGAAGTGCTTGGCGTCGGAGGCGAGGATCGAGTTGGCCGCGGAGTCGCCGCGCTCGTACACGACCCGGTCGAAGACGGCCGGGTTGCGCAGGAGCAGCAGCGCGAAGACGGCGCCCGCCGAGACCGCGAAGAGCCTCACCCGTGGCCGAAGAGCGGCCCGCTGCTCGGTCACGATCCGCTCCACTCCCCCGGTGAACCGGAGCGGATCGTAACCGGGCGGGCCGTCCGATGTGGTCCCCCGTTCAGTCGCGGGCGGCCCCCGCGGCGACCGGTTCCCGCGCCGGCGCCGGCGCCGCGGGTGCCGCCGGGCGCAGGAGCAGCAGCACCGTGACGCCGGCGACCGCGGCCAGCGCGGCGCTGAGCAGGAAGATCCGGTCGAGGCCGGCCACGTACGCGGCGCGCAGGACCGCGGCCGGCGCCTCCCCCAGCAGCTCGCGGTACCCGCCGCCGGTGAGCCGCTCGGCCGCGCCGGCGCCGCCGCCACCACCCAGCACGTGCCGCGCCTGCCCGGTCACCACGGTGGCCAGGACCGGCAGGGCGAGGGCGTAGCCGAGCTGGCGGAAGGTGTTCGACGCGCCGTTGGCCATGCCGGCGCGCTGGGGCGGCACCACGGCCAGCGCCGCGGATGCCAGCACCGGCGTGCACAGCCCCACGCCGACGCCGGTGACGCACAGGCCGGGTACCAGCACCGGCCAGCCGGAGTCGGGGCCGACCAGCGTGCACAACGCGGTGCCGGCGGCGACGAGCAGCAGTCCCCAGCCGATCGTGTGGCGCGGCGGCACGGCGTGCAGCAGGCGGCCGCCGGCGCCGGCGACCACGAACGCCACCACCGCCAGGGGCGCCAGCACCAGCCCGGCGGTCATCGCGCCGAGGCCGAGCACCGACTGCGCCCACAGCGACACGAACACGAGGTTGGCGAACGCGGACGCGGTCAGCGCCGCCGCGCCGAACATGAGCACCGCGAACGCCGGCCGCCGGAACAGCCCCAGGTCGAGCATCGGGTCGGCCCGGTGCCGTTCCACGAGCAGGAAGACGAGCGTCGCCGCGGCCGCGCCGGCGAGCACGCCGGCGGTCACCGGGTCGCTCCAGCCCGCGTCGCCGGCGCGGATGAGGCCGTAGACGGCGAGCGTCGCGGCGACCGTGAAGCTGGCCACGCCGGGCAGGTCCATCCGCCCGGCGGCCGATCCGCCACCGCCGCGGATGCCCACCCGGGCGAGTACCACGGCCACGACGGCGACGGGCAGGTTGACGAAGAAGATCGACCGCCATCCCACGTGCTCGGTCAGCACGCCGCCGAGGACCGGCCCGGCCGCGGCGGCCGCGCCGTTGGCGGCACCCCACAGGCCGAACGCCACCGAACGGTCCCGGCCCGTGTAGGTGGCGGCGAGCAGGGCCGCGTTGGTGGCGTACATGGCGGCGGCGCCGAGGCCCTGCACGCCCCGGGCGGCGATGAGCGCGCCGGTGTCCGGCGCCAGCCCGCAGGCCAGCGAGGCGAGCGCGAAGACGACCAGCCCGGCGACGAAGACCCGCCGGTGGCCGAGCCGGTCGGACAGCGACCCCGCCGCCATGAGCAGGGCCGCGAGCACCAGCACGTACACGTCGACGGTCCACTGCAACGCCGAGAACGACGAGTGCAGCTCCTCGGCGAGGGCCGGTGCGGCGATGCTGACGATGGTCAGGTCGACCAGCAGCATGAACGTGCTCAGCGATACCGCGAGCAGAGGCAACCATTTGCGCATGCCCGGAGCCTCCGCCGGCTCGCGCCCGCACGGCGAACAGGTGCGTCAAAGTGGCGTATTCCGACACGCTGCTACGTTCTGGTGGTGGATCCACTCACCCTCGACGACCTCGACCGGCAGCTCGCCCACGCGCTTCAGGTCGACGGCCGGGCCCCGTTCAGCCAGATCGCGGCCGTGCTCGACACGTCCGACCGCACGGTCGCCCGGCGCTACCAGCGGCTCCGCTCGGCCGGCGCGCTGCGCGTGGTCGGGCTGCCGCACGCTGCCGCGCTCGGCCACGTCGACTGGATGGTGCGCATGCGCTGCACCCCGGACGCCGCGATGCCGGTCGCCTCAGCCCTGGCCCGCCGCGCCGACACCTCGTGGGTCCGCCTCCTCTCCGGCGGCACCGAGATCAACTGCATCACCCGCACCCGGGCCCAGACCGCCGAGGGCGACCTGCTGCTCCAGAAGCTCCCCCGCACGGCGCGCGTCACCGCGGTGACCGCACACTGCGTCCTGCGCGCGGTGGCCGGCACCGGCGGCTGGCCGGTCCGCACCGCCGCGCTCAGCCCCGACCAGATCGCCGCCCTGCGCCCGCCCTCCCGGCCCGCCCCCGCACCGGCCCCGCTCACCCCGGCCGACAACCAGCTGCTCGCCACGCTCGCCAAGGACGGCCGCGCCGGCATCCCCGCCCTGGCCGCCGCCACCGGCTGGTCGGAGACCACCGTCCGGCGCCGCATCGAGCACCTGCGCGGCACCGAGGTGCTCTACTTCGACGTGGAGATCGAGCCCGCCCTCTTCGGCCACACCGCCGAGGCCGCGCTGTGGCTCACCGTCGAGCCGTCCGCCCTGGCCGCCGTCGGCGAGGCGCTCGCCACCCACCCGCAGGTCGCCTTCGCCGCCGCCATCACCGGCCCGGCCACCATCGCCGCGTCGCTGGTCTGCCGCGACCTCGACGACCTGTACGACTACATCGCCACCGGCATCGGCTCACTCGGCGGCGTCTCCCGCGCCGAGACCGCCCCGGTCATCCGCCGCGTCAAGGACGCCGGCGCCCTGCTCCTGCCCTGACCCTCCGCCGTTGGTCACGGTCACCCGGGGCCGCGCCGCGCTCGCCGAAACCCCGGCCTCCGCTGCCGGCTCCGCGCGCCAAGCCCAACCCCGCCGCGGCCCACCGATCCTCAAGAGGGCAGCCCTGTCACCGTCTGGACGGATATACGGGAGCCCTTCTCAGAATTCATCCCCAAGAGGGCTGCCCTCTTGGGGCCGGGGCGGGCCGGGGCGGGTGGGCGTGACCAGCGGCGGACGGGTGAGGCCGCGGGAGCAGCGGTCCGGACCACGACGGACATCGCGGTAGCCCACATCTCCGTCCTAAAGGAATTCAAAAGCCCGACTTCGAAAGGTCTCTAGATGGCGACGTCGATGGTGGCCGTGGTGTCGGTGGGGGCGATGGTGAACGCGGCGGTGTCGGCCGCCGTGACGGTGTAGTCGCCGAAGAAGCCCTCGACCGTGAGCGTGCCGTCGGCGCCGGTGCGCATGGGGGTCGGCGGCAGCCACCACTCGCCCTTGACGAGGGCTTCGAGCGCGTCGTAGGCCGGCTTGCGGCTGCCGTCCGCGCGGACCAGGCCGGCCGGGGCGCCGAGCCACGCGCCCGCGTCGGTGAGGCCCCAGTAGTTGACCGACTGGACGGCCGGGTGCGCGAGCAGCGAACGGTAGTGCCGCACGATGTCGTCGGCTTGCCGCGCCTCGCCCTCGGGGGTGCTCGGCCACTCCGGGATCTGGTAATCGTTGAGGTCTTCGATATGCGGCGGCATGAGGTGCCCGGACACGAGCGTGGTTTCGGTCAGGTGCAGCGGAAGTCCGTACCGCGCGAACCGGTCGAGCGTCCGCCGCATGTACTCCTCCCCGCGGTACCCCTGGTGCATGTGGGTCTGTAGCCCGATCGCGTCGATCCGGACGCCGGCTTCGAGCACGCCCTCGACGAGGCACTCGTAGGCGGAGGTGAGGTCGAAGTCGTTGAGCACCAGCGTCGCGGCGGGGTTGGCCGCGCGGGCCTCCTCGAACGCCATCCGCACCATGTGGATGCGGCCCCGGGCGTGCGCGAGCCGGGTGATGGCGTTGTCGCCGTTTTCGAAGACGGGCATGATGACCGCCTCGTTGATGGCGTCCCACAGGTCGATGGTGCCGGCGAACCCGCCGACCAGGTCGCGGACGCGGGCCCGCTGGAGCCGCTCCACCTCGTCGAGGTCGAGGGCGAGCAGCCACTCCGGCTGCACGGTGTGCCACACCAGCGGGTGGCCCTTGACCGTGACGCCCCGCTCGGCGAACCATCGCGCCGTCGCCGTCAGCCGCGCCACGTCGGTGGCACCGCGCCGCGGCTCGTAGCCGCCCCAGTAGAACGGCAGCGTCACGGTGTTGAAGAGGTTGAGCCACAGACCGCCCAGGCGGTCGAGCTCGCCCTCCGGCGCCGGTTCGGGCCCACCGACGAGCGGCACGAAATCGAAGCCGATGTTGCCGAACGCGAAGGCGTGCCGCCGCTGGGCGACGGTGACCGCGCGGTCGGCGAGCGGCCGCCCGTCGGGCCCACGCAGGGTGAGGGTGGCTCTGCCGATGCGGTGGCCCATGTTCACCTGACTGGTCACGGTGACCAGAGTAGGGCGCCGGGTATCGTCACCTCCATGGTGATGATCGGCCTGCTCGGCGCGGCCGCCATCGCGACCAACGCGGTCGTCTGGCCCGTCCGCCGCCGCGACGACGTCCACATCGGAGCCGTCGCCTCCCGGACGGCGGCGACGGAGTTCGCCGGGCGGCACGGCATCGAGCGCGCCTACGACACCTACGAGGCGCTGCTCGCCGACCCCGGCGTCGACCTGGTCTACAACGCACTCCCGCCGTCGATGCACGCCGAGTGGACGATCGCCGCGCTGCGCGCCGGCAAGCACGTGCTGTGCGAAAAGCCGTTCACGATGAGCGCCGCCGAGGCGACCCGCGTGGTGGCGGCGGCCGCCGAGACGGGCCGGCGGGTCGTCGAAGCGTTCCACGACCACTACCACCCGCTGAGCGCGTGGATCCGCTCCACTGTGGAGTCCGGCGCGCTCGGCCGGATCCACCGCGCCGAAGCGGTGTTCACCGGGTCCAACCCGTTCGCCCCCGGCACGCTGCGCCACGAGCCGGCGCTGGGCGGCGGCGCGCTCATGGACCTGGGCTGCTACCCGGTGCACTGGCTCCGCTCGCTGTTTCCGGGCCCGCCGGCGGTCGTCCGCGCCGAGGCCACGGCCGTCAACCCGGCCGGCGCCGACCTGCGCATGGAGGCCGAGCTCGCTTTCGAGGGCGGCGTGACGGCGACCGTCCGGGCCGACATGGTCGAGGGCGTCCCGGTGCGGTCCGCGCTGGCGCTGGAGGCCGAGCGCGGCCGCCTCCTGGTGGAAAACATCGTCTTCCCCTCCTCCGGCCACAGCATCCACCTGGAGCTCGACGGCGTCCCACGCGTGTCCACAGTGGCCGGCCGGACGACGTACGACCACCAGCTGGAGGCCGTGCTGGACGCCCTGCGCACCGGCGAGCCGATGCCCACCGAGGGCGACGACCCGATCGCCAACATGGCGCTCATCGACGCGATCTACACCGCCGCCGGCTTCGACCGCCCCTGGGCCTAGGCCTCCCGCTCCGCGGCCGCCCCTGGCATGATCGGCACCGATGTCTGGGGAGGAACCCGGTGCGATACCACGTCCTGGGCCCCGTCGGCGTGCACCGCGACGGAGGCGGCGTGCCACTCGGCGGCCCGAAGCCGCGTACCGTGTTGGCCGCGCTGCTGCTCAACGCCGGACGGGTGGTGTCCGAGCGGCGCCTCGTCGCGATGGTGTGGGGCGACGACCCACCGCCGTCCGTGCGCGGCCAGCTACACACCCACGTGTCCACATTGCGCAAGCTCCTCGGCGCGGACGTCATCGCCCGCCGCCCGCCCGGTTACCTCATCGCGGTACAACCCGGGGAGCTGGACCTCGACGCGGCGGACGACGCCCTCGCACGGGCCCGGGCCGACGCGGCGCGGGGCCGGGCGCGGGACGCGGCGCCGGGCCTGCGGGCGGCGCTGGCGCTGTGGACCGGCCCGGTCCTCGGCGGCGTGACCGAGCCGCTGCTCGCGCACGAGGGCCCGGCGCTGCGGGAGCGGCGGCTGGTCGTGCTGGAGGAGCTGTTCGAGGCGGAGCTGGACGCCGGCCACCACGCCGGGATCCTCGGCGAGCTGCTCGAAGCCGCGCGCGAGCACCCGTTTCGCGAGCGGCTGCACGCCCAGTCGATGCTCGCCCTGCACCGGTGCGGGCGCACGGCGGAAGCCCTGGAGATGTACGCGAGCGCGCACGACCGCCTCATCGCCGAGCTCGGCGTCGAGCCCGGCCGGCTGCTGCGCGAGGCGCAGGGCCGCATCCTGCGCGGCGACGAGCCACCCGCCGGGCCGGACGTCCCCCGGCAGCTCCCGGCCGACCTGGCCACGTTCGTCGGCCGCGCCGCCGAGCTGTCCGACCTGGACGGTCTGCGCGGACCGGGCGCGCGCGTCGCCGCGATCGTCGGCACGGCCGGCGTGGGCAAGACCTCCCTGGCCGTGCGGTGGGCGCACCGGGCCCGCGCCGAGTTTCCGGACGGCCAGCTCTACGTCAACCTGCGCGGCTTCGAGCCCGCCGGTACCGCGGTCGACCCGGCCGACGCCGTACGCGGGCTGCTGGACGCCCTCGCCGTGCCGGCCGAACGAATCCCCACCGGGCTCGAAGAACGGGCCGGGCTGTACCGCAGCCTGCTCGCCGACCGGCGGATGCTGGTGGTGCTAGACAACGCCCGCGACTGCGACCAGGTCCGGCCGCTGCTGCCCGGCACGGGCGGCTGCCTCGCGCTGGTGACCAGCCGCGCCGACCTCACCGGCCTCGTCGCCGAAGGCGCGGCGCCGCTGCGGCTGGAGCTGCTCAGCGACGGCGAGGCCCGCGAGATGCTGGCCCGCCGGCTCGGCGCCGACCGGGTGGCCGCCGAGCCCGGCGCGGTCGACGAGATCGTCGCCGCCTCCGCCCGGCTGCCGCTCGCGCTGGCCATCGTCGCCGCCCGCGCCGCCACCCACCCCACGTTCCCGCTCGCCGCGATCGCCGGCGAACTGCGCGAGCTCGACGACTTCGACGGCGTACGCACGGTGTTCGCGTCCTCGTACCGCATGCTCGGCCCGGACACCGCGCGCGTGTTCCGGCTGCTCGGCCTGCACCCCGGCCCGGACGTGTCCGCCGCCACGGTCGCCAGCGTCGCCGGGATCCCGGTGCGCGCCGCCCGCCGGGCCGTCGCCGAGCTGACCCGCGCCCACCTGCTCGCCGAGCCGAGCCCCGGCCGGTACACCAGCCACGACCTGCTCCGCGGCTACGCGGCCGAGCTGGCCGAGCGCGACGAGCCCGCGGCCGAACGCCAGGCGGCGCTGCGCCGCACCCTCGACCACTACCTGCACACCGCGTGGGCGGCCGACCGGCTGCTCATCCCGCAACGCGACCCGATCGAGCTCGCCCCCGCGCACCCCGGCGTCACGCCCGAGGAGCTGCCCGACCAGCGACGCGCGCTCGCCTGGTTCCAGGCCGAGCACCGCAACCTCGCCGCGCTGATCCAGCGGGTGCCGGCCGGGCAGGACACGCACACCTGGCAGCTCGCGTGGACCCTCGCCACGTTCTTCGACCGGCAGGGCCACTGGCAGGACTACGTGGCCGCGCACCGCGTCGCGCTCGACGCCACCCGCCGCCTCGGCGACACCCGGGGACAGGCACACACCCACCGCAACCTCGGCCGCGCGTTCGGCCGGCTGGCCCGCTTCGACGAGGCCCAGGTCCATCTGGAACGGGCACTCGACCGCTACCGCGCGTGCGGCGACACTGTCGGCCAGGCACACGCACACGGCAACCTGTCCTGGGTACTGGAGCAGCGTGGCCGGTACGCCGACGCGCTGACCCACGCGGGGCGCGCGCTCGACCTCTACCGGGCCGCCGGCGACAAGGCCATGCAGGCCAACGCGCTCAACACCGTCGGCTGGCAGCACGCCCTGCTCGGCGACCACGACGCGGCCCTCGCGCACTGCGAGCAGGCACTCGCGCTGCTCCAGTCGCTGGGCGACCGGTTCGGCGAGGCGGTCACCTGGGACAGCGTCGGCTACGTCCACCAGCACCGCGGCGACCACGCGCGGGCGGCGGACGCGTACCGGCGCGCGGTCGACATGTTCCACGAGGTCGCCGACCGCCTCAACGAGGCGCGCACCCTCACCCGCCTCGGCGACACGCAGGGCGAGGCCGGCCAGCCGGACGGCGCCCGCGAGACCTGGCGCCGGGCGCTGGAGATCCTCGACGACCTGGGCCATCCGAGCGCCGACGACGTGCGCGCCCGCCTGCGCCCCACCCCCGTCGCGGCGGCCTGAGTTCACCGCCGCTTCGGGTCGCGTTCGTCCGGTCGCACCGTCCGGCCGGAAACGTCTCGACGAGGCCTGCGACTGGGACGTCGTCCGCGCCGAGCTGGCCGGCGCCGCGGTGCCGTCCGCCTCGATCGGCGAGTACCTGACCGGCGTCAACAGCGGCGCCCGCACCTCCGTCGACCGCAACTACCTGGCCCGCGCCGAGGCGACCGGCCTGACCCGCGTGCGGCCGCTGCACGTCGTCACCGGCGTGACCACCGACCCGCGCGGCGGCTACGTCGTGCGCGCCGACCACATCGACACCGACGGCGCCGTGCTGGAACGCGTGGCGCTCACCGCCGACGCCGTGTTCTTCGCCGCCGGCTCGATGGGCACCAGCCGGATGCTCGTGCACGCCCGCGACACCGGTGCCCTGCCACTGCTCGACGCGCAGGTCGGCCGCCACTGGGGAAACAACGGCCTGCGCCTCTACCTGCGCGCCCTCGTACCCGAGCCGACCGGCGCCCAGCAGGGCGGCCCGACCAGCGTCGCCATCATGCGGTGGGACGGCCCCGACCCGGTCACCGTCGAGTTCGGCCCGGCCCCGTTCCCGGTCGAGACCCACGCGATGCCGCTGCCCGGCATCGGCCTCTGCACGCCGGTCGGCCGCTTCGAGTACCGCCCGGCGACCGGCGACGTGGAGCTCGTCTGGTCCGCCGACGGCGACCGGGCCGCGCGCGAGGCGATCCTGGCCACGCTGCGTCAGCTCGTCACCGCGACGGGCTGGCCCCAGGTGCCGCCGGTGCCGCTGCCGTCCGACCCGCTCCTCGCCCTCGCCGCCGCGGCGCCGTACGGGCTGCTGGACATGAACGGGCTGGAGGCGTACACGTTCCACCCGCTCGGCGGCGCCGTCCTCGGCCAGGCCTGCGACGGCTACGGCCGGCTCGGCGGCTACCGCGGCCTGTACGTCGTCGACAGCGCGCTGATCCCCGGCTCGACCGGCGCCTGCAACCCCGCGCTCACCGTGGCCGCGCTCGCCGAACGCTGCATGGCCCACATCGTGGCGAACGACGCCGGCACGGTCTTCTGAGCCGGTGCGGTGCCGGTGACATCTGCCTCGGAGGCAGAATCCCTGAGTGCAATCGTATTCGTGGTAACCTGGCCGCGATGTCGCACCTCGCGAACGGTCCACGGTCGACCCCGGACGAGGCGCCCGAGGCGGGTCAGCCGCCAGCGCCGTCCGCGGGTCCCCGTGCCGCCGTCACGATGCGCGACATCGCGGCCGCGGCCGCCGTCTCGCAGAGCACGGTCTCCCGGGTGCTCAGCGGCGTGCCCACCAAGGTCCGCATCGGCGAAGAGACCCGCGAGCGCGTGATCCAGGCCTCGCGGCGGCTCGGCTACCGGCCAAACCCCTTGGCCCGAGGCCTGCGCGGCGCCTCCACCAACCTGATCGGCGCGGTGGTGCGCGACTTCAGCGACCCCTTCTACGCCGGCGCCGTCGAGGCACTCGTGAAAGAGGCGATGGCCCACGGCTACAACGTGGTGATCGGCCACGTGCACGACCACCTCGACGCGGCCGCCTCCCTGACCTCCGTGCTCGAGACCCGCCACACCGACGCGATCATCCTGCTCGGCGACATGGGCGCCCAGCCCCAGCTGCTCGCCGACCTCCGCGCCTCCCGCGTGCCCGTCGTCGCGCTGTGGCAGGGCACCAGCCCGCTGGAATTTCCGACGGTCGACGCCAACGACCGCGCCGGCATCCAGACCGGCCTCGCCCATTTGACGTCGCTGGGCCACCGGCGCATCGCGTTCGTCAACGCCGAGCTCCCCAACGACTACCGGGTCCGCGAGCACGCCTACCTCGACTTCATGCGCGAGCGGTTCGGCACCGTCCCGGCCGGCTACCTGGAGCGCTGCCCCAACACCCTCGCCGGCGGCGACTCCGCCCTCCGCCGCCTGCTGGCCCTGCCCGAGCCACCGACCGCGGTCGCCACCTCGACCGACCTTGTCGCCATCGGCGTGCTGCACGCCGCGCACAGCCTCGGCGCCACCGTCCCCGAGCGCCTGTCGGTCGTCGGCTTCGACGACATCCTGATCGTGAGCCACACGGTGCCCGCCCTCACCACGCTGCGGATGCCCATCGCCGAGGTCGTCGCGCACGCGGTGCGCCAGGCGGTCACGCTGGCCCGCGACCCCGAAGCCGCCCGCACACCGCACCTCGACGTCTTCGACCCTGCCCTGGTCGTCCGCGACTCCACCGCCCCACCCTGGCCCGCCATTCCTTGATTGGGCTACCGCGACGTCCGTCGTGGTCTCGACCGTTGCTCCCGCGGCCTCACCCTTCGCTTTTGGTCACGGTGCGGGCGGACCCTCACGCCCGGGCCATGACGTTGCGTCTCGCGGGATCAGCGCGGGATCCACACGCGCATGCCGGAGACGCCACGGTTTCCCCAGGCGTAGTACGGGATGGCGCCCGCCGTCAGGTGGTCGCCGTGGCCGGGGGCGGTCATCGGCACCCGCACGCCGACGATGTCGGCGCCGACGTCGGGGCGGGGCACCGCGACCGCCTGGCGTCCCGAGTCCCAGCTCAGCTCCTCCAGCTCGGTCGCCAGCGGCAGGTCGTCCGACTCTACACAGTAGACGATGGGGCCGCGCTCGACGGCGACGCAGCCGCGTACCGCGTCGACGCGCGGGGCCGGCTCGGTGATGCGCACCGGCATGTCCAGGTCGAGCACGACCGTGTCGCCCGGCCGCCAGCGCCGGGTCAACGCGACCGCGCCGGGGTCGACCACCCGCGTGCCGTCCGGGTCGGTGACCGTCGCCGAGCGGCACCACACCGGCACGCGCAGGGCGAGGGTCCACGGTTCGTCGTGCGTCCGGCCGATGTGGACGGTGACGCGGCCGCGCCACGGGTAGTCGGTGCGCACCGACAGTCCGATGTCGCCGGTCTCGATGTCCGACGTCGCGTACTGGTGGATGCGCACCCCCGCCCCGTCGCTCGTCGCCTGGTACTGCTCCCACGAGCTCAGCAGCCGCATCAGGTTGGGCGGGCAGCAGGCGCACGGGTACCACGACGCGCGTTCCCCGTACCCGGGCGGCTCGTAGGTCCGGGAGGTGCGGCGCTGCAACGGGTTGGTGTAGTGGAAGGCGGTGCCGGCCAGCGACAGCCCGGAGAGCACGCCGTTGAACATGGCCCGCTCGATGGCGTCCCCATAGGACGCTTCGCCGGTCGCCCGCAGCAGCCGCCAGGCCAGCATGACGCTCGCGATCGCCGCGCAGGTCTCCGCGTACGCGCGGTCCGGCGGCAGCTCGAACGGGTCGCCGAACGCCTCGTCGCGGTGCCGGCTGCCCATCCCGCCGGTGAGGTAGGTGCGGGTGCGGATCAGGTCGTCCCACCGGCGGCGGACGGCGGCCAGCAGCGTGGCGTCGCCGAGCTCCACCGCCACGTCCACGGCGCCGCAGTCGAGGTAGAGCTGGCGCACCGCGTGGCCGGCGACGGTCGCGGCCTGGCGCACCGGCTCGTGGTCCTGCCAGTACGCGGCGCCGAAGCGTTCCGCGCCGAGTAGCCCGCGCCCGCGCAGGTCGAGCAGCCGGGCGGCGAGGTCGAGGTAGCGCCGCTCACCGGTCTCCCGGGTCAGCTCGACGAGGGCCATCTCGATGCCCGGATGCCCGTCGACGCCGTCCCGGCCGCCCGGCCCGAACTCGACGTGGACCCGGTCGGCGGCCCGCCGGGCGATCGACAGTAGACGGTCGTCGCCGAGCGCGCGGTGCCAGGCGATCCCGGCCTGGATCAGGTGGCCGACGCAGTAGAACTCGTGACCCCAGGCCAGGTTCTGGTGCGGCTTGCCGCCGTCGAGCACCTGCACGTAGCTGTTGACGTAGCCGTCGTCGCGCTGCGCCGCGGCCACCACGCCGATCGCCTCGTCGGCGGCCGCCGCCAGGCCCGGGTCGGGCGCGCGGCCGAGCTCCCACCCGACCGCCTCCAGCCACTTGTACACATCGGAGTCCAGAAACCGCAGGCCGGTGCCGGCGCTGTCGGAGTACGCCTGGTAGCACCCCTCCGCGCCGGCCGCCATCCGCAGGTTGTCGAGGACGCCGGAGCGGTGCAGCTGCTCGAACCCGTGCGGGATGGTGCGGATCCGGTTGAGCCGCTGCCGGTCCGCCCAGAAGCCGTCCGTGATCCGTACCTTCATTTCGTCGCTCCGCTCATGAGGCCCGAGACGTAGTACCGCTGTAGCAGCAGGTAGACGAGCACGCACGGGACGATCGAGATGGTGATGCCGGCCTGGAGCATGCCCCAGTCGGTGCCGCCCAGGCTGGTCTCGGTGCGGGCCGCGGCCAGGATCAGCGGCAGGGTGAACTTCGAGCCCTTGCTCATCATCACCAGGGCGCCGAGAAACTCGTTCCAGGACATGATGAACGCGAAGAGCGCGACCGTCACGATCGCCGGCACCGTCGACGGCAGGAAGATCCGCATCAGCGCCTGCCCGGACGAGGCACCGTCCACAATGGCCGCCTCGGCCAGCTCGCGCGGCACCGCGCCGAAGCTGTTGCGCAGGATGTACAGGCTGAACGGAAGCTGGATCGCGGTGTGCAGGATGGCCAGGCCGAAGAGCGAGTTGGTCAGCCCGAGGTCGGCGAACATCAGGAACATCGGCGTCAGCATCGCCTGGTAGGGAACGATCAGCGCGAGCAGCAGCACGACGAAGATGACTTCCTTGCCGGGGACGGGAAAGCGGGCCAGCGCGTACGCGGCGGGCACGGTGAGCAGCAGCGTGAGGGCGATCGTCAGCAGCGCGGTGCCGAGGCTGTTCCACAGGTAGGTCGGCAGGCCCTGCTGGTACGACCAGAGCCGCTGGTAGCTGTCGAGGCTCACGTCGTGCGGCAGGTAGGTCGGCGGTGACGCGGCCGCCTCGGCGGTGGGTTTCACCGAGGCGAGCACCGACATGACCAGCGGCATCAGCACGACCGTGCAGATGGCGAGGCAGACCGCGCCGACCAGGTAGCCGCGGCGGCCCCTCACACCTCGCTCCGGCGGGCGAGGAGGAGCTGCACGACCGTGAACGCCAGGATGGTCACGGCGAGCACCATCGACAGCGCGGCGCCGTAGCCCAGCTTCAGGTACGGGAACGAGTTCAGGTACACGTAGAAGACCGACGTGGCCGTCTCGTTCTGCGGCTGGCCGGCGGTCATGATGTAGAACTGGTCGAAGGCGAGCAGCGAGCCGATGACGCTCAGCAGCGTCACGAGCAGCACCGTGCGCAGGGTCAGCGGCAGGATCACCCGGGTGACCCGCTGCCAGTAGCCGGCGCCGTCGACGAGCGTCGCCTCGTTGATCTCGGTCGGCACCGCCTGGATCGCGCCGACGAAGAGGATCATCCCGAAGCCGATCACCTTCCAGACCACGGAGGCGCTGATCGCGACGTTGGAGGTGTCGGCGTCGACGCCCAGCCACAGCACCGGCCCGGAGACCACGCCGAGGTCCATGAGCGCCCGGTTGACCAGGCCGAAGTCGGCGCTGAAGAGCCAGTACCAGAGCAGGCTCGACACGCCGAGCCCGATGACCACCGGGACGAACACGACGGTGCGGGTGACCTTGCGCAGTGGGGTGTTCTGCGCGGTCAGCATGGCGAGCAGGTATCCGCCAATGATCAGCACGGGTGTGATCAGCGCCGTGTACTTCAGCGTGAACAGGAACGACACCCAGAACTGGCGGTCGCCGAACAGCCGCTCGTAGTTGTCGAACCCGACGAACACCGGCGGCGTGAGCAGCGACCAGTTGTGCAGGGACATCCACATCATGCGGCCGAGCGGGTAGACGGTGAAGACGAGGACGAAGGCGAGGGCGGGCGCCAGGTAGGCCAACCCGACCAGCCCGGCGCGTCTGCTGCGGTACACGGCGATCCTCCGCGGGCTTGGCGACCGCGCCCACCGGGGCGGGGATCCGGTGGGCGCGGCCACGTGCTTCAGGACTGGCCGGCGATGTCCTTCATCGCCTTCTTGGCGTCCGCGATGATCGTGTCGATGGGGTCGTCGGAGTAGTACGCCCGCTGGAGCATCTTCAGCCACGGCCCCTGCGGCGAGTTGATCTGCTCGAAGAACGTCAGGGTGTACGGCGTCCGCCCCACCTCGAGCGCCTTCGCCACGTCCTGTACGAGCGGCTCGGCCTGGAAGTACTTGTTGTCGACCATGTCGCCGCGGGTGGTGAGGTTGAGCGCCTTCGCGTACACCTCGACCTGCACCTCGTCGGAGAGCAGGAACTTCATCACGTTGACCGCGTCGGCCACCCGCTCGCTGCCGCGCGGCACGACGACGAGGTCGCCGCCGATGAACGAGGCCGACGAGCCGGGCGTCATCCCGGGCAGCAGCGCGACGCCGAACTTCATCTTCGGGTTCTGCTCGCGGGCGAGGGTGATGTTGAAGTTGCCGGTGCCCATCATGCCGACCTTGCCGGACCCGAACTGGAGGTGGAACGTCTCCCCGTTCTCCGTGCGGTCGCCCTCGTGGACGTTGCCCGCCTGGACCATGTCGCGGGTGAACTGGAGCACCTGCTTGACGCCGTCGCCGACCAGCGGCTCGTCGCCCTTGTCCTTCGCCTCGATCGTCGCGCCCGAGGCCCACATCAGCGGCCCGACCGTGAAGATGTTGCAGCCGGCGCAGTTGCCGGGCAGGTAGTACCCCTTGACGTCGCCGCCCAGCGCGGTGATCTTGTCGGCGTACTGGCGCAGCTCCGGCAGGCTGGTCGGCGGCTTCTCCGGGTCGAGGCCCGCGCGTTCGAAAAGATCCTTGTTGTAGAAGAGCGCCGACACGTCGGCGTAGAGCGGCACCCCGTACAACTTCTCTTCGTAAGTCGCGACCGCCATGTGCCCTTTGCTCGCGGTCTTCAGCTCCGGCCAGTCCTTGATCCGGTCGGTGAGGTCGACGAGCTGCTGTGCCTTCTCGAACTGCGGCGCGTAGATGAGGTCCATGCCCATCAGGTCGGGCACCTCACCGGACGCGATCCCTTGAGCGATCTTGCCAACCATCTCCGTGTGCGGGATGTACGTGAGCTTGATCCGGCAGTCGGGGTTCTTGGCGTTCCATGCCTCGACGAGCATGTCGACCATCGCCTTGTTGCCGCCCGAGCGCTCCCACATCGTCAACTCGCCCTTGCTGGCACACCCGGTGGTGGCCGCCGGCGCGTTCTGCTCGTCGCTGGACTCGTCGCCGCCCGAGCCGCACCCCCCGGCGAGCAACATCGCCGCGGCCGCCAGGGCGGGCCACCTGAGACGCGTCCTCATCCCTCGCCCCCTCACATCTGGGTTCGCCCGGCCTGACCGGACCATACTCGCGTGCGCATACGATTGCACTCATTCGTTTTCATACTGAGACCCAGCCGTCCGGACATCGCCCGCGGCCGTAGGATGCGGCACGATGGACCACTCCGTGACCCGCGTGCTGACCTGGAACCTCTGGTGGCGCTTCGGTCCCTGGCAGGCCCGCCGCGACGCGATCACGGCCACCCTGCGTGACCTCGACTGCGACCTCGTCGGCCTCCAGGAGGTCTGGGCCGACGGCCGCGACCACCTGGCCGGGAGACTCGCCGACGAGCTCGGCATGCACTGGACCTGGGCCGCCTCGGACCAGCCCGGCCGGTGGCACGAGCGCGCCGGCGACGCGACGGCCGACGTCGGCGTCGCCGTCCTCAGCCGCTGGCCGATCCTCGACCGCGCCACGCTGCGGCTCCCCACCGCGGGCGGCCGCGACGACGGACACCAGGCGCTCTACGCCCTGGTGGACGCCCCCGGCCACCCGATCCCGTTCTTCACCACCCACCTCAACTCGGCGGGGCACGACTCCGCGGTGCGCTGCGCCCAGGTCACCGCGCTGGCCCGGTTCGTCGCCGACCGCCAGCCCGACTCGTCCCACCCCGCCGTCGTGACCGGCGACCTCAACGCGCTGCCCGACTCGGACGAGATCCGCCTACTGGGCGGCTACAAGACCGCCCCCGCCGTCCCCGGCCAGGTGCTGATCGACGCCTGGGCGTACGCCGACCCGGCCGCGCCCGCCACCACCTTCGACCCGGCCAACCCCTACGTCGCCCCGACCCACGAGCCGCCCGCCCGCATCGACTACATCCACGTCGGCCGGCCCGGCCCCGGCGGCCTCGGCCACGTCCGCTCGGCACGCCGCGCCGCCGACCGCCCGGTGGACGGCGTCTGGCCCTCCGACCACTTCGCCGTCCACGCCGAGCTGGCCGCCTCCTCCTGAGCCATTGCCCCCGCCCGCGCACGTGGTGAATTTGCCATTTGGCCCTGCGCGGGCCTGGCACCAACAGCCACTATCGTGCGTATACAAATACCTGGGATGATCGACCATCGGTCAGGGGCGGCGATTTCCCGGCGACCGCGAGACAATTAGGCATGCGGCAGCTTCAATTGTTCACCTCGGCCGCGCTCGCCCAAATGCGTGACCGGCCGGTCAAGGTCGGCGCGCACACCCTGGCCGGACGACAGTCGCGGCCACGCCGAGCCGTCTCCGGGCCGGTGTCCAAACTGGACAAGCCCGCGCCGGCGAGATTGACCATCGCCCACATCGGGTAGGACCGCCCTTTTCCACACGACCAAACCGCGGTGCGTCACGCGCCGACTACGGCCCATTCACCGCCCAACCGAATTTGCGATCGACATCACGCCGATTCAACGCGCGACGTCAGTCCGGTCACGCGACCCGCCCGCTTCCCAAAGCTCCGCGATACCCGGGCCACCGCACTACAGTGGGCCCGCGGAAACGCCACCACGGGCCACGCCGGGCGTGCGGCCGGCGGCGTTCGCGATCGCCCGGACGCGGTCAGAGCTCCTCTCAAAGCGGAGATGAGCTCTGACCACGAGAAGGCGCGCGGATTACAGGCCCTGGGCGAGCCGGTGGTAGGCGGCGCTCCAGCGCAGCTCCTTGGCGAGGCCGCGGCGGGTGGTGCCGGCGTCGATGTGCACCAGCTCGATGCCCAGGTGCTCCGCCACGATGTGCACCTCGTCCGCCTCGACCGCGGTCGACAGCACCGTGTGGTGCGGCCCGCCGGCGGTGAGCCAGCCCTCGGTGGCGGTGGAGAAGTCGGGGCGCGGCTCCCACACCGCGCGGGCGACCGGCAGGTGGGGCAGCGGCTCGTCCGGCGGTACGACGTCGATGTCGTTGGCCACCCAGCGGAAGCGGTCCCCGAGGTCGGCCCAGCCGACCACGACGCCCGGGCCGCTCGCCGCCGTGAACACCAGGCGGGCCGGGTCCTCCCGGCCGCCGATGGAGAGCGGGTGTACCTCGATGCGCGGGCGCTCCCCGGCGATCGTCGGGCAGACCTCCAGCATGTGCGCGCCGAGCACCTTCGGGGTGCCGGGCGCCAGGTGGTACGTGTAGTCCTCCATGAACGAGGTGCCGCCCGGCCGGTCGCCGCCGACCACCTTGAGGACGCGGGTCAGCGCCGCGGTCTTCCAGTCGCCCTCGCCGCCGAAGCCGTAGCCGGCCGCCATCAGCCGCTGCACCGCGAGGCCGGGCAGCTGTCGCAGGCCGCCGAGGTCCTCGAAGTTGGTGGTGAACGCCCGGAACCCGCCCTCCTCCAGGAACTGCCGCAGCGCCGCCTCCACGCGGGCCTGGTAGCGGACGCTGTCGTGCCGCGCGCCGCCGGGGCGTACGTCGGCGTCCAGCTCGTAGGTCTCCAGGTACTCCTCGATCAGCGCGTCGACGGCGGTGTCCTTGACCCCGTCGACGATCCGGACGAGGTCGTTGACGCCCCAGGTGTTGACCGAGACGCCGACCCGCAGCTCCGCCTCGACCTTGTCTCCCTCGGTGACCGCGACGTCGCGCATGTTGTCGCCGAAGCGGGCCAGCCGCAGCGACCGCGCCTCCGCCACGCCGGCCGCCGCGCGGGTCCACGAGCCGATCCGCGCGGCCACCGCCGGGTCGCTCACGTGCCCGGCGACCGTGGTGCGGGCGACCCGCAGCCGGGTCAGCGCGAACCCGAACTCGCGGTCGCCGTGCGCGGCCTGGTTGAGGTTCATGAAGTCCATGTCGATCGTCGCCCAGGGCAGGGCGGCGTCGGCCTGGGTGTGCAGGTGCAGCAGCGGCTTGCGGAGCGTGTCCAGGCCCGAGATCCACATCTTGGCCGGGGAGAACGTGTGCATCCACGCGATCACGCCGATGCAGGCCGGGGACTCGTTGGCCCGGCCCATCACCTGGCGGATGGCGTCGCCGCTGGTCAGCACCGGCTGCCAGGAGACCCGGACCGGCACGCCGGCGGCCGCCTCCAGGGCGGCGGCCACGCGCTGGGACTGCTCGGCGACCTGGCGCAGCGTCTCCTCGCCGTACAGTCCCTGGCTCCCGGTCAGGAACCAGACTTCTTTGCCCGGGTAGGAGTCCTCGGTCACGGCCTTCCCTTCTGTTCGTGCACGCGCGGTGCGGGGTGTCAGCGGGTTGCCCCGGCCCGCCGCTTGTTGTAGATGTCGAACGCGACGGCCAGCAGCAGGACCAGACCCTTGACCACCGACTGCGTGGACTGGTCGATGCCCTCGAGCTGCATGCCGTTACTCATGACCGCCATGAACAGGCCGCCGACGATCGCGCCGGTGACCTTGCCGACGCCGCCGGCGACGGCCGCTCCGCCGATGAACGCCGCGGCGATCGCGTCGAGCTCGAACATGTTGCCGGCGCCCGGCTGCGCCCCGCTGGTGCGGGCGGAGTAGATGACACCGGCGATGCCGGCCAGCAGCCCCATGTTCACGAAGATCCAGAAGTTGACCTTGCGGACCTTCACGCCGGAGAGCGTCGCGGCGGACAGGTTGCCGCCGATCGCGTAGACCTGGCGGCCGAAGACGGTGTTCTGGGTCATCAGGCCGTAGGCGATCACCAGGACGGCCAGGATGAGCAGGACGATCGGCAGGCCGCGCGAGTGCGCGAGCTGCCAGGCGAAGTACATGACCACCGCGCCGACCAGCAGCACCCGCGCCACGAACAGCGGGAACGACTCCACGGACTGCTGGTAGCGGATCCGCGCGAGCCGGGTGCGGAACACGCTCACCGCGTACCCGACGACGGCGATCGCGGCGATCAGGAGGGTGAACGCGTCGTAGCCCTGCCCGCCGAGCAGGCCGTTGAGGAAGCCGATGGCGATGTCGTTGTACTGGCTCGGGAACGGGGAGAGCGAGATGTTGTCGAGCACCTGGAGCGTCAGGCCGCGGAACAGCAGCATGCCGGCCAGCGTGACGATGAACGCGGGCATGCCGACGTACGCCACCCAGAAGCCGTGCCAGGCGCCGGTCGCGACGCCGACGGCGATGGCCGCGACGACGCCCAGCCACCACGGGTAGTCCTGCTGGATCACGACGACGGCCGAGACCGCCCCGGTGAGCGCGACCACCGACCCCACCGACAGGTCGATGTGGCCGGCGACGATCAGGATCACCATGCCGATCGCGAGCACCAGGATGTGCGAGTACTGGAGCACGATGTTGGTGATGTTGTCCGGGCTGAGCAGGACGCCGTCGGTCAGGAACGCGAACAGCAGCACGAGGGCGACGAACGCGACGTAGATGCCGCTCTGCTGGAGGTTGCGCATGATGAGCGTGCGCGGGTCGCTGGTGCCGGCGTGCAGCGCCACGGACGGGGCGCTCCCGGACGGGGCGAGCTCCGCCTTCTCAGTGGGCTTGGTGCTGGTCATCCGGCGAGCTCCTTCTCCTTCGTCATGAGCGCCATGAGGTTTTCCTGGGTGGCCTGGGCGACCGGCATCTCACCGGTGATCCGCCCGGCCGAGAGCGTGTAGATCCGGTCGCACATCCCCAGCAGCTCGGGCAGCTCCGACGAGATCACGATGACGGCCTTCCCCCGCGCCACGAGTTTGTTGATGATCGCGTATATCTCGGTCTTCGCGCCGACGTCGATGCCCCGCGTCGGCTCGTCCAGGATCAGCACGTCCGGGTCGGTGAAGAGCCACTTCGACAGCACGACCTTCTGCTGGTTGCCGCCGGAGAGGGTGCCCACCTGGTCCATCACGGTGCGGGTCCGGATGTTCAGGTCGCGGCGGCTCTCCTCGGCGACCTTGATCTCCTCGTTGCCGTTGACCCAGCCGCCGCGGGCGAGCTTGCCGAGCGCCGCGGCGGAGACGTTGGCCCGCACGTCGGCGATGAGGTTGAGGCCGTAGCGCTTGCGGTCCTCGGTCGCGTACGCGATGCCGTTGTCGATCGCCTCGGCCACGGTGCGCGCGCGCACCTGCTTGCCGTGCATGAAGAGCCGGCCGGTGATGTCCCGCCCGTACGAGCGGCCGAACACGCTCATCGCCAACTCGGTGCGGCCGGCGCCCATCAGCCCGGCGATGCCGACGACCTCGCCGGCTCGCACGTTGAGGCTGGCCCCGTCGACCACCTTGCGCGGCTGGACCGGATGCCACACGGTCCAGTCTTCGATCCGGAGCACCTCCTCCCCCGGCGCGGAGACCCGGTCGGGGTAGAAGCTGTCGAGGTCGCGCCCCACCATGCCGCGGATGATGCGCTCCTGGGTCACGTCGCCGGACCGCATGTCGAGCGTCTCGACCGTGCGCCCGTCGCGGATCACGGTGGTGGAGTCGGCGATGGCGGTGATCTCGTTGAGCTTGTGCGAGATCATGATGCAGGTGATGCCCTGGTCGCGCAGCCGCCGCAGCAGGTCGAGCAGGTGCGCGGAGTCGATGTCGTTGAGCGCGGCGGTCGGCTCGTCGAGGATCAGCAGACGCACCTCTTTGGACAGTGCCTTGGCGATCTCGACCAGCTGCTGCTTGCCGACGCCGAGCTGGATGACCGCGTTGACCGGGTTTTCGTCCAGCCCCACCGAGGCCAGCAGCGCGGCCGCGTCGGCGTTCGTGCGGTTCCAGTCGATGAAGCCGCCGCGGCCACGGCGCTCGTTGCCGAGGAAGATGTTCTCCGCGATCGACAGGTACGGCACCAGCGCGAGCTCCTGGTGGATGATCACGATGCCGACGGCCTCGCTGTCGCGGATGCCGCCGAAGTGCACCGGCTGGCCGTCGAACATGATCTCGCCGTCGTAGCTGCCGGTCGGGTACACGCCGGACAGCACCTTCATGAGGGTGGACTTGCCGGCGCCGTTCTCCCCGCAGATCGCGTGGATCTCCCCGCGCCGGACGGCGAGCGACACGTCGGCGAGCGCCGTCACACCGGGAAACCGTTTGGTGATGCCGCGCATCTCGAGTAGTACGTCGTCGCCCATCCCGCATCCTCCGTTCATCGTCCGCACGCCGGCCACGGGGTCGGGCTCGGCGGCCGCCACCGCCGAGCCCGACCGCGCGTCTACTTGGCCTGGCCGGCGGCGACTTCCTCCGCCGTGAAGTAGCCGGAGTCGATGAGCTCCTTCTTGATGTCGTCCTTGTAGACGGTCACCACCGGCAGCAGGTACGAGGGCACGACCTTCACGCCATTGTCGTACGTCTTGGTGTCGTTGGCGGTCGGCGTCTTCTTCTGGAGGAACGCCTCGGCGCCGATGACGGCCTGCTCGGCCAGGAGCCGGGTGTCCTTGAAGATCGTCGAGCTCTGCACGCCGTCGTTGATGAGCTTGACCGAGGCGATCTCCGCGTCCTGACCGGTCACGACCGGCATCGGGTTGGCGCCCTTGCCGTAGCCGGCGTTCTGGAGGGCGGTGATGATGCCGCGGGACAGGCCGTCGTAGGGGGACAGCACACCGTTGACCTTCGAGCCGTCGTTGTACGAGGAGGTCAGCAGGTCCTCCATGCGCTTCTGCGCGGTCTCCTGCTGCCACCGCAGGATCGCCACCTTCTCGATGGCGGTCTGGCCCGACTTGACCACCAGCGCCTTGCTGTCGACGAACGGCTTGAGCGTGTCCATCGCGCCGTCGAAGAAGAAGTGGGCGTTGTTGTCGTCCAGCGACCCGGCGAACAGCTCGACGTTGAACGGCCCGGTCTTGGTGCCCTTCGCGCCCTCCTTCGTCTGGAGCCCGAGCCCGACCAGCAGCGCGTTGGCCTGCGCGACGCCGACCTTGTAGTTGTCGAAGCTGACGTAGAAGTCGACGTTCTTGCTGTCGCGGATCAGCCGGTCGTAGGCGATCACCGGGATCTTCTTGTCCGCGGCGGCCTGGAGCTGGCCGCTGAGCGCCGTGCCGTCGATCGCCGCGATCACCAGGACGTCGGCACCCTGCGTGATCATCTGGTCGACCTGCTGCGACTGCGTCGGGATGTCGTCGTTCGCGTACTGGAGGTCGACCTTGTAGCCCTTGGCCTCCAGCTTTTCCTTGACCGAGTTGCCGTCGGCGATCCACCGCTCCGAGGTCTGCGTCGGCATCGAGACGCCGATCGTCAGGTCCTTAGGGTCCTGAGCCGCGGTATCGGTATCCCCACCGGCACCCTCTCCACCACAGGCCGCGAGGCTGAACGCCAGCACCGCGCCGCCCAGAGCGGCCAGAAGTTTCCTGTTCACAAATCTCTCCCCTCCGGGATCACGTGTCATGCAGGCCCGAAGATCAGGTTGAGCCACATTGTTAGCGCTCACATTCGCGCCGTCAAGGTGTGCCCAGGACATCCACCAGTCACGGTCGCGTAACGAGATCACCCGACGTATCGATCAGCCGCACCACCAGCGGCCCGATCCCCGCGTGACCGTATTGTTCTGATCTTGGCAGGTCGGCCCCGTCACCCTCCGCATAACAAAGCGATAACGGCACCCACGACCACCCACCGTGCCCGGCCGGCCTCCGCACCCCCGCCCGCGCCTTGTGACCGTTCTCAACGCCACGCCGGCGAACCGAGACCCCGATCTCGAAGATTTGAGCTACCGCGACGCCCGTCGTGGTCCAGACCGTCGCTCCCGCGGCCTCACCCGTCCGCCGCGGGTCACGCCCACCCCGCGGCCGGCCGGGCACCGCGCCAGGACCTCGACCCGCGTCGGCGTGACGATGCGGGGGCGGGGCGCACCGCGCACGGCTCGTTTGTCCACAATGCCCCTTACCGAGGCGACCGCAACAGACCCGGACAGAGGCACCGTCACCAGGAGTAACCGCCGTAGCGGGCGTGACGGCATCCAATGCCAGATCTTGGAGAGTTAGGGCGCCATATCAACCCTAAGTCTCCTAGATCTCAAAGCCCGACCCCCGACGCTGCTGACGCTACGTCAGGATGCGGCAGGTAGAGAGGGCCGCGGCCGCCCAGCGAACGAACCCGGGGCTTGTCCCGCGGACCCGGCAGTGGACGGCCGGGGAACTCGGCTCGCCCCGCGAGCCGCCGGCCGGGAACGGTGCCCGCGGGAGCATACGGTTTGGTGGCCGGCGTGTTGCCGCGGGCCTTGATCGGCGACGAGAGTGGGCGGCAGCCTGGTGATCGTGGTCGTTCAGGCCCCCTGGAGGGGGTTCGGATGACCACGATCTACAAGGTCGCCCGTCGATCAAGGGATCAGACGCCACCCGCCGGTGCCATCCCGACGGTCCGGGGCGCGCCCGGGCCGCAGGCCCCCGTGGGGTGACCGCGACCAGCGGCGGACGGGTGAGGCCGCGGGAGCGACGGAGGGCGACCACGACGGACATCGCGGCAGCCCAAATAAAACATCATGAATTTCACCGCACCGCGGGGAACCAGAGCGCCGCGCCCGCCGACTATCCGTGCGTGGACGACGAGACGGAGCTGGCGCTCGCCGCCGGGCAGGGTGACCGGGTCGCGGCGGCCGCGTTCGTCCGGGCGACCCAGCAACGGGTGTGGCGGTTCGTCGCCCACCTGGCCGGGCCGGGCGAGGCGGACGACCTGACCCAGGAGACCTACGCGCGGGCGCTGCGCAGCCTGCCCGGGTTCGCCGCCCGCTCGTCGGCGCTCACCTGGCTTTTCGTGATCGCGCGCCGGGTCGTCGTCGACCACCGGCGCACCGCCGCGGCCCGGCCCCGGACCGCCGCGCTGGACGACTTTCCGGCCGTGGCCGAAACGCGGGTGTTTCCGGTCGAGGACGGCGTCGTGCTGCGGCGGCTGCTCGACGGGCTGGCGCCCGAGCGGCGGGACGCGCTGGTCGCCACGCAGGTGCTCGGGCTCTCGTACGCGGAGGCGGCCCAGGTCTGCGACTGCCCGGTCGGCACGATCCGCTCCCGGGTGGCCCGGGCCCGCGACGACCTGATCGCGGCGATGGCCGACACCGGCGCGCGCCGCCGCTCGAGCTGAGAGCGGCGGGGTGGCCGTTCGCCGCCCCGCCGCCGGATGGTGCGCGCTCAGCTGGGCAGGCCGCCCACCTGGGTGTTGATCCACGCCCGGATCGCCGGGAGGTCACCGTAGATGGACGGGCCGGTCGCGCAGACCGCGCTGCCGTTGCCGGACCGGCTGGTCGCGCCGATGAGGTTCCAGCGGCCGTTCACCAGGCGCACCTCCGGGCCGCCCGAGTCGCCGTAGCAGGCGCCCGAGTTGCCGTTGGTGTTGTTGGTGCAGATCTCGACCGGGCCGTCGATGCCGAGGCAGCGGCTGTCCGCGACGATCGAGGTGTCGAGCTCGTTGGCGATCGTCGGCGTGGAGCCGCAGCCGCGGGTCGGGCAGGTCAGGCCCCACCCGATGATCCGGGTGGCGGTGCCGACCGCGCCCGAGGTGGTCGGGATCGGCGCCGGCGCCTGCGTCACCGAGCTGGCCAGCCGCAGCAGCTTGACGTCGGCCCGCGAGTGGCTGACCGCGCCGTTGACGGCGACCACGGTCCCGCCGCTGGTGCGGTTGATGCTGCCGACCCGAACCGACGACGGCGTCGGGCAGTGCCGTGCGGTGACGACCCAGTTCGCCTTGATGAGCGAGCCGGTGCAGCCGGACGTGTACACGAGGAACGAGTAGTTCTCCGAGGCCGGCCGGCCGCCGACGATCATCGGCGTGACGGTGCCGCCGGGATCGGTGGCGGCGGCGCTTCCGTAGAACTGTGGCGCCGCGCCGGCCGGTGCCGCGCCGGCGACATTCAGCGCCGCGACCATCACGGCGCCGAGCGCCGCGACCGACAGTCTTCTTAGGACCATTGATGACCTCCTGGACGTCGTGGGGGGTGACCCCGCCCACACGCTATCCATTTAGGGACATCTTTCAATCCAATCGGCTATACCGGAACGTTCCTATCGCCGGGCGATGGCGGGGCGATACTGAGGGGCGTGGCGGAGGACATCAAGGCCGCCGCGGCCGCGGCGTACGCGGCGGCGGCCGACCACTTCGACGCGCTGCCGTTCTGGGAGCGGTTCGGCCGGCGGACGGTCGACCGGCTCGGCCTGCGGCCCGGCGAGCGGGTGCTCGACGCCTGCTGCGGCACCGGCGCCTCCGCGCTGCCGGCCGCTCGGCGGGTCGGCCCGCACGGCACCGTCCTCGGCGTCGACCTCAGCGAGCCGGCGCTGGCGCTGGCCCGTGCCAAGGCGCGCGAGCGCGGTCTGTCCAACGTGGAGTTCCGCGTCGCCGACGTCGAGCGGGTCGACCTCGCGCCAGAGCACTTCGACGCGGTGGTGTGCGTGTTCGGCGTCTTCTTCCTGCCCGACATGGTCGCCGGCGTCCGCCGGCTGTGGCGGCTGGTCCGCCCCGGCGGGCGGCTGGCGGTCACGGTCTGGGGGCCGCGGCTGTTCGAGCCGGCGACCGGGGAGTTCTGGGCCGCGGTCGGTGCGGAGCGTCCCGACCTGGTGGGCGGCTTCCACCCGTGGACGCGGGTGACCGAGCCGGCCGCCCTCGCCGACCTCTTCACGCGGGCGGGCGCGGCGGCGCCGGCCGTGGTGGCCGAGGCGGGCACGCACCCGCTGGCTGACCCCGGCGACTGGTGGACGGTCGTGCTCGGCACCGGCTACCGGGCGACCGTCGCGCGGCTCGACCCCGAGGCGGTGGCACGGGTGCGGGCGGCGACCGTCGCGCGCGTCGAGGCACGGGCGATCCGCGAGGTGGAGACCAACGTCGTGTACGCCGTGGCCGGGAAGCCGTCAGGTGCGCGACACATCGGTCCTCGTCCATGAGACGCGGGTGCACGTTACGGGCCTGGGGAAGACTCTCGCCGTGATCCTGGTGCTGTCCGCCGCCGCCTTTCACCGCCCCCGCCCGGGCCGGAGCCGGCAGCGGTGGCGCCGGGCAGCACGTCGAGTTCGGCAACCAGGCCGGCCTGGCGCCGGGCCGGTGTGTGGCCCGCTAGGCCCTGGCCACCGCACTGCTCACAGTGGACGGCCGCGCCCGCCACGGCGAGTGGGCCACGCTGACCATTCGGCTCATTTCGGGTGCCACCGGGCGCGTGGAATAGACCACTGGGCGCGCATCGCCCGACTTGCGCATTAGGTTCCGAGCGATAGAGGAGCTTCGTTCGCGGAGGGCGGGAGGCACCGTGCGTCTGCTGTCAGCGCTGGACCACCAGCACACCGTCGCCCCGGCGGGATACAGCCGCTGGCTGATCCCGCCCGCGGCACTGTCGGTGCACCTGTGCATCGGGCAGGCGTACGCGACCAGCGTCTACAAGAACTCGCTCATCGCGCACTTCGACGCGAGCCAGACCGCGATCGGCGTCATCTTCAGCATCGCCATCGTGATGCTCGGCCTGTCGGCGGCGGTCGGCGGCACCTGGGTGGAGGCGAACGGGCCGCGCAAGGCGATGTTCGTCTCCGCCTCGTTCTGGGCCAGCGGCTTTGTCGTAGGAGCCCTGGGTATCGCCACGAAGCAGCTGTGGCTCGTGTACCTGGGATACGGGTTCCTCGGCGGTATCGGGCTCGGGATCGGCTACATCTCCCCCGTCTCCACGCTCATCAAGTGGTTTCCCGACCGGCCGGGCCTGGCCACCGGGCTGGCCATCATGGGCTTCGGCGGCGGCGCGCTGGTCGCCAGCCCGCTCTCCCGCCAGCTGCTGGAGCTCTACGACTCCGGCTACGACTCGGGTGTCGCCGGCTCGGTGGCCTCCAGCGGCGCGCTGGTCGGGCTGTTCCTGACACTGGGCGCCGGATACTTCGTGATCATGATGTTCGGCGTGGTCAACGTCCGCGTCCCGCCACCGGGTTGGCGGCCGGCCGGCTTCGACCCGGCGACCGTCGCCGCCAAACCGCTGGTCACCACCGCGAACGTCTCCGCCTCGAACGCGATCCGCACCCGCTCCTTCTGGCTGCTGTGGGTGGTGCTCTTCTGCAACGTGACCGCCGGCATCGGCATCCTGGAGCAGGCCAGCCCGATGATCCAGGACTTCTTCCGGGACGGCGGCACGTCGAGCGTGACCGTGGCGGCGGCGGGCGGCTTCGTCGGGCTGCTGTCGCTGTTCAACATGGCCGGCCGGTTCGCCTGGTCGTCCACATCGGACCTGATCGGCCGCAAGCCCATCTACATGGTGTACCTCGGCGTGGGCATGGTGCTGTACGCGCTGCTCGCCGCCGTGGGGCACGCCGCGACCGGGCTGTTCGTGCTGCTCGCCGGCGTCATCCTGTCGTTCTACGGGGGCGGCTTCGCGACGGTTCCGGCGTACCTGCGCGACCTGTTCGGCACTTTCCAGGTCGGCGCGATCCACGGCCGCCTGCTGACCGCCTGGTCAGCCGCCGGCATCGCCGGGCCACTCATCGTCAACGGCTTCCTCGACGCGCAGGGCAAGCCCGGCACGCTGACCGCCGCGGCGTACCGGCCGGCACTGTTCACGATGGTCGGTGTGCTGGCCGTCGGCTTCGTCGCGAACCTGCTGATCCGGCCGGTCCCCGACCACCACCACGAGCCCGCCGCCGGGCCGCCGCCGACCGAGACCGTCGCGGCGGAAGGGAGTCCCACCCGATGAACCAGACGACCCGGCTGTGGGTGTCGTGGCTGCTGGTCGCGGCGCTGCTCGGCTACGGCGTGACGCAGACCGTCATCACCGCCGCGAAGCTCTTCACGAGCTGAACATCTCGCACAGCCACCCCACCACCCGCGGCGCCACCGCCGCCAGCACGGTGAAGTGGTCGGCGCCGGCGACCGGCACGTACCCGACGTCGGTGCCGGCGGCCGCGAGCTGGCCGGCGGTCAGCTCGGTCAGCGCGGCCGGCAGGGCGTCGGCCGTGCCGTGTGCCAGCCGCACCGGCCGGTCGTACCGCGCCACCGGCACCTCGTCGTCGGCGAGCAGCGACGCGAACACCGCGCCCGCGGCCGGCGGGTCGAGGAACGCGTCTCCGTTGGTGACGCCCGCCGCGGTGGCGGCCAGGTCGGCCACGCACAGCCGACCGGCGGCCGCGACGAGCTCCAGCCCGCGCGGCGTGAACACGTCCTCGGCCCGGAACGCGCCCCGGTCGGTCACCGGCAGCGTCCGCCCCAGGTAGGGCACGGCCGGGTTGAGCGGCGCGGCGGGCACACCGGCGGCGGCCGACTGGAGCCCCCACTGCGTGGTCGGCGCCACCGCCACCGTGCCGAGGTGCCGCAGCTCCGGCGCGTACGACGCGGCCACCGCGCCGGCCCACAGCGCCGCGTGCCCGCCCAGCGAGTAGCCGACCGCCGCCCACGCGCGCGACACCGGCGCGATCCGCCGCGCCGCCCGCACCGCGTCGATCAGCGCCGCCGCCTCGGCCCGCCCGTTCACCCCGGAACCCTCGCCCGGCGTGCCTATCCCCTCGTAGTCGGTGACCGCCACCGCGTACCCGGCGGCCAGCAGCGCCTCGCCGAGGGGCCGCACGAACGGCGGCGTGCCGGCCCGCGACGCCGCGCACGCGTCGGGCGTGCCGTTGAAGCCCGGCCCGAAGCCGACCACCCGCCAACCGCCGGTGGGCGCCCGACCGGCCGGCACGGTGACCGTGCCGCTGACCACCGTCCGCCGCCCGTTCCACGACGTGGAGACGTACCAGACCCGCCACGCCGCGCCGGTGCCGGCGAGCCGCAACTCGGCGGGGAGCGGCCGCACGGCGACCACGGTCCCTGTCGCGGGCGGGCGGTCATGGGCACCGGCCGCCCCCGGCACCACGAAGAGCGACCCCACCAACGCCACCAGGACGACCACCGCTCGCTTCACAGATCGATGATAGTCACTCTCTGGCTGGATCTGCGCAGCACCTCGGCACCCATCGCCCCGCTCGCCGCCCCGCACGGCTCCAAGGTTGCCTTTTGCTGGCTCGAATTCACATCATCGGCGTATTCGAAGTATTGGCATGTCGTAAGCCCTGCGACCCATCCACAAATTGGGGATGATCGATCACCGTTCGGGGCACCAATTTCCGGGCGATCATAGGATAATTGGCGCATGCGGCAACTTCAATTATTCACGTCGGCCGCACTCGCCGAAATGCGTGACCGCACCAAGTCGCGCAACTATTCTCCCGCGCGCGAGGAGTTTCGTCGCGCGCACGAGCGCCATCGCGCCTGGGGTCTGGTCCAGCGCCATGGCGAGCGCATGCGCCGCCTGCGCAAGAGCGCGCGTGCCACTCCAGCGGCGGGCCCGCGCGAGACTCGCCCACCAGACCCGACTCGACCCGTGCCCTCGGCGCCTACGCGGCTTGAGCAGCAGCGACACCCGAAACACCTGGCCAGGAAAGGTCAGCCCGCTCGGCCGGGCAACAGCCGCGACCACACGGAGCCGTCTCATCCGCCTACACCCGCGCCGGCAAAACGTCCGCCAGAGAGATCACCGGTGCACCCGTCATCGCCCGTTCCCAGCCGGACTGGCGCTGCCCTCCGACCTGGACCGCGTTCCACACCGCGTCCACCGCGGCCGGACCACCGGCCGACCAACTTTGCGATTGAAATCGCGCCGAGAATAGCGAGCCATTATCCAATGGTCTCGCGAAGACGGCGTCCGACCAAACGTGCGGCGGTAGCCCGAACGCGCGGTCCGCCCCCTGTTTCCGATTGGTGTTGGTCGGCGTGGCCGCGAGGTGATGCGCGGCCGCGGATCGGAGCCGCCGCCTATCGCCCGCATGGCCTCGGACCGCTTCCTCCCCCGGCGTCTTCACGTCGATAGGCGGCGCCCTACGGCCTGCTGTCGAGCTGCCCCGTCTGCGCGTGCGGGTCGACCTGGCGCGCATGCCCGCACCGCGCGGCAGCATCATCCCGACGAACGAGGCGGCGAGCACCGCAAGCCTCCCGGAGCACGACCCGGAGGTGAACGGTGGGCTTGGCCCGCGGACCTGGCAGTGGAGGCCGGGGATCTCGGCGAGCGTCAGCTCGCCGCCGGCCGGAGCGGTGCCCGCGGGAGCATGCGGTCCGCAGGTGACGCGGACGTGGGCGAAAGAAGTTCAGCCGGGGTGTCGCCGGGTGAGTAGGCGGCGCGGAAGAAACCGCGGACGCGGCGCTGGCCGAGGCCGAGGTTATGCGCGAAGGGGGTGGGCTTCGCCGGTGCCGCCGTGTCGAATCCGATGTAGACGTCGTCGCGGCGGCCGCGGTTGGGGTCGTAGACGCGCAGGGTCACCCGGCTGCCGGTGCCGCTGTAGCCGTACGCCAGCACCTGATGGTTGAGGCCGAGGTCCTGCGGGCGTTTGGAGCTGACCGTCACCACCCCGATGGGCACCGGCAAGCCACGGTCGAGGTCCTTTCGGACCTGGGGCCACTGGATCCGGATCGTGCGCCAGCTGAGTCCCCGCTCGGTGAGGACCCGGCGGCCGAAGACGCGGAAGGTGGCGTCGCCGTCGGGGAGGTTCATCCATTGGTAGTACTGGGCGACGCCGGCCGGCACGTGCCACGACGCGATCAGTCTGTCCACGATGTACCGGTAGAGCGGCTGGCCCGCCGCCGGCCGGTCGTCGGGCGGCGCGGCGCCGGAGCGCCAGTAGTCGAGCGCGGCGAAGGTCATGCCGCCGCAGAGGCCGTCGGCGGCGTCGCCGACCCGGATGTCGCCGAACAGGGTCGGCAGGACCACGGCCGGCTGGGACGGCCAGGAGTTGTCGAACGCGAAGCCGTGCCGCGACGGTAGGAAGCTGTCCGCCATCGGCTCACGCTAGTGCTCCCGGCCGGCACGCGCGGTCGGGTTTCCGACCGACGGCTCAGGCTGGCACGACCATCGGCGTGCCGGCGACCGGATCCGGCACGATCAGGCAGGCCATGCCGAAGACCTTCTCCACGAGCGCCGCGGTGACCACCTCGGCGGGCGGTCCCTCGGCCACGATCGCGCCGTCCGCCATCGCGATGATGTGGTCGCAGAAGCGGCAGGCGAGGTTGAGGTCGTGGAGCACCGCGACGATGGTCTTGCCGGACTCGGCGTTGAGCGCGCGCAGCAGCCGCAGCAGCTCGACCTGGTGGTTGATGTCCAGGAACGTCGTGGGTTCGTCGAGCAGCAGCAGGTCGGTGTCCTGGGCCAGCGCCATGGCGACCCACACCCGCTGCCGCTGCCCGCCGGACAGCTCGCGGATCGGGCGGTCGACGAGGTCCGCGGTGCCGGTGGCCTCCAGCGCGCGGGCGACCGCGTCGTGGTCGCCCGCGGTCCACCGGCGAAACCAGCCCTGGTGCGGGTACCGCCCGCGAGACACGAGGTCGGCGACGGTGATGCCGTCCGGCGCGACCGGGGTCTGCGGGAGCAGCCCGAGCACCTTGGCGACGTCGAGCGTGCTCAGGTCGGCCAGCGACCTGCCGTCGAGGTAGACCGCGCCGTCCTTGGGCGGCAGCAGCCGGGCCAGTCCACGCAGCAAAGTGGACTTGCCGCAGGCGTTGGCACCGACGATCGCGGTCATCTTGCGGTCGAGCACCGTGACGTCGAGGTTGGGTACGACGGTCCGGCCGTCGTACCCGAGGGTCAGCCCCTCCGCGCGCAACCGGGTCACGGTGCCACCTCTGATCGCTCGCTCAGCGTCGTCGTGGTCGGCCGCCGCCCTCCACGCTCACTCATCCACCCGCTCCTTGCCGGTTCGTGGTGGCCAGCAGCCACAACAGATAAGGTGCGCCGACCGCGCCGGTCACCACGCCCGTGGGCAGCGGGGTGGGCAGCACGTGTACGGCGACGAGGTCGGCGCTGAGCAGCAGCGCGGCGCCGACGAACGCGGCGGCGAGGATCCCGCCGGTGGCCGGGCCGAGCAGCCGGTTGGCGATCGGCCCGGCGACGAGCGCGACGAACGCGATCGGCCCGGCCACCGCGACGGCGAGCGCGACGAGCACGACCGCGGTGGCGAGCAGGCCGGCGCGGCCGAGCTCGGTACGGGTGCCCAGCGCGCGGGCGGCGTCGTCGCCGAGCTCGAGTGCCCGAAGTGGACGCTGGAGCAGCAGCGCGGTGGGCAGCAGCACGACCAGGGCGCCGGTGAGCAGCCACAGCTCGTCGGTGCTGGCCTGCCCGACCGAGCCGGTCAGCCAGTGCATGGCCTGCCGGGCCTCGAACAGCTTGGCCTTGGCCAGCACGTATCCGACGACGCCGTCGAAGAAGGCCGCCATCCCGATACCGATGAGGATGAAGCGGTAGCCGGTGACGCCGCCGCGCCAAGCGAGCAAGTACATCAGCAGCCCGGCGACGATCGCCCCGCCGAGGGCCAGCCCGCTGACCAAGAGCCCGCCGACCTCCAGGACCACGATGCCGACGACCGCCGCGAGCCCGGCTCCGTTGGCGATGCCGACGAGGTCGGGTGAGGCGAGGGGGTTTCGCAGGAGTTGTTGGAAAATCGTGCCGGAGGCGCCGAGCGCGAGCCCGACGGTCAGCGCGGAGGCGGCGGTCGGCAGCCGCAGGCCGCGCACGACGAAGTCGACGCTGGGGTCGTCGCGCAGGTGCAGGACCGAGGCGATCACCTCGGTCGCGCTGAGCCGGAAGCTGCCGACCATCATCGTGAACACGAAGAGGGCGGCGACGACGACGGCGAGCGCACCGGTCACGGCGACCGAGCGGGTGGCGCGGCGCCGGCGGGTCAGGCGCAGTGCGGTCGGTGCGGCCATCGTGGCGGTCACGGTCACACCTCCGACAGGCGGGCGTAGCGGACGATGGCGACGAACGTGGGCGCGCCGAGCACGCCGAGCACGACACCGACCTGGAGCTCGTCCGGTGCCAGGGCGACGCGGCCGAGCACGTCGGCGAGCAGCAGCACGATCGGTGCCAGCAGCATCGAGTACGGCAGGATCCACCGGTAGTCGGGCCCGCAGATGAAGCGCGCGAGGTGCGGCACGACGAGTCCGACGAAGACGATCGGCCCGCACGCCGCGGTCGCCGCGCCGGCGAGCACGGCCACCACCGCGAACGCGGCGGCCCTCGTCCGGGTGACGTGCTGGCCCAGGCCGCGGGCCATGTCCTCGCCGAGCGCCAGCCCGTTGAGCGCGCGGCCGAAGAACATCGAGACGGCGAGGCCGACCAGGATGAACGGCGCGACGCCGGTGAGGATCGGCGTGTACCGGCCGGCGAGCGAGCCGACCTGCCAGAAGCGCAGCTCGTTGAGGGCGTCCACATTGGTCATCACGATGCCGCTGGTGACCGAGGCGAGGCCGGCGGTCACGGCCACGCCGGCCAGCGCCAGCTTGACCGGGGTGGCGCCCTCGCGGCCCATCGAGGCGATCGCGTACACGAGCACGAGCGCCCCGATCGCGCCGGCGAACGCGAACCAGATGTAGACGCCGACGCCGCGCACGCCGAGCACGGTGATGGCGAAGACGACGCAGGCGGCCGCACCGGAGTTGATGCCCATGATGCCGGCGTCGGCGAGCGGGTTGCGGGTGACGCCCTGGAGCACCGCCCCGGCGACGCCGAGCGCCGCGCCGACCAGGATGCCGAGCAGGGTGCGCGGCACCCGCATCTCCAGGGTGACCGTGCTGGTGATCGACCCGTCGTCGTCGAGGCTGACGAGGGCGCGCAGCACGTCCCACAGCCCGAGCGACCGCGACCCCATCGTCACGCTGAGGAACGCCACGAGCACGAGGACCGCACAGAGCACGGCGAGCCCTGGCCCGAGAGCCACAGCCCGCCGTGCTTTGCGAGGCGCGGTGCGCGTCGCGTAGGCGCTAGTCGCCGACATTCGGGTCGGCGGCCTTGACCGCCGCGGTCAGCTTGTCCAGCTCGGTGGCGAAGTCGCCGTAGGTGTGCAGCCAGAACGCCGGCCAGGAGACCGTCGCGCCGGCCTTCGCCGCCTTGATCTTGAACCAGGTGGGCTGCTTCTTGCCCCACTCCGCGTTGGCGGTGGCGGTGAAGGAGCGGCCGTCCCACAGGATCAGGTCGGGCTGGTACTTGTCGGCGTTCTCCCAGCTGAGGTTCTCCCAGTACGGGAAGCCGGGGTCGGGGCTGGCCGGGGTGAGCACGTCCAGGCCCCAGCTCTTCAGGTCGAGCAGCTCCGGCGCGTAGGGCGGGTTGGCCACGTACACCTTGTCGTCGGCGGGGGACATCGCCGCGACCGTGAGGCCCGGCTTGGCCGCGACCGCCTCCTTGAACGCGGCGACCGCCTGCTCGAAGCGCTGCTTGTTGGCGGCGATCTCCGGCTTGCTCACGTCGGCGCCGAGGCTCTTGGCGAGGCTCTCGTACCCGTCGGCCAGCGCCACGATCGACTTGCCCTGCGACACGCCGACGACGGGCGCGAGTTCGGCAAGCTTCTTGCTTTTCTCGTCGACGCCTTCCTCCATGCCGCTGTGCGCTTTCTCGGCCGGCCACCAGTCGCCGACGATGAGGTCGGGCCGCAGGGCGGCCGCCTTCTCCACGTCGATCTTGCCCCACTCCTGACCGAGGATCTCGATGCCGGTGAGGTCGAGGTTCTTCAGGTTGGGGTCGGTCTTCACCGACTCGTCGGCGTAGATGCCGACGGGCTTGATGCCGAACGACATCAGCGCGGCCGCCTCACCGGCGTGCGCGATGATCCGCGTCGGGGTCTTGTCGGCCTTCACGACCTGACCCGAGCCGTCGGTGAACTGCCAGGGTCCGGCCGGGGCGGCGGCGGCCTCGCCGCCGGTGGTGGAGTCGTCGCCGCAGCCCGCGAGCAGGGCGCTGAGCGCCACCAGGGCCAATATCGGACGCCATGCGCGCATGGAGGATCTTCCGTTCTCGGGGGACGTTGGTGCTCAGGGTTAGGTTAGGCTAACTATGCCCGCCGGTTTTGGCTAGCCCGCATGATCCACCTCACCGGGCCGCCACCCGCGCGTTTCCAGGGACGAGGTGGCGCGAGGCGCGCCGGGAGGCGTCAGGCGCGGTCGTTGTTCGGGCGGCGTCCGTGCCGCGCGGCGCTGGTCCCCCGCCGCCCGAAGCCGTGCGCGATCGGAGTGGGGTCACGGTGGCGGCCGCGGTTGGGCGGCCCGAGGACGAACGGAAAGTCGAACCCCGCCGCGTCCTCGCCGTCCGGATCCGCCGGCTCTTCCTCCTGAACGGCCATCCCGCCCCCCGCTGCTGGATCTCGGCGAAGCCGGGCGAGGGTGTCGTATGTGATATTTCGCCCGTGCCGCCGGTCGTCGTCGGGCCGTCGGAATCGAGTGGACCGGCCCTACCTCCATCGTGGACCGACTCGCACCGGAACGGTCGCACAGGCGGTGCGAGCGCAGGTTGAGATGATCTATCGAAGAAGTGGGCTCACCCGTCCGCGGCCGCCCGGCGGCGATAGTTGGCGTACTTGCGGGCCGCGTAGCCGTGCGCCTCGGCGAGCAGCGCGCGCACCGTGGGCAGCGTCGCCTCGCCTGGGTTCACCACGCACACCCAGTACTGCGACGCGTAGGTCGGGTGCGGCATGAGGGTGTCCTCGGCCGCGTAGTCGGTGGGCGGGTCGCCGAACGACGCCGTGTACGTGGCCTTGGTCAGGCCGATGTTGAGCCGGTATGCGTCGCGTCCGTCCAGTTTGGACACGTCGTCGTAGTGGTCGCCGGTCACGATCGTCGCGAACGGCATCTGCCGCGCGGGCGGTAGGTCGCCGTCGGGGTCGTAGAGGAAGAAGCTGTCGCCCGAAGCCTCGGCGACGCGGACCCCGTCGAACTCCGCGCTGATGTACCGCCTCATCTCACTGGCACGCATGCTTCAAGTGTTTCATTGAAGTGCTGTTTGAGGGTTGTGCCGGCGTGGCCGTGAAGACCGCGCCGGCACCCTCAATCAGCGCGGCGACGTACCGCCGGCCGGCGGTGCCGTCCGAGGCGCGCCGCCCGCATCCGCCCGGCGGCGTCCGCGGCGGCCGCCCGCAACGGCCAGTACACGTGGTCGCGCCCAGCCAGCCGGCGCGCCACCACCCCCTTCTCCCACAGCCGGACCAGGCTCGTCCGCACCGTGTCGTACGCCAGCCCCGACCCGAGTGCCGCCTGCACCTCGGCCGGGCTGAGTGGTGCCTCCGCCGCCGCCAACGCCGCCACGACGTCTACGGCCAGCGGCCCTTGCGCACGGCATCCCCCCACCGTTCACCTCCAGGTCCACCCGCACGCTCAACGCGCGAGCCCCCGCACGCGTAACGGCGCCGGCTACATCGGCCGCCACGCGGGATGGTAGACGCGGTAGCCGCCCACCTCCTCGATCCGGGCGGGGACGCCGGTGGCCGCCAACCGCGCCGCGAAGGCCCGGTCGGCCGGCGAGCCGATCGGGAACACGTACGCCGGGTTGGGGTGGACGGCGACCGCGTCCCGGTACGGCCGGTAGCGGTCCAGGCCGGGGCGCAGGTCGTTCTCGAGCACGGCGCAGACGAGCCGCTCGCGGCTGGCGAAGGCGAGCCGGTTGCAGGTCCAGTACACGGTGTAGAGGTGGGTGACGCCGGAGCGCTCCAGGGAGGTGACGAGGGCGCGCTCGCGGGCCGCCTCGGCGGCGCCGCGCGGCAGGTCGCGGGCGAGCGCGACGGTCGGGAGGAGCATCCCGGCCACGATCGTGACGAGCAGCAGGGTGGCGGCCACCGCCCGTCCCGGTACTATCCACAATAGACCGAGGGATTGCCGCCGCAGCCGGGCTGCCGCGGTCCACAGTGGCCAGAGCACGGCCGGCAGCGAGATGAGCAGCGGGGTCAGGTAGCGCACGCTGGCGCCCGGGGTGTGGCCGGCGGCGCCGCTGCGGGCGTACGCCACGAGGGTCACCGCGGCCGCGACGGCGAGCGCCAGGCGGCCCATCTGGCGGATCCTCTCCGGACGCGCGGCCGCCCGCCGCAGCGCCACCGCCGCGCCCCCACCGGCGGCCAGCAGCGCGAACGGGTAGAGCGCGCCGAGCAGCAGCGGCCAGCCCTCGCACGAGCCGGGAGCGCAGAGCCCGCCGCCCAGCGGGACGCCGAGCAGCACCGCGCCGTACAGGCGGTCGGCGAGCGGCGCCGGCTCGCCCTCCGCGAGGTGCAGCATCGCCGAGAGGCTGGTGCCGGTCACGCCCAGGGCCACGTGGTGCACGACGGCCGGCGCGGCGCCGACCAGCACACCGGCGAGCAGCACGGCACCGGACCGGCCGAGCAGCTCGCGGCCGCAGCCGGCGGCGAGCAGCAGGCCGGCCGCCGCGACGTACGGCAGGATCAGCCAGTCGTCCCACACCGCCAGGCCGGCGAGGAGCCCGAACCCGGCGAACGCGGCGAGCCGCCACCGGCACCCGGAGGCGAGCAGGAGGGCGAGCAGCAGGACGCCGGCGCCGAGCGGCCGGATCTCCGGGTAGCCGCCGCCGGCGAACACCTGCCCCTGCACGACGCTGTGCGAGCCGAGCGCGAGCAGGGCCACCACCGCGACCGCGAACCACCGCGTGTAGAGGCGGCGGGTCAGCTGGTACATGAGCCAGCCGAACAGCAGGTACATCGGCACGAGCGGCAGCCGCAGCGCTACGAGGGAGGGCCCGGCCACGGCGAAGACCGGCGCCGCCAGGAAGGCCTCGAGCGTGCCCATGTAGTGCTGCCCGTAGAAGTACGCCGGGAAGTGCCGGCCCTCCGCGATGTGCAGGGCGGCCAGCGCCATCGTCGCCTCGTCGCTGCTGGTCGGCGGCATGCCGGTCAGGACCAGCACCAGCCGGAAAGCCCCGCCCAGCAGGACACAAACGGTGGCGGCCCACGCGGCCCGGTCGACGCGGCGGCGCGAACGCGCGTCGAATCCGGGCAGCGAGGACCCACCAGAGACCATGACGGCCACGCCCGCACCACTCCTCGCCAGAGACGAAAGGCGCGCCGCCATCTATAAAGAGGACGCGGATGGGGGAAACGTTGCGGCCGACCGGAGATTTGCTGATTTCCGAAGGTCTGTTGTGGATAGAGTCAGCCGACGGTCACCGTGTGCAGCAGGTGTTGAAGCCGGTGGCCGGCTCCCAGACCGTGGGTTGCGCGATTCGCCGCCAGCGGTCACGCGACTCGCTCAGCACGGCCGCCGCTGCCCGCCACACCGCCCGTCGCGCGACTCGCTCGACGCGGCAGCCGCCGTCGCGCCGCGCGGCGTGCGCCCTCGGCCCGCGGCGTGGTCGGCCCGCGGCGTGCGCAGCCGTCGCGCGGCGTGTCGGCCCGCGACGCGCGGAGCCGTCCCGCGGCGCGGTCGGCCCGTGGCGTGCGCAGCCGTCCCGCGGCGCGGTCGGCGCGCAGCCGTCGCGGCGCGCGCCCGCTGGCGGTCAGGGTTTCGTGGGTGAGTCGCGGGGCGCGCCGCTCCGCCGGGTCTCTGATCGACGGCGGAACCCTCAGCGTGCCGGCGCCTCCGGGGCCGCGAGGCCGCTGCCGGGGTCGAAGATGTGGCGCTCCAGGTGGTCGAGGGCGTGCTTCACCGCGCCGAGCGCCACCGCGTCCTCGCCGAGCGCCGACTGGAGCACCTCGGGCGTGCGGACGCACCGCTTGTCGAGCTCGCGGCGAAACGGCTCGAGGAGCACGTCGGCCGACCGGGAGAAGCCCCCGCCGACGACCACAAGCTGCGGGTCGAGCGCGAGCACCAGCGCCGACGTGCCGAGGGCCAGGTCCTTCACGTACCGCCGGACGATCGCGAGCGCCTGGCGGTCGCCTTCGCGCGCGGCCGCGAAGACGAAGCCCGCCATGTCGTCGGGGTCGGTGCCGTCCGGCGCGCCGGACCAGTCGCGCAGGTGGTCCTGCGCGCGGATCCAGCCCATCTCCGGCAGCACACCGATCTCGCCGGCCGCGCCGCCGAACCCGCGGTGTGGCCGCCCGTCGATGATCAGGCCGGCGCCGGTGCGCAGGCCGGCGAGCACGTAGACGACGTCGCGCGCGTAGCGGGCGACGCCGCGCCAGGTCTCGGCCAGCGCGGCGAGCCGGCTGTCGTTTTCCACCAGCACCGGCCCGGACACCTGCCGGCGCAGGTGGTCGGCCAGGTGCAGGCCGGTCCACTCGGGCAGCGCGACGGACAGCGCCACCCGGCCGGCGGCGTCGACGAGTCCGCTGGTGGCGACCGTGGTGGCCCACATCTCCGAGCCCTTGCGGCCGGCGCCGGCCAGGCACTCGGCCACCACCTTGTCGACGACCGCGAGCCGGTCGACCCGCCCGGCCTCGGGCGAGACCGGCTGGCGCGTGCCGAACTGGGTGCTGCCGTCGAGGTCGGTGATGATCGCCCGCACCGTGTGGCCGCCGATGTCGACGCCGAGCACCCAGCCCGCGTCGGCGCGGAACCTGTAGCGCCGCGCCGGCCGCCCCATCGTGCCGGCCGCCGGGTCGACCTGCTCGACCCAGCCCTGCGTTTCGAGCTCGCGCACGACGTCTTCGGTGGCGGGGCGGGACAGGCCGGCGGCGCGGGCGACCTCGGTCAGCGTCCGCGGCGGCTGGCGGCGCAGGGCGTGCACGACCGCGAGCGTGTTGAGCTGTCGCAGCCGGGAGAGGTCTCCGCCGGCGAACTGTCCGGTCACGTGCGCACCCCTTGACGTCCGGGTCTTGCCCGCCCACTAATGATGGATAGTTTAAAAAGTAGCTCCGGCGGAAGGCACGTGAAATGACTTTAGGTGGGGTGCGGCTGGTCGTGGCGGGCGCGGGGCTGCGCGGGCTCGGCTACGCCCGCCGCGCCACCGCTTCCGGGCGCGCCCGGGTGGTCGCGGTCGCCGAGCCGGATCCGGTGCGCCGGGCGCGGTTCGCCGCCGAGTTCGGCGTCCCGGCCGACCTGGTGTTCGCGGACTGGCGCGACCTGGCCGCCGCCGGCCGCGTCGGCGACGCGATCGTGGTCGCCACCCAGGACCAGATGCACGCCGACCCCACGGTGGCCTTTGCCGAGCTGGGTTACCACATCCTCCTGGAAAAGCCGATGGCCACCACCGAGGACGACGCGCTGCGCATCGCCGCCGCCGTCGAGAAGGCCGGCGTCATCTTCGGTGTCTGCCACGTCATGCGGTACACGCCGTATACGAACGCGCTCAAGCGGCTGCTCGACGGCGGGGCGATCGGGCGGCTCGTCAGCGTGCAGCACCTCGAGCCGATCGGGTGGTGGCACTACGCCCACTCCTTCGTCCGCGGAAACTGGAACAGCAGCGACACGTCCGCCCCGCTGCTGCTCACCAAGTCCTGCCACGACATCGACTGGCTGCTGTACCTGTTCGGCGCCGCGCCCACCCGGGTCAGCTCCTTCGGCGGGCTCAGCCACTTTCGGCCCGACCAGCGGCCGGAAGGCGCCACCGACACCTGCCTCACCTGCCCGGTCGAGCCGACCTGCCCTTACTCGGCGCCCAAGCTCTACCTCCCCTGCGTCGGCGACCCGGACCGCGAGTTCTGGCCGCTCTCCGCCGTCACCGCCGACCACACGCCCGAGGGTGTCGAGGCGGCGCTGCGCACCGGGCCGTACGGGCGGTGCGTCTACGCGAGCGCCAACGACGTGGTCGACCACCAGGTCGTCTCGATGTCCTTCGCGGACGGTGCGACGTGTGCGTTCACGCTGACCGCGTTCACCCCGATGGAAGACCGCAAGACGCGGCTGTTCGGCACGCACGGCTACCTCGACGGCGACGGCACGCTGCTGCACCACACCGACTTTCGCACCGGCGAGCGGCAGACGATCGACACCGGCCCGCCCGGCGGGCACACCGCCGCCGACGGTCACCACGGCGGCGACGCGGCGATCACCGACGCGTTCCTGGCCGCCGTCGCCGAGGGCGACCCGTCGCTGCTCCCCTCCGACGCCGCGTCGAGCCTGCTCAGCCACCGCGTCGTCTGGGCCGCCGAGCGGGCCCGCACCACCGGCACGATCGTCGACCTCCCATCCTGACCTGGCGCCCCAGCACCCCACCGCGAAAGCTCACCCCAGAAGCTCAGCCCCACCGCGAAAGCTCACCCCCTGAAGCTCAACCCCACCACCGCGACTCACCCCACCGCGAAGCCCTAAAGCTCGATCCCACCGCGAGAAGCCGACCACAAAGCTCAACCCGCCGCGACGGCGAAGCCGAGGATCACCGCGGCGGATACCACCACGTGGCCGGGTGCCAGGTCCTGCGGAGACGCCGCGCCGGCCGAGCCGTGACCGCGGTAGCGCTCCGCGCCGACGCGTTCCGGGTCGACGTCCTCGATGTGCAGGACCGCGCCCAGCCGCACCCCGGCCGCCTCGGCGTACAGCGCGGCCTTGCGCCGGGCGGCGGCCACCGCCTCGCGGCGCGCCTCGGCCCGCAGGTCGGGCTTGGCCCGCACGTCGAACTCGACGTCCTCGATCTCGTTGGCACCCGCCGCCACCAGGTCGACCAACAGCCGCTCCACGCCGTCCAGGTCGGTCGAGTCGACGGTGAACGACGCCTTGCACTCGTAGCCGAGGAACGTGCGCTTGTTGCCGTAGTCCCACCGGGACCTCAGGTCGAGCCGCGAGCGCTCCACCCCGCTGTCCGCCACGCCGTGCTCGCGCAGCGCCTGCCGGACCGCCCGCACGGCCTCGTTGGCCCCGGCGAACGACTCCGCCGGCACCTGCTCCGACCGCACCACCTGGAACCGGATCCGCACCAGGTCGGGCATCGCCTTCACGCTGGCCGCCCCGTACGCCGACACACCCCACGGCCGCTCCACCATCTGCTGCATGGCGGGTATCCAACCAGCCGCATGCCGGGGTCCGCCGCCCCGTTCAATTAAGACTCTTGAATAAAGCACCGGTATCGGCCTATCCTCATGAGGCCATGGCATTGAACCGTTTAAATCGTTGATTGGCTACCGTGCCTTCTCCGCCCACCGAGGAGAGCCCGCATGTCCGCAACACTCCGGTTCGCCATGGCCTCCGTCCTGGCCGTCGCGACCATGATGCCCGCGTCCACGGCCACCGCCGCCCCGAGGCACAAGCGTGTTGAAACGTTGACGAACGCACACTGGATCTGGTTTCCCGAGGGTGATCCCGCCGTTGCGGCACCCGCCGCGACCCGCTACCTGAGGCGGACGTTCACGGCGCCGTCCGGGCCGTACACCGACGCGCACCTCGTCGTCACCGGCGACGACACCGTCGACGTCTGGCTCAACGACACCTGGCTCGCCGCCTCGCCGCGGGTCGCCGACTCGTGGCGCCAGGGCGTCTACGTGGACCTCACGGCCGCGCTCAGACCCGGCGCCAACACCCTCCTGGTCGCCGCCCGCAACACCAGCCAGGGCCCGGCCGGGGTCGCCGGCCAGCTCACCGTCGCCGCGACCGGCGGCACCGTCAGCCTCGCCACCGACGGGGCCTGGCAGGCCGCGAACGCGGTGCCGCAGGCCTGGGTGGCCGCGCAGGACCTGGGCGCGTACGGCACCGGCCCGTGGCGGTCGGACGTCCAGGTCCCGGTCCCCGGCGGGTCCTCGCCCGTCTCGGTCACCGGCCTCACCACCGAGCGGCGCGCCAACCCGGTCGGTGTCGACGCGCCGCGGCCCCGCTTCGGCTGGCAGCTCGCCACCGCAGCGACCGGCCAACTCCAGGGCAGGTACCAGGTCACGGTCGGCACCGGCCCGGGTGCGGCGGACGTCTGGGACAGCGGGCAGGTCGCGTCTCGGCAGTCCGTCGACGTCCCGTACGGCGGGCCGGCCCTCGCCGCCAACCGCACGTACCACTGGCGGGTGCGGGTCTGGGACGCGCAGGGCCGGGCGAGCGGCTGGAGCGCGCCCGCCCGCTTCGACACCGCACTGGCGAGCTGGACGGCGGACTTCATCGGCGCGCCCGGCACGGCCGACCTCGCCGGCGCCTCGTGGATCTGGTATCCGGAAGGGGATCCCACAGTGGACGCCCCGGTCGCGACGCGCTACTTCCGCCGCGCCTTCGACGTGGCGACGCCGGGCCGCACGACGCTCGTGGTGACCGGCGACGACACCGCCGACGCGTGGGTCAACGGGGTCAAGGTGGCGGCGTCGAGACGGGTGACCGACTCGTGGAAGCGCGCCACGACGATCGACGTGACCGCGCACCTGCGCACCGGCCGCAACACCGTCGCGGTCGCCGCGCAGAACACCTCACCCGGCCCGGCCGCCGCCATCGCCAAGCTGCATGGCGCGGTCACCGTCCCGACCGACGCCGCCTGGAAGGCGTCCCAGAGCGGGCCGGCCGGCTGGGAGCAACCGTCCTATGACGACAGTGGCTGGCCGGCGGCCCGGGTGGCCGCGGCGTACCAGAGTGGCCCGTGGGGCAACCAGGTCACGGTGCCGAGCCCGGCGCCCCGGCTCGGCAAGACCTTCACCATCGGCAAGCCGGTGGCCCGAGCCCGGCTCTTCGCGACCGCGCTCGGCCTGCACGAGACGTACCTCAACGGCGAGAAGGTCACCCCGGAACGCCTCGCGCCCGGCTGGACGGACTACACCACGCGGCTCCAGTACCGCGCGTACGACGTGACGGCCACGCTCCGGCAGGGCGGCAACACACTCTCCGCGCTGCTCGGCAACGGGTGGTACTCCGGGAGCGTCGGCTTCGCCGGCAGCCGCTACTACGGCACGTCCCCCTGGTACTCGGCGCAGCTGGTCGTCGAGTACACCGACGGGACGCGGGCGGACGTGCGCACCGACGGGTCGTGGACGTGGACGAGCAGCCCGATCGTCTCCGACGACCTCTACCACGGCGAGGACCGGGACGCCCGGGTGGCGGGCGGACCGGCCCAGCCGGTGACCGTCCACACCGGACCGAAGCCGCGCCTCGTCGCGCAGGTCGACCCCGGCGTGACCGTGCAGCGGGAGCTGCGGCCGGTGCGCCTCACCCAGCCCAGGCCCGGCGTGTGGATAGCCGACCTCGGCCAGAACTTCGCCGGGTGGAACCGGCTGCGGGTCAGCGGCCCGGCCGGCACGACCGTGACGATGCGGCACGGCGAGATCCTGAACGCGGACGGCACGCTCTACACCGCCAACCTCCGCGCCGCGCAGGCGACCGACACGTACACGCTCGCCGGGCAGGGCGTGGAGACCTTCGAACCGTCGTTCACCGTGCACGGCTACCGGTACGTGGAGCTGACCGGCTTTCCTGGTACGCCCACAGTGGACAGCCTGACCGGGCTGGCGGCGTGGACGGCGGGCGCGGAGACCGGCACCTTCACCACCTCCGACCCGCTGGTCAACCAGCTCCAGCACAACATCCTGTGGGGTGCCCGCTCCAACCTGCTCTCCATCCCGACCGACTGTCCACAGCGGGACGAGCGGCTGGGCTGGACCGGCGACATCGCGGCCTTCGGCGCGACGTCCGCGTTCAACTTCGACACGCACGGGCTGCTCGCCAAGTACGCCGACGACCTGGTGGACGCCCAGCGCGCCGACGGGGCGTTCACCGACGTGGCACCGGACGTGCTCGGCTGGGCCGGCAAGGCCGGCTGGGGCGACGCGGGCGTCATCGTCCCGTACGTGCTGTGGCAGCGCTACGGCGACCTGTCCGCGGCCGACCGGCACTTCGACGCGATGGCGCGGTGGGTCGACTACCTGCGCGCCACCTCGGGTGCGGACCTCGTCCGCGACCAGGACACCTACGGCGACTGGCTCAACGTGGACGATCCCACCGCCAACGACCTCACCAGCACCGCGTTCTTCGGGTGGTCGGCGCGGCTCGTCGCGCGGATGGCCGCGGCCACGGGGCGTCCGGACCGGGCGGCCGCCTACAGTACGCTCGCCGACCAGATCGCGGCCGCGTTCGCCAACCGGTTCGTCGCCGCGGACGGCACCGTCGGCAACGGCAGCCAGACCGGCTACGTGCTCGCGCTGGCGTTCGGCCTCGTCCCTCCACAGCGGACACAGGCGGTCGCGGACCGGCTGGCCGCGAAGGTGGCGTCCCGAAACGGACACCTGTCGGTCGGCTTCATGGGCGTGGAGAATCTCCTGCCCGTACTGGCCGAGCACGGGCACCTCGACACCGCCTACCGTATCCTCCAGCAGCCCGACTACCCCGGCTGGGGCTACATGAACGCGCGCGGCGCCACCACGATCTGGGAGCGCTGGGACGGCATCCGCACCGACGGCTCACTCCAGGACGCCGGCATGAACTCCTTCAACCACTACGGCCTCGGCTCGGTCGGCGACTGGCTCTACCGGACAGTCGGCGGCCTCGGCCCGGCCGCGCCCGGATACCAGCGCCTGCTGGTCGCGCCGAAGCCCGGCGGCTCGCTCACAGCCGCGGCCACCTCACTGGTGACGCGGTACGGGCCGGCGCGCACCGAGTGGACGCGGAACGGCACCGGGCTGACCCTGCGGGTGGTGGTGCCACCGAACACCACCGCCACCGTCCAGGTGCCGGCGCCCTCCGCGGCGGCGGTCACCGCGCCACCGGAGGCGGTGCCGCAGGGCTACGCCGCCGGCGCCGCCGGCTACGCGCTGCCGTCCGGGTCGTACACGTTCACCGTGGCCTGACAGCCGAGGGCTAGGGCGCGGCGCACCGCGCGCCGGGCGCGGGAAGGACGCGGTCGACCAGGTAGCGGTCGACCGCGTCGACCGTGCACGGCGTGCGCTCGTACGCGCCGTGCCCCCAGCCCTCGTAGGTGAGCAGCCGGCCGTGCCGGCCCAGCTGCGCCGCGACGCTCGTGGCCCACTCGTAGCCGGTGCGCGGGTCGTGCAGCCCGTTGACGAGCAGGAGCCGCGCGTCGCCGGTCACCTTCGTCCGATGTGGAGGGTTGCGCACCGGGTTCGGCCAGCCGAGGCAGGCGTGCAGCGCCATCAGCCCGCCGCCGTACCGCACGTCGGGCGCGGCGGCCGCGGCCACCCGCACGAGCGCGGCGTACTCGGCGTAGCTTCGGAGCGGCACCGGGAAGTCCGCGCAGAAGACCGCCGTCGTGAGCGGAAGCGCGCGGGGCGGCGGTGCCACGCCCGCGGCCAGCCCTTCGACGGTCCGGGCGAAGCCTGTCCAGTTCGGACCGTTGAGCATGCCGAGCGGCAGCGCGGCGACGTCGAAAGCGGTACTCGGCGCGTACTCGCCCCGGTCGGCGCGGGCGAGCACCGACGTCCAGGTGGCGCGCACGTCCGTGCCGTGCAGCACGCACTCGGTCGAGCGGTCGCACCAGGACACGAACTCGTCGAACGAGTCCTGGAGCGTCGCCGCCTGGGTGCGGACGAACGCGCGCGGGTCGAGACTGTGGTCGAAGACTCCTTCCAGGACGATCGCCCGGACCCGGCCGGGAAACCGTTCGGCGTACTGCTGGCCGAGCAGCGTGCCGTAGGAGCTGCCGTGGAACGTCAGGCGCGGCTCACCGAGCGCCCGGCGCAGCGCTTCCAGGTCGTACACCTGGCTCAGGGTGTCGGCGTGGTCGAAGACCGGGCTGGTCGGCCGGCAGCGCGCCCACAGCTCACGGTTGTACGCGGCCATGGCGTCGAGGTCGGCCTGGCCGGCCAGCGGCACCGGCGGTTTGGGGAGGGTCGGGTCGGGCGCGCAGCGGGGTGCGGCGCTACGGGCGACGCCGCGCGGGTCGAAGCTGACGATGTCGAAGCGGTCGAGCAGCTCGTCGCTGAAGCGGTCGCCCTTGCGGATCCGCTCGACGCCGGAGTCGCCCGGCCCGCCGGGGCCGAAGACGAGCGTGCCCACCCGCCGCCCGGGCTCGCGCGCCGGGCGCCGGGCCACCGACAGCGCGAACGTGGCGCCGCGCGGCTCGGCCCAGTCGACCGGCAGCCGCAGCGTCGCGCATCCCACCACGGGATCCATCGGCACGCCGGGCAGGTCGTCCGCGCACGTGCCCCACGCCAGGGTCGGCCGGGACGCCCGCGCCGGCGCGGCGGCGACGAGTGTCCCGGTGAGGACGAGGGCGACAGCGGCGGCGATACCACGAAAGGTCACGACGTCCATCGTCGATCGCCGCGGCGGCGAGAAGCCATCCGGGGCAACCCCGACATCACCCGGAGAGTCAGATCCGGGCGAGCGCCTCGGCCGGGTGCTCGACACAGTCGACGACGAAGCGGAGGAAGCCGGCCGCCGTGCCCCCGTCGCAGACCCGGTGGTCGAACGTCAGCGAGAACTGGGCTATCTTGCGCGGCACCACCGCGCCGTCGACGACCCACGGCCGGTCGAGGATCCGGCCCACGCCGAGGAGCGCGGCCTCCGGGTGGTTGACGATCGGCGTCGCACCGTCCACATTGAACACGCCGTAGTTGTTGAGCGTGAACGTGCCGCCGGTCAGGTCGCCGACACCGAGCTCGCCGGCGCGGGCGGCCGAGGCCAGGCGGGCGATCTCGGCGTGCAGCTCGCGCACGTTGCGCCGGTGTGCGTCGTGGACGACAGGCACGAGCAGCCCCCGCTCGCCCTGCGCGGCGATGCCGAGGTTGACGCCGTCGAGGTGCACGATGTCGCCGGCGTCGAGGTCGACGCGGCTGTTCAGGTCGGGATAGCGGGCCAGCCCGGCGACCACGAACCTGGCGACGAACGCCAGGAAGCCCACCGGGTTGCCGGGATCGCGGGCCAGCATCTGGCGGCGGGTCTCGACGAGCGCGGTCACGTCGACGTCGACCCACGTGGTGGCGTCCGGGATCTCCCGGCGGCTGCGGGTGAGCCGCTCGGCCATCGACCGCCGCACGCCGGTCAGCGGCACCCGTTCGCGCACGGGCAGCGGATCGACGGGAGCCACCGGCCCACGCGCCGGCGACGCCGACGCGGCTATCGCACCCTCCACGTCGCGGCGGGCGATCACGCCACCGGGAGCGGTGCCGGTCAGCGCCGACAGGTCCACGTCGTGGTCGCGGGCCAGCTTGCGCACAATCGGCGAGATGACGAGGGGTCGCGGGCCGGCGGCCGGCCGGCGGCGCCGGGCCCGCCGCGACTGCGTGGTGCCGTAGCCCACGAGCACGTTGCCCGAGCCCTCGGCCGAGGCGACCGAGATGAGCGGGGCACCCACCGAGACCGTCGCACCCTCGGCCGCGTGCAGCTCTGCCACCACACCGCCGAACGGCGTCGGCACCTCGACGCTCGCCTTCGCGGTCTCCACCTCGACCACAGGCTGATCGACGGCCACGGTGTCGCCGACCTTCACGAGCCAGCGCAGCACCTCCGCCTCGGTCAGCCCTTCGCCGAGGTCGGGCAGGCGAAACTGCTGGGCGGTCACGCGTCCTCCCACTGCAAGGTGGCGACGGCGTCCAGAATCCGTTCCACGTCGGGCAGGTGGTGGTGTTCGAGTTTCGGTGAAGGGTAGGGAATGTCGAAGCCGGTGACCCGCCGCACCGGAGCTTCGAGGGCGTGGAAGCAGCGTTCGGAGAGCAGGGCCGCGATCTCGGCGGCCACGCTGGCGAACCCGGCCGCCTCGGCGACGACGACCGCGCGGCCGGTCTTGCGGACGCTGGCGACGAGCGTCTCCTCGTCGAGCGGAACGATGCTCCGCACGTCGACCACCTCGAGGTCCCAGCCCTCGTCGCGGGCCGCGTCGGCGGCGGCGAGGGCGACCGGCACGCTGGGCCCGTACGCGACGAGCGTGGCGTCGGCACCCGACCGCCGGACCGCGGCGCGCCCGATCGGCTCGCCCTGGACCGGCAGCGTGACCTCGTCCTTGCTCCAGTAGAGCCGCTTGGGTTCCAGGAAGACGACCGGGTCGGGCCAGGCGACCGCCGCGCGCAGCAGGCTGTACGCGTCCGCGACCGTCGCCGGCGCGACGACGGTCAGCCCCGGCGTGTGCGCGTAGTACGCCTCGGAGGAGTCGCTGTGGTGCTCCACCCCGCCGATGCCGCCGCCGTACGGCGCGCGGATCACCATCGGCAGGCTCACCTTCCCGCGGGTGCGGTTGCGCATCTTCGCGACGTGGCTGACGATCTGCTCGAACGCGGGGTAGGCGAACGCGTCGAACTGCATCTCCACCACCGGGCGCATGCCGTGCATCGCCATGCCGACCGCCATGCCGACGATGCCCGACTCGGCCAGCGGGGTGTCGAAGCAGCGCCGCTCGCCGTACTTGGCGGCCAGGCCGTCGGTGATCCGGAAGACGCCGCCGAGCGTGCCGACGTCCTCGCCGAACACGAACACCCGCTCGTCCTCCGCCAGGCAGTCGGCGAGCGCCTGGTTGATCGCCTGTGCCATCGAGACCGCCACGCCGCTCAGCTCCCGTCGGACTCGGCCCGCGACGGGGCGGATTCGGCCCGCAGCAGCGCGGCCTGGGCGCGCAGCCGCTGCGTGGGTCGGTGGTACACGTGCGCGAAAAGCTCCTCCGGCGCCGGCGGCACCTCGGCGACGAGGCGGGCGCGCAGGTCGGCGGCGAGCTCCTCGGCCTCGGCCGCGACGGCCGCCTCGACGTCGACGTTCAGCTGGCCGGAGTTGGTCAGGTACGCGGACAGCCGGTCCAGCGGGTCGCGGGCCAGCCACCCGGCGACCTCCTCGTCGGGCCGGTAGCGGGTGGCGTCGTCGGCGTTGGTGTGCGCGTCGACCCGGTACGTCATCGCCTCGACCAGCGTCGGCCCCTCGCCCTCGCGGGCCCGCCGCGCCGCCTCGCCCACCACCGTCAGCACGGCCGCGACGTCGTTGCCGTCGACGAGCACACCCGGCATGCCGTAGCCGACGGCCTTGTGCGCCAGCGACGGCGCGCTCGTCTGCCGGCTCACCGGCACGGAGATGGCGTACTGGTTGTTCTGCACGAAAAATACGACCGGCAGGTGGAAGACCGCGGCGAAGTTGAGCGCCTCGTGAAAGTCTCCTTCGGAAGTCGCGCCGTCACCGACGAACGCGAGCGCCACCGTGTCCTCACCCCGGGCCTGCGCGGCGAAGGCGAGCCCGACCGCGTGCGGCGCCTGGGTGGCCAGGGGCGTGCACTGCGGCGCCGCGCCGTGCGCGTACGGGTCGTAGCCGCAGTGCCACTCCCCGCGCAGCAACGTGAGGATCTCGACCGGGTCGACGCCGCGGGTGAGCAGCGCGACGCTGTCCCGGTACGTCGGGAAGATCCAGTCGGTGGGCCGCAGGGCGAGGACCGCGCCGACCTCGGCCGCCTCCTGGCCGCGCGCCGACGGGTAGACCGCGAGCTGCCCTTGCTTGACCAGGGCGGTCGCCTGCTGCTCGAAGCGCCGCCCGACCACCAGCGCCCGGTACGCCGCCCGCAGCGCCGTGCCGCCGGGCAGCGCGCGCCCGGCCACCGGCGTGCCGTCCGCCTCGATCAGCCGCACCGGCTCGGCCGTGGGAAGCAGGTCCATCTCCGTACCATGCGGCCGCCCTCGAAGATCTGTCCATATACTGGGACATCTTCAAGACAGATGCGCACCGGGGGGCACGGTGGAAAGACAAACGGGCACGCCATCAGGGACACCCGCGCCGCCGGCGAGACAACCGGCGGCAACCCTCGACGACGTCGACCGGCGGATGGTCGCCGAGCTCGTCAAGGACGGCCGGATCGCGGTGCGCACCCTGGCCGAGCGGCTGCACATCTCCCGCGCCAACGCCTACAGCCGGCTCGCCCGGCTGGTCCGCGACCGCGTGATCCGCGGCTTCTCGGTACGCCTCGACCCGGCCCAGGTCGGCCTCACCACCGCCGTCTACGTCACGATGCGGATCGAGCAGAACGCCTGGCGCGACGTCCGCGAGCGCCTCATCCGCCTGCCCGCGATCCAGCACTTCGCGCTGACCGGCGGCGCGTTCGACATCATCGCGCTGGTCCGCGTGCCCGACCAGGCGCATTTGCGCGCGCTCGTCCTCGACGAGATCCAGTCGATCCCCGGCGTCCGCAACACCCAAACCCAACTCGTCTTCGAAGAGGTCCCGGACGAGATGCTGGGAGGGTTCCCCCTTTAGCTCCTTTGTTGCATTACCCGGGTCCGCGTCAGCGGCGGACCGCCGCTCCCGCCGGAGACCGCGGGACCCGGCGGCTCGCCAGGGCTCGCCGAAACCCCCGGCCCCCGCTGCCAGCTCCGCGCCCCAAGCCCTGTCCCCCAAGAGGGCAGCCCTCTTGGGCGTGAAGTCCCAACAGGGCTCCCGTATACCCGCCCAGACAGTGACAGGGCTGCCCTCTTGGGGGACAGGGCGGGGGGCCGTGGGGGCTACGGATGGCCGGCTGGCGGTCCGACGAGCCGGGCGCAGGTCGGACCCCCAGCCGGGGTCTGTGGGTTACTGGCCGGTGGCGTGGAGGTCGGCCACCTCGGCCGCGGTGAGCACGCGGCTGTAGAGGCGGAAACCGTCCACGGCACCGTCCAGGTACGGGTCGGCGCCGTACTGGGAGCGGCCGATCCAGTTCTGTGTGGTGTTGCCGAGGTCGGCCGGGCGGCGGGTCAGTGCCGCGTTGCGGGCGACCTCGGCGCCGTCGACGTACAGGACGCCGACCGCGCCGGAGAGCGTGACCGCGACGTGCGTCCACACGCCGGTCGGCAGCGCGGCCGGGGCGTTGATGCGTTGCTCGCCGCCGGATCCGGAGGTCGTGATGGCGAAGCGGGCGGTGCCGCCGCTGCCGCGCGGCGTCAGGAACATGCTGGTCGAGGAGCCCGAGCCGAAGTCGAACAGCCGGGTCCAGTTGGCGATGGTGTCGAGGCGGACCCAGGTGGCGACCGTGCAGGCGGTGGCGCCGGCCAGGATCCCCGGCGGCAGCGCGACGTACGCGTTGGTGCCGCTGAGGTTGACCGCTCCCCCGGTGCGGCCGGCGGTCCAGCCGGCGCCGCCGGCCAGGGTGGCGGTGCGGCCGTTTCCGGTGGCGTCCGCCGCGCTCGTGCCGGAGGTCTCGTCGAAGCGGTAGTGCGCGACGAACGGGGCCGGCGGCGGCGTGTTGTCGACGTTCCAGTAGACGGTGTACCGCTGGCCGTGCATCTTGTAGAACGGCAGCAGCGTCACCGCCCCGGTGCTGGCCGTCGCGGTGAACTGGAGCGGCGTCGACGTCGGGGCGAGCGTCGACGCGTTGAGCGCCGGCATGGTGGAGAGGTTGTTCGTGCCGTAGGCGCCGGCCAGCACGATCGGCCCGTACTTCACCGCCTGCACCGCAGCGTTGTCCGGTGTGGACTCGCGGGTCAGCGCCATCGGCAGGGTCACGTCGACGACGTCGCCCGACGTCCACGCGCGGGTGATCGTCGCGTAGGTGCCGGGGGTGACCGTCACGCCCGCGGCGGTGCCGTTGACGAGGATCTGCGCTCCGCTGGTCCACGACGGGATACGCAACCGGAGAGTGAAAGTGCCGGAGCCGGTGACGGTGAGCCGGGTCGAGGGCGTCTCCGGGTAGGTGGTCTCCTGCCGTACGGTGATGCCCCGGCCGGGCCAGCTGAGCACCGAGGCGATGAAGAGGTTGACGTACAGGGTGTCGCCGCCGTCGTGGAAGTAGATGCTGTCGACGTACTTGGTGTTGCTCTCCATGCCGGTGCCGTGGCAGCACGTCCAGTCGTTGTAGTCGTTGCTGTACGTCTTGATGCCGCCGGGCCGCAGCGGCACGTAGTAGCAGTGGAAGCCGTGGCTGGAGCTGGGGTTCTGCGCGCCGAGGATGTGGTTGTAGAGCGCCTTCTCGTAGTAGTCCATGTAGTCGGCGCGGGCCGGGTTGGTGAAGAACAGCTGCCGGCTCAGCTTGAGCATGTTGTACGTGTTGCAGCACTCGGCCGTGGTGTCGGACAGCTCGCCGGCGATCCGGTTGGGCGCCTTGAAGTACTCGCCGTTGGAGTTGCCGCCGATCGCGTACGAGTGGCGGCTGGTCACGATGTCCCAGAAGTTGACGGCGATGTCGCGGTACCGCGTGGTGCCGGTGGCGTGGTATTCGCGGATCGCGCCCAGCACCTTCGGGATCTGCGTGTTGGCGTGGTAGTTGTTCAGGTTGTCCACGTTGGACGCGAGCGGGTCGAAGATCTCGGCGTGGTCGAAGTACTGCGCCGTGGTCAGGTGGTTGGGGTCGGCGGTGAGCTGGTAGAGGTTGGTGAGCGTCTCGTTCATCCCGCCGAACTCGGTGTCCAGCATGTTCTGCCGCTGGGTGAGCGTGAGCCGGTCGTTGCGAAACTTCGTCCAGCCCGCCATCCGGGTCAGCACGGTTAGCGCCTGTGCGTTGCCGGCGAGCAGGTGCGTGTCGAGCAGCCCGGCCATGATCTTGTGGAGCGTGTAGTACGGCGCCCACACCGACTGCCGCGCCTCGACCCGGTCGATGAAACTTTCCGGGTAGGCGGAGAGGTAGCCGGTGTTGAACCCGGCGGTCGTGGCCCTGTCCTGGCATTTGGCGAGCTCGGCGACGAGGTAGTCGCCCTTGGTCTTGAACGCGGCCGGGCCGCCGTTCGCGTAGCCCTGGGCGAGCGCGGTGAGCACGTGCCCCATGGAGTGGCCGCGCAGCTCGGTCGTGGGCGACTCCCAGCCGCCCATCGCCGTGGCCGACGAGGGCAGCCCGACGTTGACCCGGAACATGTGCAAAAGCCGGTCGGCGTCGAGGAAGCCGAGGTAGCTGTGAGTGCGTCCGGTATTGGCCTGGAACGGCCCGGCGAGCAGGGAGACGGCGGAGAGCGGGAAGGGGTAGACGGAAACCCCGGTGTCCGGGCGGGCGGCGACGGCGGGCGTCGTGCGCGATGCGGTGACACCGGCGGCCGCGACGGCCCCGGCGGCGGAGGCGCGCAGCACGGTGCGGCGGGAGAGGGACACGGGTTACCTCCTGTCCTGTGTGGACGAGGCCACCGGGAGCCAGACCCGCATGGTCGCCGGACCGCGGTTGGCCCACAGGTGGTACGGAACGAGGGTGAGGTTGCCCGGCTCTGCTTCCGCGGTGCTGATCGATCCGTACGGCCAGCCGTCGCCGGCAGCGGGGGTGGTGCGTGCCGGGACTCCGCCTGCTGGCTCGCTCGGGTCCCGGTCGTCGGCTTCGTCCGTCCTCGTCGCTTCGCTCCTCGGATCGGACGTCGCCGAGGCCGGGACCGCCAGCGCGACGACGTCCCGGCCGAGCGCCGGCAGCGGCCGCTCGGTGAGCGGTGCGGAGCGGTCGACGTTGACCGCGTCCAGCGCCGTGGCCGGGTCGTGGTCGACCGACTCGGCGCAGTAGACGAGCGGGCCGCGTTCGACGGCGACGCAGCCGCGTACCGCGTCGATGCGCGGGTCGGGTGCGGTCCACCGTGGAGTAAGTGGCAGTTCGAGCCGCACGGTGTCGCCGGATCGCCAGGTGCGGGACACGACCGCGTATCCCGGCGTGACCCGTTGGGTGCCTTCGGGGGTAACGAGCGTGGCCTCGCCGGCCCAGGCGGGCACGCGCAGCGACAGCCGCCACGGCCGCTGGCTCGTGCGGTCGACCCGCACCTCCACACCGCCGTCCCACGGGTAGCCGGTCGCCACGGTGAGCGCGATGTCACCGCTGGCCACCGTGCCGGCCGCGTACTGGTGAACCTGCACGCCACCGTCGTCGACCGTAGCCACATACCCACCCAACGACGCCAGCGTACGAGCGACATTCGTCGGGCAACACGACACATCCCGCCACGGCGCCCGCTCGCCCGACGACGCACGCGGCCACGGCCGCGACCGATCCAACACCTCACCCGCCACCCGCTGCCGCAACGGATTGGTGTAGAAAAACGCCCGCCCATCCAACGACGTCGACGCCGCCACCACGTTGAACAAGGTCCGCTCCGCCAAATCCGCGAACCGCGCCTCACCCGTAGCCAGCAACAACCGCCAACACAACATCACCGACGCCACCGCCGCGCACGTCTCCACATACGCACGATCAGCCGGCAACTCGAAATCCTCTCCGAACGCCTCCCCCTCGTGCCGCGAACCCATCCCACCAGTCACATACGTACGAGCCGCGACCGTCCGCTCCCACTGGCGCACCACCGCCGCCAACAACTTGTCGTCACCGGTCTCCACCGCCACATCCACCGCACCGCACGCCAGATACAACGCACGCACGGCATGCCCCGCGAACACCACCCGCTCCCGGACCGGAACATCGTCCTGGAAATACGCCCGACCCAACTCGACATCCGGCAACGACGCCTGACCACGCCGATCCACGAACAACCGCGCCTGATCCAGATAACGGGCCGTCCCGGTAGCCCGAAACAACTCCACCAAAGCCATCTCGATCCCCGGATGACCGCACAACGCCTGCCGCCCGGTCGGACCGAACTCGACACACACGTGGTCGGCGGCCCGGATCGCGGTCGTGGCTAGGGCGTCCTTGACGCCGCCGCGCAGCCGGGCCACACCGGCCTGGATCAGATGCCCGTAGCAGTACAGCTCGTGACCCCAGGTCAGATCGGAGTAACGCGGCTGCTGACCCGGCCGACCGAACATCGTATTCAGATAGCCACCCGGCTCCTGCGCCGCCGCGACCACAGTGGACAACTCACCCACCGACACGTCACCACCACGCGCACACTCCCACGCCATCGCCTCCGCCAGCTTGAACACCTCAGAATCGGAAAACTCCCGACCTCGCCGACGATGCGGCACCAGGTCATCCGTCGCCGCCAAGCGGAAGTTGCCCAACCAGCCGGTCTCCTCCAACCAGTGATGGGCGTGCGGGATGGAAGCCTTGGCGTTGCGCTCCTGCCGCTCACCCCAGAAGCCGCCGGTGATACGCACGGCGTCGAGGCCTAGCGGGCGCAGCGCACCCGCCGATGGACGCACCGGTCCGATCATGGTCACCCCTTCGGGACCGCTGGCCGCCCGGTGGCCGAAAACCTTTTCGGCAATGTAGCGGCGATATTACGCACACGTCAAGAGAGGAGTTTGCCTATTTCGATGATGTAGGCTTTCGCCCCGAAAGCTTTTTCGAAAGGATTTCGGTGGGCAGGCAGCGATCCCGGACGGTCACGTTGACCGATGTCGCGCGTCTCGCCGGCGTGTCGGTGGCCACGGCGTCGAAGGCGCTCAACGCGCGCGACGAGGTCGCCCCGGAGACCCGGCGGCGGGTGCTGGAGGCGGCCGAGGAGCTGTCGTTCCAGCCCAACGTCCTGGCCCGCGGCCTGCTGACCGGCAACACGCGCACGATCGGGCTGCTCACCGACGAGCTCGCCCACCGGTTTTCCATCCCGATCCTGCTCGGCGTGGAAAACGCCCTGGCCAACGGCCAGATGTCCGTGCTGCTCTGCGACGCCCGCGGCGACGCGATCCGGCGCCAGCACTACATCCGCACGCTGATCGCCCGCCAGGTCGACGGCTTCGTCGTACTCGGCGACTCCAACGACCTGCGCCCGTCGCTCACCCGCCAGATCCCGGTCCCGGTCGTCTACGTGTACGGCGAATCGGACAATCCCCACGACCTGTCCGTCCTCGCCGACGACGAGCACGGCGCCCGCCTCGCCACCGAGCACCTCGTGTCGCTGGGCCGCCGCACCATCGCGCACATCACCGGCCCGGAGAGCTACCGCGCCGCCCGCGACCGCGTGACCAGCGTGCGCAAGGTGCTCGCCAGCGCCGGCCTCGCCCTGGCCGGCGGCGACCCGCTCTACGGCGAGTGGTCGCAGCGCTGGGGCCGAAACGCCGCCCGGATCCTGCTGTCGGCCAACCCCGAGATCGACGCCATCTTCTGCGGCAACGACCAGATCGCCGCCGGGGTCGCCGGCGCGGTCCGCGAGCTCGGCCGCCGCGTACCCGACGACATCTCCATCGTGGGCTACGACAACTGGCACGAGTTCGCGTCCGACTGCCAGCCGCCGCTGACCACTGTGGACCTCAACCTTCAGCAGCTCGGCGAGACGGCCGTCAAGCACCTGTTCGCGGCGCTCGACGGCGAGCCCGCCTCCGGGGTGGTGCGGCAGCCGTGCCGGCTCGTGGTCCGCGACTCTACCGGCCCGCGCCCGCAGGCCTGATCCCGTCGGTGTCAGCGCCGTGAAGGCTTTTTGAAACCGGCGTGTGGCACCTTCGCCGTCGTGCGTCTACAACGGATATTCCTCGTGATGCTGGTCGCCGCGGCCGGCACGGTGGTGGCTCACCCGCGAAGCGCCGGCGCGGCCGTCACCGCCGCCGCGCGGAGCGTCGCCTGGGCGGTGAACAACCGGGGTGAGGTGGCGGGCGAGTCGACGACGAGCTCCGGCCAGCGGCACGCGGTCTTCTGGGACCGCGAGCACTACGCGCGCGACCTGGGGACCCTCGGCGGCAAACACAGCGCGGCGCTCGGCGTCAACGATCTCGGCGAGGTCGTCGGCGTCAGCGACACACCGGACGGCTCGCGGCACGCGTTCCGGTGGTCCGGCGATGGCGGCATGACCGACCTGGGCGTGCTGCCGGGCACGACCGAGTGCGTCGCGGTGGACGTCAACGACCGGGGCGAGGCGGTGGGATACTGCAACACCCCGCCCGGCTACCACCACCGTGCGGTCCTGTGGTCGCGTGGGCGGGTACTCGACCTCGGGGACGGCGAGGCCCACGCCGTCAACGACCGCGGCGACGTGCTGGCCACCTGTGTGAACAGCTTCGGCTACCTGCGCGTGGGGCACGGCGCGGACGCCTGCCGCCAGGGCACCCTGCTGGGGAGCCAGCCCTTCACCGGGGCCGACCGCCTCGGCGACCTCAACGACGCGGGCGAGATCGTCGCCACCCAGCCGGGCTCGACCGCGTGGTCGAAGGGTACACTGTGGACACCCTCGGACGGCGGGTACGAGGAGCACGACCTGGGCACCCTCGGCGGCGCGGTCACGGATGTGTGGGACGTCAACGAGCGCGGCGAGGCCGTCGGCTCCAGCGGCCTGACCGGCGGCGTCGAAAGCCACGCCTACCTCTGGGCCGACGGCGCCATGACCGATCTCGGCACCCTCGGCGGGCCCTACTCCACGGCGTACGGGGTCAACGACCGCGGCGCCGTCGTGGGCTCCGCGAGCCTTCCGGGCAACGCGTCCAGCCACGCGTTCTTCTGGTACCGCGGCACGATGACCGACCTCGGCACGCCCACCGAGCCGTAGGCCGTCCCGACGCCGTGGCGCGCGCTGGGTCGCGCGCCACGGCACTTGAGTGTCGGATCAGGAAGCGGGTTCGCCGGACGGGGCCTGGATGGCCACGCCGCTGTTGACCGGGGTGCCGAAGTTGGGCGTGCCGTCCGCGTTCCAGGTGAACTTCTGCGCCCGC